>NZ_FOYT01000002.1:600000-900000 GCF_900112175.1 Halogeometricum rufum | reverse complement strand
CGTCGTAGACGACGACGGGCGCGTCGTCTCCCGGCGTCGCGTCGTCGGTCGCGGCGTCTGATGGACTCACGACCGACACGTCGCGCTCGGCGGACTTGAGCGTTCTCGCGTGGGGGAGGGCCGAAACGGCGGGCGATCGAACGAGGGGACGTGAGAGAGCCGACGTGGCGGGTCGTGGCTCGGACGGGAGGGCGGTGAGGGGGAGGGCGAAGTGCGGTGCGGGGGCGGCGGACGCCGTCGAGACGGCGGCCTACGTCCTCGCCACCTCGCGCACCGCCTTCACGCCGAAGCCGGCTTCGAGGGCGTCGGCGATGCTCGCCTCCTCGGGCGGACCGCTGACGCGGAGGTCCGCGTCCACCTCGACGCGCAGGTCGTTCAACGCGGGTCGTAAGCCGCTCACGTCCGCGCGGTCCACGGCGACGACGCAGTCGACGGCGGCGAGGCGGGCGCGGACGCCCTCCTGTAAGTCGCCGTCGGCGTCGCGCGTGACGAGGACCGTCAGCGAGGCGCGAACCGAGTGGTGGTCTGCCTGTGCGGACTGGCTGGGTCGGGAGATTGCCATGAGGCTCCCGGCGCGAGTCGAACGCGCCTCTCGCGTCGTCGGCGACGACGGAGACTGCCGACACGGGAGCGGTCCGGTGTGGATGCTCCGCGCTCGGGGCGTATCGGCCGCGCGAGAAAGGGACGGGGACGGTTCGTCTCGGTCGTGAGTCACACGCGAGAACGAAGCCGGATTCCCCGGACCCCGCCCGCGCGGCGCGTGGTTACGCGCCGAGCGCGGACCGGACGCAGAGGGGTGCGGCCTCCCCGTTTCCGGAGAAGCCTCCGATAATCCAGACGGCTCCCTCGCCGAGGGCGGCGGCCGCAGTCGCGGCTACCGCGTGGGGCGGACGGCGAGTGGTGGCTGTCCGGGTCATCGGTCTCTCTGCCCGCAGGGTCGCGGGACTCGTCTCGGCAGATGCGGTGGAATAACTTAACGTTTGTTCAGGCGTGTGAAAAGTTAGCAAGAATCGTGACACGGCGTGCGAGCGACGGAACGCCGGCCGCGCGAGGAGATTCGCAGCGCAGGGGCCGCGCCGTCCGCCCCGACCGACGGACGGGCGACGCGCCGGTGACCTCCCTCACGGTACGGCGGCCGCCGGCGCGAGTCGGTTCGGCCGTTCAGTCGTCGCTCTCGATGGGCGTGCTCTCCTCCTCGGAGAAGCCCTCGGAGTTCTCGATGCGGTCGCGCGCCTCGCGGTCGAACTGCATCTCGGTCTCCTGGTAGTCGGAGACGAAGGCCATCTCGTGGTGCGACTCGGTCGGGTGGCCGAGGTAGCGTTCCTCCAGGTCGAACTGCGCCTCCTCGTCCGTCTCGGCCAGCGAGCGGAAGTCCTCGTAGACGCTGTGGGCGCCCGAGTGCAGGCCGAACAGGGTGATGAAGATGTACTCGTAGCCCAGGTCGCCGAGTTCCTCGAACGTGAGCGGGTCCTCCTCCTCGGACCACGCGAACGACGAGGAGTAGTTGAACGCCAGCTTCAGGTCCGGATGCGTCTCGTGGATGGTCTCGGCGTACTGGACGGCGTCCTCGCGGGACGGGTCCGGCATCTCGGGCCACACCATGTCGACGCCGGCGTCGGCGTAGATGCGGCCGCGTTCGAGGTGTTCCTCCCAGTCGCCGTTCGACGACCCGTAGGCGTCCGTCCGGGCGATGATGAACGTGTCCTCGGACTGCTTGGCGTCGACGGCCGCCTCGAATCGCGCGCGGGCCTTGTCCCGAGAGACGATCTGCTTGCCGGCGATGTGACCGCACCGCTTCGGCGTCGTCTGGTCCTCGATGTGGACGGCGGCCACGCCGGCCTTCTCGTACTCGCGGACGGCGCGGCGGACGTTGTGGACGCCGCCGTAGCCGGTGTCGCAGTCGGCGACGACCGGCAGGTTCGTCGCCTCGACGATGCGCTTTGCGTTCTCGACCATCTCGGTCATCGTCACCATCTCCAGGTCGGGGAACCCGAACTGACCGAGGACGGTGGAGTAGCCGCTCATGTAGGCGGCGTCGAGGCCGGCGAGTTCGGCCAGACGCGCGTCGAGGGCGTGGTAGATGCCCGGCGCGAAGACGAAGTTCTGCTCGTCCAGCATCCGCCGGAACTCGCGGGCCGAGGCGTTGTCCACGTCGCGGGTGTGGACGTCCGCGCCCGTCGTTCGCTCGTAGGGGTCCTCGCTCGTCGTCATCGGTCCTCCTCCATGCGCGTCTCGATGCGGTCCAGTTGGGCGGCGAGGGCGGCGATGTCGCGCCGGAGGTCGGTAATCTCGTCGTCGGGCGTCTGCTCTGTCGGGTCGGTGATGAAGGGGACCAACGGGGCGTCCATGTTCTCCTCGTTGTTCGGGTAGTTTCGGGTCATCGGTCGGGTGGTACGTCGGGTCGTCTCTCGGGTCGTGGGTGTCGTCATCTGGGTCGTCTGGGTGGGTCGGGGCGGTCTGTCGAGCGATTCGGCGTGCGGAACGTGTGTCGATGGGCGCGTACTGCGCCGGATACTGCCATCGGCGTTCACCTCGTCTGCCGCAAGGACCATCTGGTAGTTAAACATAATGATTGATAGTGATAATATTCTTTAATGCAGTTTACCGCCTTATATCGATATGTGTGGGACTAACCAGCACACGTCTGTGCGCCCGGCCGCCGCCGCCGCCGTCTCGGACCCGTGGCAGGCTATCGCACATCGTTCCGCGGTCGGTGCGCTTAATCCGTCCAGTCGCCGACCTACGGACATCTGATGGCTTCTGCGATAACGATACGCGACTTACGCAAGTCGTACGGCGACGTGCAGGCGTTGGACGGCGTGGACCTCGACGTTCCCGAGGGGTCGTTCTTCGGCCTCCTCGGCCCGAACGGCGCGGGGAAGACCACGTTCATCAACGTCCTGGTCGGCCTCGTCCGCAAGTCCGGCGGCCGGGCCGAGGTGTTCGGCCACGACGTGGAGGACGACTACCGCGAGGCGCGGGACAGAATCGGCCTCGCGCCGCAGGAGTTCAACGTCGACCGGTTCTTCCCGATTCGCGAAGTCCTCGTGACGAAAGCGGGCTACCACGGCGTCCCCGCCGACGAGGCGCGCGAACGGGCCGACGAAGTGCTCAAGCGCGTCGGCATCTACGACAAGCGCGACACGCGGTTCGACTGGCTCTCCGGCGGGATGAAGCGCCGGTTCGTCCTCGCGCGCGCCCTCATCACGGACCCGGACCTCCTCATCCTCGACGAACCCACGGCGGGCGTGGACGTGCAACTCCGGCACGAACTGTGGGAGACCATCACCGAACTGAACGATAGCGGGACGACCATCCTCCTGACGACGCACTACATCGAGGAGGCCGAACGCCTCTGCGACGAGGTGGCCATCCTCGACTCCGGCCGCGTCCTCGAGGTGGCGAGTCCGGACGAACTGATGGACCGCGGCACCGACGACATCGTGGTCACCCTCCGCGACGCGCCCACCGCAGTCCCCGACTTCGCCGCCGAGGACGACAGGGTCGAGGCGGTGGAACTCGACGGCACCCGCCTCGTCGTCACCGCCCGCGAGGGCGGACTGGTCGCTCCCGACGTGGTCCGGCGTCTCGACGCCGCGGGCCACGAACTCGTGGACCTCGAAATCTCCCGCACCTCGCTCGAAGAGGTGTTCGTCGAGATGACCCGGGCCGAGGAGGAGGGCCGCGCGACGATGGAGGTGGGCCAGTGAGCGTCGAACGCACGGGCTTCTTCGCCCTCCTCAAGCGCGAGGTCCTGCGGTTCGTCCGCCGCCCGCGCAACACGTTCGTCCCGCCGTTCATCACGAACGTGCTCTACTTCTCCGTCTTCGGCGTCATCCTCGGCGAACGCATCAACGAGATCGCGGGCGTCCCCTACATCCTCTTCATCCTCCCCGGCCTCATCGTCCTCGGCGCGGTGTCGAACGCGTTCGAGAACGCCTCCTTCTCCATCTTCCACGGCCGGTGGAACCGCTACATCGAGGAGGTGCTGACCTCGCCGCTCTCCTACCGGTCGATGGTCGGCGCGTACGTCCTCTCCTCGGCGACGCGCGGCGTCGTCGTCGGCGCTCTCGTCGCCGTCATCGGCGCGTTCTTCACCACCGTCGGCCTCGCTCGACCACTCTACCTCGCCGCGTTCATGGCCGTCATCACCCTGCTGTTCGCCAGTCTCGGCGTCGTCGGCGGCCTGTGGGCCGAGGACTTCGACGACCTGACGATGATGAACCAGTTCATCCTGCGACCGCTGGTGTTCTTCGGCGGCGTCTTCTACTCCCTGAACGAACTGCCGACGACGCTCCAGCAGGTGTCGCTCCTGAACCCCATGATATACATGGTCAACGGCGTCCGCTACGGCTTCCTCGGCGTCAGCGAAGTGGACCCCAACGCCTCGCTGGCCGTCCTCGTCGCCCTCACCGTCGCCGTCACCGCCCTCAACGTCGCCCTGTTCCGTCGCGGCTACGGGCTGACGGACTGACCGGGCGTCACTCGCCGACGCTCACGTCGCTCCGTCGCCGCTCCCCCGCCGCGCCTGCCGTCGCCCGCTCACCCCCTTCGCAGTCATCGAAACGCTCAATCGCCTCGGCCGGACAGTCCCGCCAATGTCCGAATCGCTCCGCGTCCTCGTCACCGGGGGCGCGTCCGGCATCGGCCGCGCGACGGTGCGCCGCCTCCGCGCCCGCGGCCACGACGTGGTCGTCCTCGACAGCGACGCTGCCGCCCTCGAACGCCTCCCCGACGACGTGGCGACGCACGTCTGCGACGTGACCGACGACGAGACGGTGCGCGAACGCGTCGCCGCCGTCGCCGTCGACGGTATCGACGCCCTCGTCCCCTGCGCGGGCGTCTACGAACTCGGCGCCGTCGAGGACGTGCCGGCGGCGACGGTGGAACGCCAGTTCGACGTGAACGTCTTCGGCGTCCTCTCCGTCGTCCGCGCCGCCCTGCCCGCCCTCCGCGAGTCGGGCGGCCGCATCGTCACCGTCGCCTCCGTCCTCGGCCGGGTGACGCTCCCGTACCACGGCGTCTACGGCGCGACCAAACACGCGATTGAGGCGCTCTCGGACGCCCTTCGCGTCGAACTCGAACCGCACGGCGTGCGCGTCGCGATAGTCGAACCCGGCCCGGTGCGGACCGGGTTCAACGAACGCGCGAAGGCGGGACTCGACCGCTACGACGAGACGCCGTACGCGGCGACGTACCGCGACGTGCGAGCGGGGTTCGACCCCGGCGGCGTCGCCCCCGAACGCGTGGCGGACACCGTCGTCACCGCCGTCGAGGCGGCTGACCCGAAGGCGCGCTACCCGGTGACGTGGCAGGCGCGTCTGCTCCCTCTCCTGCGGACCCTCCTCCCGACGTGGGCGTTCGACCGACTGGTGCGGACCGAAGTCGAACGCGCCGGCCTCGTGGGGACGGTCCGCGGACTGCTCGGCCGGTGACGCCGCGGGGCGGTAGAGACACCGAACCACCGCGGACCCCGATAGCCGCGTTACGCGTCCTCAGCGTCGTTTTCGTCGCTCGCGTCGTTTTCGTCGCTCGCGTCGTTTTCGTCGGTTGCGTCGGACTCGGTCACGTCGGGTTCGACAGCGCCGGACTCGGTAGCGTCGTCCCCGACGGCCGCGACTTCGTCCGCCTCCGCGTCGCCACCGACGAGCGACTCCCCTTCGGCCTCCCGTAGCGGTTCGCCGGCCCGGAGGAACTCGTAGGCCAGAATCGCCATCCCGACGATGCTGAACGGCGGTATCAGCAGGACGACGCCGAGAATCAACCGCCACCGAGGGACGTACCGGAGTCGCGCTTCGACCTCCTCTATCAGGTTTCGTTGGCTCATCTCTCGCCCCGAGTTGACGGCCGAGCGCCTCGAAACTTGCGGGGGCCGCCGTCGCCGCCGTCACCGGCGGGTACGCCCCGCCCATCTACCCACCCTGCCGTGCCCCTTGAGGTGGACTTTTTCTCCCTCGTTCGAAACCGGTGCGCATGGACATCGACGGAAACGCGGACTTAGACCGGTTCACGTCCCGACGCTCGACGGTGTACGGACAGCGCGGCGTCGTCGCCACCAGCCAACCGCTCGCCGCGGAGGCGGGCATCCAACTGCTCCGGGAGGGTGGCAACGCCTTCGACGCCGCCGTGGCGACGGCGGCGGCGCTGAACGTCGTCGAACCCACCTCCACGGGCCTCGGCGGCGACGTGTTCGCCCTCTACCGCACCGCCGACGGCGAGGTGGGGGCGATGCGCGCCTGCGGCGGCGCGCCGGCCGACGCGACCATCGAGAACGTCCGCGCCGCCGTCGCCGAGGAGGAGGGCGTCGCGCCCGAGGACGCCGAGATGCCCGACACCGGCGCGCACGCCGTCACCGTCCCCGGCACGGCCCGCGGGTGGGAGGCGACCAGCGAGGAGTTCGGCGAACTGACGCTCGCGGACGCCCTCGGGCCCGCCATCCGCTACGCCACCGAGGGCTACCCGGTCAGCGAGATAATCGCCGACGCGTGGACGCACGGCGAGGAGTTGTTCCAGACCGACAACGCCCGCGACGCGTTCCTGTTCGACGGCGAGGCCCCCGACGTGGGGCAGACGGTGACGCTCCCGAAACTCGGCGCGACGATGGAGCGCATCGCCGACGAGGGGGCGGACGTGGTGTACGAGGGCGAAATCGCCGAGCAGATAGCCGCGGAGGTGCAGTCGCAGGGCGGGTTCATGACCGTCGAGGACCTCGCCGACTTCGAGGTGGAGTACCCCGACCCCGTCTCCACGACGTACAACGGCGTCGAGGTGTACGAACTCCCGCCGAACAATCAGGGGCTCATCGCGCTGGAGGCGCTGAACATCGCCGAGGCCGTCGGCGCGGGCGAGTACGACCTCGACTCCCCCGAACGCGTCCACTACTTCGGCGAGGCGATGAAGCTCGCGTTCCACGACGGCCACCGCTACATCACCGACCCCGAGTACGAGGAGATTCCGCCGCTGGCCTCGAAGGAGTGGGCCGAACGCCGCGCCGCCGAAATCGGCCCGGAGGCGAACGACGACGTGTCGTTCGGCGTCCCCGACGCGAACGCGGAGGATTCCGACACCGTCCTCCTCACCGTCGCCGACGACGAGGGCAACGTCGTCTCCTACATCAACTCTCGGTTCGCCGGGTTCGGTTCGGGCCTCGTCGCGGGCGACACCGGCATCGCCCTGCAGAACCGCGGCAGTTCGTTCTCGCTGGACCCCGACCACCCGAACCGCATCGAACCCGGCAAGCGCCCGTTCCACACGCTCATCCCCGGCCTGCTCAGGTTCGACGAGGACGACTGGGCGGCGTTCGGCGTCATGGGCGGCTACATGCAACCGCAGGGGCACGTGCAGGTGGTCTCCAACGTCGTCGACCACGGGATGCCCCTGCAGGCGGCGCTGGACTACCCGCGCTGGCGCTACCGCGAGGACGGGTCGCTCGCCATCGAGGAACGGACGAGCGACAGCCTCGGGACGAAACTCACCCGCCGAGGCCACGACGTGCGACTCCTCTACCCCAGTCTGTTCGGCGGCGCGCAGATAGCCCGGAACGACGGCGGGACGCTCTCGGCGGCGACGGAACCCCGGAAGGACGGGAACGCGCAGGGCTACTGACCAGGGAGCGCCCGCCTTCGTGGCGGCGGGCAGAATCATGTTCCGCCACACAGTTCGGGAAACGGTCAAGTTAGTCCGACCAGAACACACGCTCGATGAGGAGACTCGGACGCCGCGGATTCCTCGCCAGTCTCGGCGCGGGGGCGGCGACGCTCGCCGCCGCCCCCGGCGTCGCCGACGCCCGCGAGGACGAGGGGTTCTCGCCCGCGACGCACGGGTTCGGATTCCGGAACTGGCGCGGGAACGAACCGGCGTACCCCGCCCACGACCACCGCGCCGTCGCGAAGTCAGAGGTGCGCGAGTGCGTCGAGGAAGACTGGAAAGGCCCGTTCTCCGACCTGTTCGGCACGCCCGTCGCGAGACTCCCCGACGCCCTCGTCGGACTGCTCTCCTCGCAGATTCGCGTCGCCGCCGCGCAGTTGTCCTCGACGGACGGCCACTGCTACGGCATGACGTTCTCCGCGCAGGAGTTCTTCGAGAACCCGTCGCTGCTCCCCGCCGACGTCGACGACGCGGCGTCGCTCCGGACGCCCGAAGTCCCCCGCGAGTCCGGGGAGACCATCGGCGTGCACATCGACGAGTACCAGTCGACGCAACTGCTCGACGTCCACTCGTGGCTGGGTCGCCACCGGATGCTCCGCCCGCACCGAATCGACTTCGAGGCGGAACTGGCGGCGCTGACCGCCGCCGTCGACGCGTTCGGGACGGCGGGGGTCACCCTCGTGGACACCGCCACCCGCCGGTCGCATCAGGTGCTGGTGTACGACTACGAAGCGGACGGCGCGAAGACGCGGCTCCGCGTCTACGACCCGAACGTGCCCGCCCGGGCGTACCAGCGCGGCTACCGGCGGCGACTGACGGTCCGACCGACCCGGACGCCGCCGCTCACCGGCCACCCCGACTTCGACAGTCTGGTCTTCAACCGCTGGGACCGGGCCATCCGCGCGGACGCCGACGTCCAGACGCCGCAGCGAACCGCCGAGAGCGACGGCGACGACTTCTCGCACCTCCTCGAACGCGCGGTGCGGTTCTCCGTCACCTCGCCGAACGTGTCGCTGTCCGTCGTCGCGCCCGACGGGCGGACGGTCGGTCGGAACGTGGCGGCGAAGATGGACCGCAGTCGGACCGACGTGTACGCGATGCGCTACCGCTACGACGCTCCGCCCGGTGACTACCGCGTCTCCGTCGTCGGCCAACGGGACGCGACGTACGAGTTGACCGCGGAGGCGGCCGGACTCGACGGCTCGTACCTCGAACGCTCCGTGACGGCGACGGTCCGTCCGGGCGAGGTCCGCGAGTACGTCGTCACCGTCCCCGAGTCGCCCGACGCGGAGGCGACGCTCCGCGAACGCGAGGCGTACCCGTTCTCGACTGTCGTGCGCGGACTCGACGTGCCCAGTCTCGCCGCCGGTGCGGCCGCCGGGGCGGCCGTGTCGGCGTACGTCCTGCGGCGCGACGACTGACCGTGCGACCGACGGAGGTAAACGCCGCGCGGGCCTACCGACGGGTCGAGCAATGCCACCCGCGAACGGCCCCGTCGGGAACCGGGAGGACCGCTACGGCTTCGACGACACCAAGAGTCCGATAGCCGACGCCCTCGGGAAGTTCGTCCCGCAAGCGGTCGTCAGACGCGCCCTCTCGCTGTCGGTCCGGACGGACCGGGAGACGTACGCCCCCGGCGACCCGGTCGAACTGACGGTCGAAGTCGAGAACCAGTTGCCCCTGCCCGTCGCCGTCGAGACGCCGACGCGACGGCTCTGGGGGTGGACCGTGGACGGCGAACTGGAGGCCAGCGACGAGCGAATCTACCTCCCGGAGCGCCCCGCGAAACTCACCTTCCGGGCGGGCGAACGCAAGGTCTTCACGCAGACGTGGAACGGCCTGTTCAAGCGCGTCGGGGACGGCGACGCGCCGACGCGGTGGGTCGAACCGACGCGCGGCGTCCACGAGATCGGCGCGTACCTCGCACTCGACGGCGACCGGCCCGAGGACACCACCGAGATACGAATCGGCGGCTGACGCCGTCGCTCGCGGTTCGAGCGTACGCGGAAGACGAGATGTGAGTTCGAGCGCGCGTTCGAGACGAGTGAGAGCGAACCGGACGGGCCGGTCAGTCGGCGTTCGCGCTGCCCTCGATGTCGTCGCGGTGGAGGTGACAGGCGGCGAAGTGGACGTCCGTCCCGTGTTCGGGCTCGACCTCGTAGGAGGGAACCTCCTTCGCGCAGATGCTCTGCTCCGCGAACGACTCTCGCAGTCGGTCCTCGGCGGCGTCCCAGTCGTCGTTCAGCACGTCGTCGATGCTCGTCTCGACGAGCGAGCCCGCCTCTCCGTCGGGCGTCCCGTTCGGGAAGAACTCCTCGCGGATGGACGCCTCGCCCTCCGGTTCGAAGGTACGACGCTCCGTCTCGCGCATGAACGCCTTCACGTCGTCCCACTCCTCCAGCGTCAGGTCGTACTGGTCGGGCGCGATGAGTCGCGGACATCGCGTCCGGAACCGACAGCCCGACGGCGGGTCGATGGGCGACGGCACGTCGCCCTCGAGGACGCCGCGCTGACCGCCGTGCCGTGGGTCGGGCACCGGAATCGACTGCAGGAGGGCGTTCGTGTACGGATGCTGGGGGTTCTCGAACAGCTCTTCGGTGTCCGAGAGTTCGACCAACTGTCCGAGGTACATCACGGCCACGCGGTCGGAGATGTGCCGGATGACGGAGAGGTCGTGGCTGATGAACAGGTAGGTGAGACCGAACTCGTCCTGGAGGTCCCGCATCGTGTTCAGCACCTGCGCCTGGATGGAGGCGTCGAGCGCCGACGTGGGTTCGTCGCAGACGATGAAGTCCGGGTTGACGGCGAGCGCCCGCGCGAGGTTCACGCGCTGGCGCTGTCCGCCGGAGAACTGGTGCGGGTAGCGGTTGTAGTGCTGGGGGTCGAGGCCGACCTTCTCCAGCAGCATCCGCGCCCGTTCCTCGCGTTCGCCCTTGTAGAGGCCGTGGGCCTTCATCGGCTCCTCGACGATTGGACCGACCTTCATCCGGGGGTCCAGCGAGGACTGCGGGTCCTGGAAGATCATCTGCATGTCCTCGCGCATCGAGCGGAGTTGCTCGCCGCTCATCTCCGCGAGGTTGTCGCCCTTGAACCACACCGCGCCGTCGGTCGGCTCCAGGAGACGGAGGACGGTCCGTGCGAGCGTGGACTTGCCACACCCGGACTCGCCGACGAGTCCGAGCGTCTCGCCCTTCGCGATGTCGAACGTCACGTCGTCGACGGCTTTCACCTCCTCGTCGTTGAACAGGCTCGCGATGAGGCCGCTGCCCTGACTGAAGTACTTGGTCAACCCTTCGACTTTGAGGAGCGTCTCCCCGAAGCCGACTCCGTCCGAACTCTCCGTCACCATTCCTTTGCTCATTCTCCGTCACCTCGTGCTTCGACGAGTCCACCGCTGAACGCGCCGGTGGCCTCGGTCTCGAGCGGTTCGGCGTCGTCGTAGCCGACGTTCTCGTACTTCACGCACGAGACCATGTGCGAGGAGTCGCCGGGGTCGCTCACGTCCTGATACGCCGGTCGGACCTCCTTGCAGATGGTCCGGGCCTCGGGACAGCGCGTGTGGAACCGACAGCCCGACGGCGGATTGATCGCCTCGGGCATGACGCCCTTTATCGGGTTGAGTTCCTCGACGCTCTGGTCGGGTCGCGGGATGGAGTCCAAGAGCGCCTCCGTGTACGGGTGACGCGTCTTGTGGAACAGGTCGTCCACGTCCGCCTGTTCGATGATCTCGCCGAGGTACATCACGTTCACGCGGTCGCAGATCTCCGCGACCACGCCCAGGTCGTGCGTGACCCAGACGAACGACGTGTTGTACTTCTGCTGGAGGTCCTCGACGAGGTCCAGAATCTGACCCTCGACGGTCACGTCCAGCGCCGTCGTCGGTTCGTCGGCGATGATGAGGTCCGGTTCGCAGGCGAGCGCCATCGCGATGATGACGCGCTGGCGCATCCCGCCGGAGAACTGGTGCGGGTAGCTCTCGTACCGCTTCTCGGGCTCGGGAATTCCGACCTCCCGGAGCATGTCGACTGCTATCTCCTTCGCCTGCTTGCTCGTCACGTCGCGGTTCAGCTCGATGAACTCGCGGAGCTGTCCCCCGATCTTGAACACCGGGTTCAGCGCCTCCATCGGGTCCTGGAAGATGATCGCTATCTCCTTGCCCCGAATCTGCTTGCGCATCTGCTCGTTGGAGAGCATCTCCGAGGACTGCCGGAGTTCGCCGTCCGGCCCCTCCTCGAAGTCGATGAGCTTCTTGCCCTTGTACGTCACCGTCCCGCCGACGATTTCGCCGGGTTCCTCGACGAGTCGCATTATCGAACTCGTCGCGACGGACTTTCCGGCGCCGGACTCGCCCACGAGGCCGACGAGTTCCCCTTCGTTCACCTCGAAGGAGATGCCGTCCACCGCGCGGACGGTCCCCTCCTCGGTGAAGAACTGCGTCTTCAGGTTCTCGACTTTGAGTAGTGGTTCGCTCATCAGTTGTTTATCCGTGGGTCGAGTGCGTCTCGGAGGCCGTCACCGATGAGGTTGAAACCGACGACGGTGATCAGGATGGCGATGCCGGGCCAGATACTGAACCACGGGTTGGGCAGCATGTACTGCCGGGAGTTCGAGAGCATCTGTCCCCACGACGGCGTCGGCGGTTGCGCACCGTAGCCGAGGAACGACAGGCCGGCGATGATGAGGATGTTCACGCCGACCTGCAGCGTCGCCTGCACCAGCACGGGCGCGAAACTGTTCGGGATGACGTGCCGGAGGATGATGTCGCGGTCGCGGACCCCCGCCGCCCGCGCCGCCTCGATGTAGTCCTCCTCGCGCACCGACAGCACGCGGGAGCGGATGAGGCGGGCGAACGTCGGGATGGTGGCGATACCGACACCGATCATCGCGTAGGTCAGGTTGCGACCGAACGCGGTCATGAACGCGATGACCAGCACGAGGAACGGGATGGCGTACAGCGTCTCCGACCCGCGCATCAGCGCGTCGTCGATCCAGCCGCCGTAGTAGCCGGCGATGGCGCCGACGAGCATCCCGAGGATCATCGCGATGCCCGTCGAGACGATGCCGACGGTGATGGCGATGCGCGTCCCGTAGAACAGGCGCGCGAAGACGTCGCGGCCGCGGTGGTCGGTCCCCAGCGGGTGCGCCCACGTTCCGGGGTCGTTCGGGTAGAGCTGGTTCGTCAGGTAGACCGGCGGGCGCAGAATCTGCGCGTTGGCCGGGTCGTTCACCGGGTTCACCCAGACCGTCTCCGCCAGCACGTACTGGTGGATGCCCATGTTCGCGAACGTCTCGAAGTCGCCGAGGATGTCGAAGACGATGCCGTCGACGAACGCGATGAGCGCGACGGTCGTCATGACGGCGATGACGCCCAGACCGGCGAGCGCCGTCGGGTCGCGCTTCACCTGCGAGAGGGTGTAGCGCAAGCCGACACGGGCTTCTGGCTGTTCGGGACCGCTCTCGTCTGCGTCAGTTCTGCTCGTTGCGTTCGACATTATTCTTCACCCTCGAACGAGACTCGTGGATCCACGTAGGCGTACGAGAGGTCCGTCAGGATGACGCCGATGACGAACACCAGTCCGAACACCAGCGTCGTCCCCATCACGAGCTGGAAGTCCTGATTCTGGATGGCCGTGATGATGAGGCGACCCATCCCGTTGATGGAGAAGACCGTCTCGGTCAGTACTGCGCCGCCCAGCGCGCTGGTCAGCTGGAGGCCGACGATCGTGATGAGGGGAAGCTGCGCGTTCCGGAAAGCGTGCTTGCGCACGATCGTCGTCTCGCTGACGCCGTAGGCGCGGGCCAGTTTGACGTACTCTTCGCCGAGCACTTCGAGCATCGAGGAGCGCTCGATGCGAGTGAACGCCGCCATCTGCAGCGTTCCGAGCGTGATGGTCGGCAAGATGAGGTGGTGGATGGATTTGAATATCACGTCCAGCTGGTTGCTGGCTCCGTCGACGCTCGCGGGCGCGACCCACGGGAGGATGATGTTCGTCGCCGGGAACCAGTCCAGCCAGAACGAGAAGACGATGATGAGCATCAGCCCGATCCAGAAGGAGGGCGTGCTGACGCCGAAGAGGGCCACGACGCGGGAGACGTGGTCCGTCGGCTCGTTGCGTCGCTTCGCGGAGATGATGCCGAGCGGAACGGCGGTCACCAGCGCGAACGTGAAGGCCGACAGCAGCAGGTAGAGCGTCACCGGCAGGCGCTCTGCGATCTTCTGGGTGACGGGAACCTGGTAGTAGATGCTCGTGCCGAGGTCCAGTTGGATGACGTCGAATAGGTAGCTGAAGTACCGAACGTGGAGCGGTCGGTCGAGTCCGAACTTCGCACGGATTGCTGCGGCTTGTTGCGCACTCGGCGACGGGCCGAGCATGATCTGTACCGGGTCCCCCGGGATGGCGTCGGTGAGGAAGAACGTGATGGTAATCACGCCGACGATCACCGGAATCGCCTGGAGGAGTCGGCTGATTGTGTAGCGAAGGCGTCCCATTGTTAGACCACTACTGGTTTTCGTCCATGTATGTCTCTAAGCGTCGTTTAGCGGCTGGTTTGTACATAAATATGGCGTCTCAGCCTCTGTCTGAAAGTGTATTACTTGTTGACAGAGACGTTGTTGTGCGACGTGGACAGCGTGAAGCTGAGCACGGGGTGTGAGCTGAAGTCGTTGACGTAGTCCTTCACGCCGAAACTGTTCTTCAGGTTGTAGGCGGGCAGGTGCGCGCGGTCCTCGAGCGCCATCGTGATGCCCTCGGTGTAGAGCTGTTTGCGCTCCTCACGCTCGGGCGTCTCGCGGGCCTCGATGAACTTCTGGCTCACCGTCTTGCCGTTCTCGCTGTTGTTGCCGTAGAACGTCCCGTTCGTCACGCCGAGGGTGTTCTCGTCGCGACCGAACATGTAGTACGTGAACGCGTCGGGGTCGGGGGTTCCGGACCAGCCGAGCGTGTAGATGTTGTAGTCGTCCTCCTTCCCGGAGACGTACTTGTCGAGGAACGCACCCCAGTCGAGACGCTGGACGGACGCGTCCCAACCGGCCTCCTTGATCCCGTTAGAGATCGTGATGCCGATCTGTTCACGCTTGTCGTCCGGCGGGACGATGATCTTGAACGAGTAGTCGTCCGGCACGCCGGCCTCGTCGAACAGCGCCTTCGTCTGGTCGATGTCCTTGTCGTGCGGAATCTGCTTCCACTCGTCGAGCGGGAAGCCCCACTCCTCGGCGATGGACTTCGGCAGCGGGCTGTACTGTCGGATGCCCGTCGGCTCCACGTAGGAGCTGACCGCCTGGTCCATGCTGAACGCGTAGTCGATGGCCTCGCGGACCTTCTTGTCCGTCGTCGGGCCCTCGTTGCAGTTGAACGCCGCGTAGAAGTACCCGATGCCGGGCACCTCGTCGACGCTGGCGTCGGAGATGCTGCGGACCGTCGGGTACTGCTTCGGCGGAATCTCCTCGATGATGTCGTTCTCGCCGTTCTTGAGCGTCGTCACGCGCGTCGTCGCCTCTTCGACGGGCACGAACTCGACTTCGCCGAGCTTCGGCTTGGGCTCGCCCCAGTAGTCCTCGTTGGCCGTGATGCGCGCGAAGTTACCTTCCTGCCACTCGTCGAACACGAACGGACCGGAACCGACGAGGTTACCGCCCGTGTTGAACGCGTCCTTGTCCTCCTCGCGGACGGACTCGGGCACGACGTACCACGTCAGCGTGTTCATGAAGGGCGCGAACGGGTACTTGAGGTCGAACTGAACGGTCTTCTCGTCCACCGCGGTGATGGAGTCGACCATGTTCAGTTCGGAGGCGTTCTCGGTCTCCTCTTTGACCGGTGCCTCGAAGGAGTACTTCACGTCTGACGCGGTGACGGGGTCGCCGTTGGAGAACGTCGCGCCGTCCTGGATGCTGACCGTGTAGCGCGTACCGTCGTTCTCGACGGTCGGCTCGCCGTCGGCGAGGACGGGCACGATACCCGTCGACTCGTTGTAGGTGTAGAGTCCTTCGACGATGCGGTCGACGACCTGCGACGACGGAACGTCGTTCAGGACGATGGGGTCGAACTCGATGGGGCTCTTGACGAGCGCCATCTTGAGCTTCCCGCCGGCGGTGCCGCTGTCGCCACCGCTCGTGGTTTCTGTCCCGGTGGACCCGGAGCCACCTTCGGTGGCCGTACTCCCGCCGTCCGTCTCGTTACCGGAGCCGCCAGCGCAGCCGGCGAGACCTGCGATACCTGCGCCACCGAGGCCCTGAAGGACACGGCGACGGTTCAGTCGACTGTGAAACGTCTTGGGTTTATCTGACATGGGTTACTGCACCTTATGTTGAGGGATACCGAGAATCAGCCGCTGGTTGGATAAATACCTAACGAATGTTCTCCGGTATCGGCAAATCTTGTTTTTGCGCCGTTCCTCTCGCCGTACTCGGCTTTTTCCGCTTCTATTCTACAAGGAATTAAGCATGTTGGTAAACTTTCATTCACGTCGAAGTTTTCGCTAGATGAAATACGATTTTCACCTAATGCCTTCCGTTCGTCGTGTTGTGTCGTAAAATTCCAATCGTTTGTTTTATTCGGTACCGGATGATAGTTCGTTATGCTTAGCACGTGGTGAATGCTAGCAGTCGTAAGCTTTTCGGCTGAGTCGAAGGACAGACCCTTGTTCTGGGGGCGACACCGGCCCGTATGCGACAGTTCGTCATCACCGGTCACGACGTTCCGACGACGCCCGACTTCTCGCTCGACGACTTGGCCGGGGGGGCCGGTCGGTTGGACGTGCTCTGCCGGTGCGTCAACTCCGCGTTCTTTCTCTCGCACGCGATTCGGGAGTCCGTCCGCGTCCACCTCGTCCTCGGCGACGAGTACACCGTCCGGTTCGAGGGGTCGGAGTTGCGGCGGCTCAACCCGGACGAACGCAGTACGGCCGCGTTGATTCGCGGCGCGTTGGAGGTACGCGAGGAGGCCATCGGGCACATGCCCGCGGAGGCGAGTCCCGGCGTCAGCATCCGTCGGATGGACTTCGAGGCGACGCTGGACGCCGTCGCCGACGGAACCGTGGTCGAACTCCACGAGGACGGCGACCCGGTTGTGGACGTCGAACCGCCCGTCGACCCGGTGTTCGTCCTCTCGGACCACCACGACTTCACCGACGACGAGGCGGACGCCCTCGCTGCCGCCGCGGACGAACGGGTCCGCCTCGGTCCGGAGGTGCTGCACGCCGACCACTCCATCACCGTCGCCCACAACTACCTCGATACCGACGGTTTCACGACGTACTGACTCCCTCGGGCGAACACCGCGAATCACAACTGTTAAACGCGGCGCCGGACTCAGTTCGAGGTGCGGGCCGGTGGGGTAGCTTGGTATCCTTCGGCCTTCGGGTGGCCGTAACCGCAGTTCGAATCTGCGCCGGCCCATTTTCACCCCACTTCGCAACGACGAACGAGAGCGGGGCGTCCGTCGTGAGCGGCCGTCCCGGAGTTCGAATCTGCGCCGTGGCCGCGAGCGACGTGCGCGGCGACCCGCGACGGTAGTCACGCCGGTCACTTCTCGCGCGTTTCGTCTCTTCGAGCGACTTCTGCCGCGCTCTCTCGACGAGCGACGCGAAGCGATCACGAGCCCTGTATGTCTGGTGACGACGAGAGAGTTCGGAGAGATAATTTCACACCTCGCGACTCCGGACGAATTTGGGTGAGAGTTCGGAAAATCCTCATTTATCCGACAATCGGAGTCGTAGGTGCGCTTCGACGCGCACACTCCAATGACAGATCACGACCAGTCGACAGACGAGACGCCCTTCGATTCGGCAGTACGGGCAGTACAGGACGCAGTCACCTCGCGACGCCAGTTCCTCGCGGGTTCGACCGCCGCGGGACTCGGTGCGCTCGCGTTCGGGACGTCGAGCGTCGCGGCCGACGAGCACGCGGACGGCGCGAGCGACGAGACGACTGACGTGGACGTGCTGAACTACGCGCTCACGCTCGAACACCTCGAAGACGCGTTCTACGCGCACAACCTGAAGTCGCTCGGCGGCTACTACAGCAAAGAGACCATCGTCACGGCCGACATGTTCGACCACCTCCCGTGGGGCGCTCGCGAGCCCATCTACGGGAACCTCACCGACATCGGCGAACACGAGGCCGCGCACGTGGAGACGCTGGAGGCGGTCATCGAGGACCTCGGCGGGACGCCCGTCGAGAAGGCCGAGTACGAGTTCGGCACGATGCAGGCGAACAACCCGACGGCGTTCTTCGAGACGGCCATGGCGCTCGAGAACACCGGCGTCGCTGCATACGCGGGCGCTGCGCCGAGCATCAGCAACGACGACCTGCTCTCGGCGGCGCTCAGCGTCCACAGCGTCGAAGCCCGGCACGCGGCGTACCTCAACCGCCTGAACGGTGCTGACCCGTTCCCGAACGCCTTCGACGAGGCGAAGTCGATGGACGAGGTGCTGGAGGTGGCCAGCCAGTTCATCGCGGACTGAGGCCCCGACACCGCCCTCCGACTCGAACGTCTCACCACTCCTTCTCGCCCTCGCTTCGCCCGGCTTCAGAGGCGTTATGCCCGCCGACCCCCACCACCGACACGAATGAACGAGGGCATCGACTTCGACTTCGCGGACACCGAGGACGTCGCCGCCAGACGCGACGAGGTGGTCGCGGCCGTCGAGTCGCACGCGGGACGGATTGCGCGCGAACTCGCCCTCCTGCAGGGGGGCGACTACGGCCAGCGAGCGTTCACCACCTCGCGGGGGACGTGGACGGTCAAGTACGAGGGCGGTGCGCTGCAGTACCTCCGGTACGAGGGAAAGGGCGGGGCGGAGACGTACGTCGTCTCGACGAAGCGGCAACCCGACCCCGCGGACCTGGCGACGGCGATGCGCGACTACGAGGCGTTCGTCGAGTCGTACAACGACCACGTCGAGTCGCTGTCGGGCGTCCTCGACGACGTGTCGACCGACTTCCCGGCGCCACGGGAGACGGCCGACGTGGTCGCCGAACGGGACCGGGTCGTCGACCGGATCCGCGAGGTGTGCGACGAGATGGCCGTCCAGTTGCACCGCTACGACGGGACCGACTACGGCACGTTCGGCACCACCGTCTCCGGCACGCGGTGGGAACTGAAGCGTGACCGCGACCGGGCCTCGTACCTCCGCGTCGGCGGCGAGGGGGGAATCTACCTCCTCTCGCAGTACGAACCGCCGGCCGCGCCTGACGTGCGCCGACTGGTCGGCGACTTCCCGGGGTTCGTCGAGTCGTACAACGACCACGTCGAGGAACTGGAGTCCGACCTCGACGGCGTCACGCTCTGACGCTCCGTCCCGGGCGATTCTCCGCGACGAGGTTCCGTTCTACGCGACGAGGTAGGTGACGAGGTAGGCGAGGCCCGCGACGGTCAGCGTCGCCAGTCCGGTGGCGAGGCCGCGAATCGCGCGGTCCGTCCGCGGCCCGACGCCGCCCTCGAACGCCGTCGCGCCGACGACGACGGCCAGTGGAACGACGGTGAATCCGAGGTAGTGAGCGTCCACCATCGTCGGCCGGGGCAGGACGAACGCGGCGGACGCGTAGCCGACGCCGACGACGGCCCGGCCGGCGAAGGCGTCGCGGAGGCGGCGGTCGGTGACGTGGAGGTAGGTCAGCAGGCCGGCCCAGACGGTGGCCACCTCCGCGAACAGGACGGCGAGGAGGTTCACCGTGTCGTCGGGGGAGAACACCACGCGGTCGGTCAGCGGTGAGGCGGCGAACGGCGCGAGAAGCGGCGGCGGCGCGGCCATGAGCACGTCCCCGAACGGGTGCGTCAGGAAGCCGACGCCGGCGGCGAACGCGAGGAGGGCGCTCCCCGCGCGCAAGCGACGAGCGACGACTGCGCCGGCGACGCCGACGGCGCCGAGGTAGGTGACGGCGACGACGACGGCGGACCCGTCTCCCGCGTTGGCCATCGTCGAGACGACGGTACCGGCGACGACCAGAGCGACGGTGGCGAGAGCCACCACGACGAGGGTGGTGACGGCGTCGGCCGACGCGCCTTCCGCGCGCCCCCGTCGAATCGATTCGAGACCGCCGGCCGCAGAGGCGGGCGCACCGCGGGCGGGCGGTCCGGCGACCCGACGAGTCACCGCGACGGCCGACGCGAAACAGAGCGTCGCCGCGACGCCGACGGGGAGCGGGTGAGTGACGACCCGGTGGACGCCGTTGGCGACGCCCCAGAAGGCGTCCCACGAGAGCGCGACGCCGTCGCTCACGGCGAGGAGGTAGACGCCGAGGCCGTAGGCGACGTCGAGGTCCGGGAGCAACGCGCAGAGTGCGGCCACGCCGCCCGCGAGGAGCGCGGACCGCGCGTCGCGCCCGGCGAGTCGGGCCGCGGACCCCGCGAGGGCGAACGCGAGGAACTCGTGCCCGACGAACATCTACGGTGCGGCGGGGCGTGCGGGAGTCGGGTCGTCGGCGTCCGCGACGGGCGGGCACCGAGCGTCGAGCGACGGGCGGCGATTCATATCGGATTTACAGACAGAACTGCGAGCGAGGATATAACCTTTCTGTCCGCTCTCGACGGCGCTAGTTCGACGGCGTCGACGTCGCGGTTCCCTGCTGGGCCTGCGACTTCGCCTGCTGGAAGGTGGTCTGCGGGAGCAGGGCGTTCACCGCGCCCGACGAGAGCGTCGCGAGGAGTGCGGCCGGCGACCCGCCGACGAGGAGGAGGCCGAACCGGTCGAGCGAGTCGGCGACGGTGAGGTCCGGGTTCGACTCGGCGCGCTCTGCGAACGACGCCACGGCGTCCGAGCGGAGGTCCTCCTGCGCGGACCGGTACTCCGCCTGCGCCTCGCTTCGAGAGATGTTTCCGGAACTGAGCGCGGACTGTATCTCCTGCTGTCGCCGCTGCAAGGCCTGCTGGTCGGCCTGGACCGCGACCGCGACCCGTTGGTCGCCGTCTCCGCCGGTTCCGGTGCCCGTTCCGGCGTCTTCCTGCGAGCCGAGCGTGTCCCGGAGGCCGCTACAGCCGGCGAGGGAGGCGGCGGTTCCGGTTCCGGCGAGTTCCAAGAAGCGTCGTCGGTCTGCGTCGAAGTCCATCGGGTAGGCGTTCGGTCTCCCGCGGAAAACGGTGCCGAAACGGGATTCGTCGGGTCCCGAGACGGTGCCCCGGACCGACGGGTTCGCGGGACGGCGACGACGGCAGCGACGGACCCCCCAACATACGTGTCTCCGGGCCGTCCCGTCCCCATGGACGTCACCGAGATAGACCACGTGAACCTCCACGTTCCCGCGGACGGCGTGGAGACGGCCGTCGAGTTCTACCGGGACCGGTTGGGGCTGGCGATAGAGAACGAGGAGAAGTACGCGTCGGGCGACAAACCGTTCGTCTCCGTCCGCCTCGCGCCGGGTGCGGTGATGCACGTGCAACCGGACGAGGACTTCGAGGCGCCCGACGACGCCACCTTCGACCACGTCGCCCTCCGCGTCGACGCCGACATCGAGTCGCTGAAGGCGGAGCTAGCGGACGCTGGCGTCGCCGTGGACCGCGAACTCGAACCGCTCGGCGCGACGGGCGTCGCCCCCGCCGTCTACGTCACGGACCCGTTCGGCTACACGCTCGAACTGAAGGCGGAGCGGTCGTGACGGTCCCACTCGCCCCGTCCGCGACCGGTCGCTTCGCCGCCGCCGACGCGGACCGAACGCTTTTCGTCGCCGTGGGCTCAGTCTCACGTAACCGATGACCGGAGTACGCCCGAACGCGACGCGACGGACGGGGGCGGCGCTCGCCACCCTCGGCGTCGTCCTGTTGGTCTCCTCGCTCCTCGTCAGCGCAGCCCTCGCACCGACCGTCGGCACCGCGGACGACGACGGCGCGCGACAGACGCTCGTCGGGTCGCAAGGCGGCGGTCCCGGCCTCCACGAGGCCGGGTCCGTCTACCTCCTCGACGGGAAGGAGACGCAGTGGAAGGCGGGAGGAACGGACAGTTACTTCGACGTGACGATGCTGGACAACGGGAGCGTCCTCGCGGGGTTCATGGACTCCGGTTACGAGGACTGCGGCCCGTACGACGCGCCGTGTACCCACACCGGCTTCCGCGTCCTCGAACCGAACGAGAGCGGCGGCGCCGACATCGTCTCCGAGTACTCCTTCCCGGTTCGCACTCGCGCGAACAGCGAAGTCCACGACGTCGAACTGCTCCCGTCGGGCGAGTTCCTCGTCACCGACATGGAACACGAACGCGTGTACACCGTGAAGGGCGGCGAGGTGACGTGGCAGTGGAACGCGAGTTCGCGATACGAGGCGCCGCCGGACCCGACGAAGGCCGACTGGCTCCACATCAACGACGTGGACGTCATCTCCGAGGACAGATACCTCGTCTCCGTCCGCAACGCCCACCAACTCGTCGTCGTCGAACGCGGCGAGGGCGTCGTCGAGGTGATAAACGAGGACGAGGACGACGACGGCGACAACTTCGGCGACCCCGAACTGCTGAACCAACAGCACAACCCGCAGTGGTTGGGCGAGGGGTCGGTGCTCGTCGCCGACAGCCACAACGACCGCATCGTCGAACTCCACCGCAACGAGTCGACGGGCGACTGGGACGTCGCGTGGGCCCTGTACGAGGCCGAGGGCGTCTCGTTCAGTTGGCCGCGGGACGCGGACCGACTGGAGAACGGGAACACGCTCGTCACCGACTCGCTGAACCAGCGCGTCGTCGAGGTGAACGAGTCCGGCGCGACGGTGTGGAGTTACAAGACGCCGCTGGTCCCCTACGAGGCCGAGCGTCTCCCCGAGGGGGAGACGGTGGGCGCCACCCGCTACGCCGCCGAGGACGACGCACGGGTGAACCCCGACCAGAAGGTTCCCGTCCTGTCGTTCCTCCTCGTCGTCCTCCAGACCGGCCTGCAGGTGCCGTTCTGGTTCACCGAACTCCACGTCGGCATCACGCTCGTGTCGCTGACGATGGTGCTCGGCGGGGCCGTCGTCGCGATCCGCGACCGGTAGTCCGGCGCGGCCGTCGGACTCGGACGCGGCCGCGGACCGTCACGGTGCGCCCCCGGCACCGCACCACGCTGTTTTTGCGCGCTCCCGCCGGAGTCGGCGTATGGTAGACGACGAGACGACGGACGAGGGAGACGGCGCGGACGCGACGATGGACGACGCGGACACGTCGACGGACGATTCGGACGCGTCGACGGACGAACTCGCGTGGCGGACGACGGACTCCGCGATAGACTACGCCTGCCCGGGGTTCGACGTCCGGATGGACGACGTGACGCTCCCGGACGGGACGGAGACGGACTTCCACTACGTCGACGAACCCGAGGCCGTCGTCGTCCTCCCGTTCACGCCCGACGGCGACGTGGTGCTGGTCGAGGAGTGGCGACAGGCGGTCGGCCGGGTGAACCGCGGCCTCCCCGCGGGGTCGCTGGAACCCGACGACGACGATATCGCGGCGGCCGCCCGGCGCGAACTCGCCGAGGAGACGGGGTTCGAGGCGGGGTCGCTCGAACGCGTCGGCAGCGTCGAACCCGCCAACGGCCTCCTGAACAGCGTCCACCACCACTTCGTCGCGCGCGACTGCGAACCCACCGCCGAACAGGAACTCGACTTCAACGAGAGCATCCGCGTCGCCGTCGAACCGTACGAGGACGTCCTCGCCGCCGCGGTCGACGGTCACCTGCGCGACGGCCGCGCCGTGCTGGGAATCCTCCGGTACGAACTCGCCGGCCGGTGGCGCTGAGGACGAAGCACGAACCGTTTTGACGGGCCGTCCCCAACACCGACTGTGTCCTCCGACTCTCACACCGAGTCGGCGCCGGTGTCGCCGGACGCCGACGCCTCTCCGGCCGGGGGTGCCGCCCGCGCAATCGCCGTGGCCGTCCTCCTCGCCATCGCCGGCCCCGTCCTCGGCATCGTCCTCGTCAACCTCGCGGTGGTACCGCTGGCGTTCGCCGGCGTCGAGATAACGCCCATACTCAACATCTCGCTGTCGCTCGTGTTCCTGACGTGGGGCGGCATCGGCGGGGTGGCGCTCCTGTACCTGCGCTACCGCGGGAAGGACCTCTCGTACTTCGGCGTCCGCGTCCCGTCGTTCCGCGACTGGGTCGCCGCCGTCGTCGGTTACGTGGCCGCCCTCGCCCTCGGTCTCTCGGCGGCCGTGGCGGTGAGCCAACTCGGCGTCGAAGCGGGGACGAACCAGGCGGCCCAGTTGGGGATGGAGAACCCCGAAGTGCTGTTGCTCCTCCTGCCCGCGTCGTTCCTGTTCATCGGCGTCGGCGAGGAACTGCTGTTCCGCGGCGTCGTCCAGACGCGCCTCCGCGAGACGTTCTCGCCCGCCGTCGGTATCCTCCTCGCGAGCGTCATCTTCGCGGCCATCCACTACGCCGCCGTCTCCGGGTCGCCGATGGCCCGTTTCACCAGCATCAGCCTCCTCATCTTCCCGAGCGTCGTCTTCGGCATCGTCTACGAGTACACGGACAACCTCGTCGTCCCCGTCCTCATCCACGGCGCGTACGACGCGACGCTGTTCTCGATGCTCTATCTGGCGGTGAAGTTCGCCGAGATGCCGCAGGAGACGGTCCTGTTCGTCTGACTGCCCGGCGGCGAGGGCCGGCCGAACGCAACGATTCGCTCGGTAGCCACGTCGAACCGACCGAACGCAACGATTCGTCCGGCGGCGAGGGCCCGCCGAACGCAACCCTTAGCAACGCCCCCGGGAAAGACGAACCATGCGCGACCACTTCGAGATACGCGACGGGGACGCCGCCGGCCGAATCGGCGAACTCGACGTCCCCCGCGCGGGCGTGACGGTCGAGACGCCGGCGTTGTTGCCGGTGGTCAACCCCAACATCGTCACGGTGTCGCCCGCGCGCCTCGAATCGGACTTCGGGGCGCAGATTCTCATCACGAACTCCTACATCATCCACAAGAACGACGACTTACGCGAGGAGGCCCTCGACGTCGGACTCCACGAGATGCTCGGCTTCGACGGCGCCATCATGACGGACTCGGGGTCGTTCCAACTCGCCGAGTACGGCGAGATAGCGGTGACGACCGAGGAGATTCTGCAGTTCCAGTACGACGTCGGGACCGACATCGGCACGCCCGTCGACATCCCGACGCCGCCGGACGTCTCGCGCGAACAGGCCGAACGCGAACTCGCCGTCACCGAGGAGGCCCTGCGCGACGCCGAGGCCGTCGAGACGGGCGAGATGCTGGTCAACGCGCCGGTACAGGGGTCGACGTACCCGGACCTGCGCGAGGAGGCGGGGCGGGCGGCCTACGAGACGGACCTCGACGTGTTCCCCGTCGGCGCCGTCGTCCCCCTGATGAACGCCTACCGCTACGACGACATGGTCGACGTGGTGGCGGGGGCGAAGCGCGGACTCGGCCGCGACGCGCCGGTCCACCTGTTCGGCGCGGGCCACCCCATGATGTTCGCCCTCGCCGTCGCCGCGGGCTGTGACCTGTTCGACTCCGCCGCGTACGCCCTGTACGCCCGCGACGGCCGCTACCTCACCGTCCGCGGCACCGAACACCTGGAGGACCTCGACTACCTGCCGTGTTCCTGCCCCATCTGCGCGTCGCACACGCCGGACGAACTCCGCGCGGCCGACGACACCGAGCAGGAACGCCTCCTGGCCGAACACAACCTCCACGTCTCCTTCGAGGAACTGCGCCGCGTGAAGCAGGCGATTCGGGCGGGCAACCTGCTCGAACTCGTGGAGGAACGCGCCCGCTCGCACCCCGCGATGCTCGACGGCTACCGCGCCCTGTTGGACCACGCCGACCAACTCGAACGCGAGGACCCCGTCTCGAAGGGGTCGTTCTTCTCGCTCTCGGCGGAGAGCGCGCGTCGGCCGGAGGTGCGCCGCCACCACGACCGACTCGCCCGACTGGCGGCCGAGGGAACCGTCCTCCTCACGCAGGGTGGAACGCCGAAAGGCGACCGGTTCGACGCGACGTGGCGGGTAGTCCCGCCGTTCGGCCCGTTCCCCCGCGCCCTCTCGGAGACGTACCCGCTCACCGCCGAGGTGCCAGACCGGACCGACCGCGCCGCCCAAGAGGCGGCCGCCGAGGGCGTCGCCCGACTGGTCGCGGCGAACCCCGACACCGAGTTCGTCCTCGCGCACGACGACTGGCCCGAGACGGCCCTCGAACGGGTTCCGGACGCGGTGTCCGTCGAGTCGCTCCACGGCGTCTCGCCGGACGACGGCGACGAGACGGCCTGACTCGTCGTCGCTCGCCGAAGTCTCTTCTCGTCAGACACGTTCGATGGGCTTAGGTGCCGTGCGCGTGTCGAAGGGGACGATGGAGGCCGTCTTGTGGTACGTACTCACGGGGACGCGCGGCGGAGCGAACCGTGCGCGTATCCTCCGGTCCCTCGACGCGCGGCCTCGTAACGCGAATCAACTCGCCGAGGACCTCGAACTGGACTACAAGACGGTCAGACACCACCTCGACGTGCTGATGGAGAACGACGTCGTCCAGAGCAGCGGCGACGACTACGGCGCCGTCTACCTCCCCTCTGACCGGGCGCGCCAGAACTGGGAGACGATAGAGGAGATACTCGACGGAATGGAGTAACCATGGTGAGATTTGGGAAAGTGTATATAAACGGCAGGGAGCTAGGGAGAACGAATGAGTATCTGGGTTGACGTCGCGCGCGTCTCCAGCGCCGTGAACGTCGTGCTACTGCTCGCCCTCGCATCAGTCTGGGCCAGAAACTACCTCGACATCCGCTCGAAGTACCCGCTCGGACTGCTCGTCTTCGCCGTCTTCCTCCTCGCACGGAACGCGCTCGCGCTCTACATGTACATCGTCGACCCGACGCTCTCGGGGTGGTTCAGCACCGACGTTCCCGCCATCGCGTGGCGAGCGATGATGCTCCTGCACGTCTTCGAGACCATCGGTCTGCTGTTCCTCTCGTGGATAACGTTCGACTGACGCGCTCCCTTCGCCCCGCACCCTCACCACGCGGTCCGTCCCGTCTCCCTGTCCGCCAGCGTTTGTCCCGTCCTGCACCGTTCGCCCGTTCTCCCGCGCCGTCCGTCCCGTCCCGCGCCGTTCGCCCGTTCTCCCGCGTCCTCCTCCCGCCAGCGGCGTCTCGTCTCGCCGCCGACACATAGTTCGGCGTTCGTGAGAGTCCTCATCCGGGGAACGAAACCGACGGACGCCGGCCCAATCGGGGGCGAATTTGGGTGAGAGTCCGGAAAATCTTCTTTTAAATATCGGCCAACGTGTCGGCCATGCAACGCGCACTCACAGTGTTCGTCACGCTGGTCGTGCTCGTCGGAACCGTTCCGGCGGGCGTGGCCGCGACGTCCGCGACGCAGCAGTCGTCGGACGCGTCAGTATCGTTCGCCGCCCAGACGTCGGGCGGTTCAACCGTCGTCGTCGAGAACGTCACGCTCTCGGAGGGCGGGTTCGTCACCATCCACGACGCGAGCGTCGCCGAGGGCAACGTCCTCGGGAGCGTCGTCGGGTCCTCGGCGTACCTCGACGCGGGGACGCACGAGAACGTCACCGTCCACCTCGACGAACCGCTCCGCGAGTCGGGCGCGTTCGTCGCCATGCCGCACTTCGACACCGACGGTGACCGCGTCTACGACTTCGTCGCCGACAACGGCGAGACGGACGGTCCGTACACCGCGAACGGCAGCGCCGTCGTCTCGCAGGCGAACGTCACCGTCTCCGCGACGGTGTCGATGTCCGACCAGCCCACCGACGGCGCGTCCGTCGTCGTGGACCGCGTCGAACTCTCGCAGGGCGGGTTCGTCACCGTGCACGACGCGACGGTGACCGAGGGTGCGGTGTTCGAGAGCATCCGCGGTACCTCCGACTACCTCGCGCCCGGCGTCCACGAGAACGTCCGCGTGACGCTCGACGTGCCCGTCGAGGAGAACGCGACGCTGGTGCCGATGGCGCACATGGACACCGACGGCGACCAGAACTACACCTTCCCCGAGAGCGAGGGTGAGGCCGACGGCCCCTACACCGCGAACGGCAGCGCCGTCGTCGACACCGCCGCGGTGACGCCGTCCGACACCGCGAGCGTCGCCTTCTCCGAGCAGGTCACCGGCGGCCACGCCGTCGTCGTGGACTCGACGTTCCTGCCCGAGGGCGGGTTCGTGACGGTGCACGACGCGACGGTGACCGAGGGTGCGGTGTTCGAGAGCATCCGCGGCACCTCCGACTACCTCGCGCCCGGCCTGCACCGGAACGTCGTCGTCACGTTGGACGCGCCGGTGAACAACTCCACGACGTTGGTGCCGATGGCGCACATGGACACCGACGGCGACCAGAACTACACCTTCCCCGAGAGCGAGGGTGAGGCCGACGGCCCCTACACCGCTGACGGCTCCGCCGTCGTCGCGCCGGCGAACGTCACCGTCTCGGCGAGCGTCGAGATGGCCGCGCAGGCGTCCGACGGCCACAGCGTCGTCGTTGACCGCGTCGACCTCTCGGAGGGCGGATTCGTCACCGTCCACGACGCCTCCCTGTTCGCGGGCGAAGTCGAAGGGAGCATCCTCGGCACCTCCGACTACCTCGCGCCCGGCGTCCACGAGAACGTCACCGTGACGTTCGCCGAGCCCATCCGCGCGTCGCAGACGCTCGTGCCGATGGCGCACATGGACACCGACGGCGACCAGAACTACACGTTCCCCGAGGCTGACGGGCCGTACACGGCCAACGGGAGCGCGGTGGTCGACACGACGCACGTCTCCGTGAACGCCGTCGTCACCGCGTCCGACCAGACGACCGACGGAGAGACGGTCACCATCGACTCCGTCACGCTCCACGACGGCGGATTCGTCACCGTGCACGACGCGACGGTGACCGAGGGTGCGGTGTTCGAGAGCGTCCGCGGCACCTCCGACTACCTCGCGCCCGGCACCCACGAGAACGTCACCGTCGAACTCGACGCGCCCCTGAACGAGACGACGACCATCGTCCCGATGGCGCACATGGACACGAACGGGAACGAAGTGTACGACTTCGTCACCAGCGAGGGCGCAGAAGACGGTCCGTACGTCGCCCGCGGCGGCGCAGTCGTCGCCACGGCCGAAGCCACCCTCGAGGGCGAGATGAACGGAACCGAGACGGAGATGTCGGAGACGGAGATGGGTCAGGAGGCCGACACCGAGATGGCCAGCGAGACGGCGATGAGCGGCCAGTCCGAGACCACCGACACCAGCATGCCCGGCTTCGGCGTCGCCGGCGCACTCGTCGCACTCGTCGCTGCGGCGCTTCTGGCCGTCCTTCGCGACTGAACCTCGAACCGCGCCGCATTTCTTTCGACCGCTCTCCCCGCCAGTGGCGACGCCGTCTCCTACTCGTCGGCCCCGCTCACGTCGCGCATCCGGTCGGTGTAGTCCCACGAGTGGAGGCGCGCGGGCGAGACGCGGATGCGCACCTCCTCGCGGTCGGCGCCCAGGAGGAACGTCGCGAGTTCGTTCTCCGTCCCGCCGAGATATCGCTCCAGAAGCGTCCGCAACAGCGTCTTCCCCTCGTCTGGCTCTATCGTCGCCGTCCCGCGCCCGCGGACGCCGCGGTAGGGCGGGTCGTTCGTCGACACCTCGAACGCGACGCCGTCGTTCGCGCGGAGGAAGCCCACCACGTCAGCGCCGGCACTCGTCGCGCAACACAGTTCCGGCCCGTCGTCGCCCTCGACCCACTCGTACCACAGCGAGAGCATCCACAACTGGTCCGACGGCGTCCGACACGCCAGACGGACGGGGACCGTCGACTCGCGGAGGAACGCCGCCGCCTCGTCCGCCGACCACGGACCGGTTCGTCTCACGTTCGCCGTTCGGTCGCCCGCGGCAAAAGCGCGCGGGGAGACTCGCGGGCGAGAACCGACGGTCAGTGTCGCCCGATGGCGGACGGTATCGACGGTTGGTGGTCGGTTCTGCCCACTAATATACAGTTTCCGCACGCGTGCGAGATGCCAGCACCCCTCTCACCACCGGCACACCGGCGGAGAAGGGAAGATAGTTCACCCTCCGCGGCCGAACCCGAGGTATGACCGACCACTTCGAGATTCTCGGGCGCGACGGGGCCGCCCGACTCGGCGAACTCCGACTCGCGGAGTCCGTGACGACGCCCGCCCTGGCGGACGGTGTGGTGGAGGACGCCGGGAGTCTCTGGACCGCCGAGCGAGACGTTCCCGAGGGCT
The DNA here is from genome assembly GCF_900112175.1 of Halogeometricum rufum. NCBI lineage: Archaea > Methanobacteriati > Methanobacteriota > Halobacteria > Halobacteriales > Haloferacaceae > Halogeometricum > Halogeometricum rufum. The sequence continues at coordinate 870,222 of NZ_FOYT01000002.1, read as the reverse complement.
CCGACGACGTGCTGACGGTGCTCCCGCACCGGTCGTTCCCCGCCGGCACGGACGAACGCGTGCAGGAGTCGTTCGCCGTCGACTCGCCCGAGGTGGACTTCCCCTCGGCGTCCGTCGTCACGGCGGAGACGGCCGAGAACACGGGTGCTGACGCCTACATCCTCTCGAACGCGCAGGGCTTCGTCGGCCACGCCTCGGCGTTTCGCGACGCCGTCGTCGCCGCGAAAGAGGCGCTTCCCGCCGACACCGCCCTCTACCTCTCCGGCGTCGCCACTCCGCGGAACGTCTCGACGCTCGCCTACGCCGGCGTGGACCTCGTGGACGGCAAACTCGCCCGCGTGAAGGGCCGGCAGGGGATGTACCTCACCACCGAGAGCGAGTACTTCCTCGAAGACCTGGACGAACTGCCCTGCACCTGTGCGGCCTGTCGGACCCCCCGCGAGGAGTTCACCCGCGAGGACTGCGCGACGCACAACGTGAACGTCCTCCGGGCGGAACTGGCAACCGTCCGCCGCCGCATCCGCGACGGCCGCCTGCGCGACTACGTCGAGGGGCAGGCCCGCCACGACCAGTGGCTGACCGCCGCGTTCCGCGAGTTCGACCAGCAGTACGGCTACCTCGAGGAGCGGACGCCGGTGATTCGGAACGCGGAGATTTCGGCGGCCACGTCCGACACCATCCGCCGCGTCGAGATTCAGCGGTTCGCCGAACGGGTGACGACGCGGTACCGAAACCGGTTCGACAACCCCCTCGTCCTCGTCCCGTGTTCGGCGACGAAGCCCTACAGCGAGTCGCAGAGCCACAGCCAGTTCCACGACGCGATTCAGTTCCGCGCCCACGTCGCGTCGATGACCTCTCCCATCGGCGTCGTCCCGACGGAACTGGAACTCACCTACCCCGCCCAGCACTACGACTCCGTCGTGACGGGCCGGTGGTCCGAGGACGAGAAGGGGTTCGTCGCGAGCGTCCTCCGGCGCTACCTCGAACGCAACGACTACCCGCGGGTCGTCGCGCACGTGCCCGACCACGGCTACCGCGACATCTGCGAACGCGTCGAGAGCGAGGTGGACGTGCCGTTCGAGTACACCGTCGAGGACCACCCGACGACGACGGACTCGCTGGCCAACCTGATGTCCACGCTGCAGGGCGAACTGAAGTACGCGAAGCGAGAGCGTCAGCACAACACGGTGAAGGCCATCGCCGACTACCAGTTCGGCCCCGACGCGGGCGAGGACCTGTTCGCCGACGCGGACGTGCGGATGAACAGCCGCTACCCCAAACTGCAGGTGTGGAACGGCGACGGCGAGCAGTTGGCGACGATGGTGCCGCAGTACGGCGTCCTCTCGTTCACGCTCGCCGGCGCGCGCGTCTGGAGCGAGTCGGACGCGCCGACCAAGCGCGTCGAGATAGACAACTTCGCGCCGCACGGGAGCGTCCTCGCGCCCGGCGTCGTGGACGCGGACGACGACATCCGCGTCGGCGACGAAGTCGTCGTCGAGGGGCCGAAGGCGTTCGCCGTCGGCCGCGCGGAGATGTTCGGCGCGGAGATGGCCGAGAGCACCCGCGGCGTCGCCGTCGAAGTGCGCCACGTCGAGGAGAAGTAGCCGACTCGGTCCGGTCGTCGCTCGCTCTCACGCCGTCCGCTCTACGACCGCCCCGCCGTCACCGACGGCGACGGCCCCGGACCCGCGGACGGCGACGCCCCGAATCGACTCGACGGCGGGGAGTTCCGCGCGCGACCACGCCGACGAGTCGAACCGCTCGTACGTCGCCGCTTCGCCGGCGGCGACGTCCCCGCTGTCGCCGGCGGCGACGGCGAGCAACGGCCCCTCGGCCACCGACGCGGGCGTCCACGCCGACCCGTCGTACCGGTGGACCGCACCGTCGTCGGTGGCGACGAGGACCGTCCGCACGTCGCCCGCCTCACGACTCGTCACGTCGGCGGCCGTCCCGTCCGCCTCGAATCCGAGGCTCTCGAACGTCCGTCCGGCGTCCGACGTCCGGAACGCACCGCCGCCGGTGTCGCAGACGTGGCCGACGTCCTCGTCCAGTTCGACGCCGGCGATGCTCGACCCGCTTCCCGGTTTCGTCGGGTCCGCCCACGAGAGTTCGCCGTCGCGGTAGCGTCCGCGGCGGACGCGCCCCGACCCGTCCGTCAGGAGGACCGTCTCCGCGCCGCCGTCGTCCGTCGCCGCGACGCCGGAGATCGCGCTCGTGTCCCCGTCGGGGGCGGAGTGGTCGGTGTGCCGGCCGGTGTCCGGGTCGATGCGACCTACCGCGCCGCCGTCGCCGGCGACCCAGACGCCGCCGCCGTCGACGCCGTCGACGCCGCGGAGGTCGTTCGACCCCGCGCCCGGCCCGTCCGAGAGGAGGGCGTCCCACTCGTCGCCGTCGCTATCGCGGGCGACCACGACCCCGCCCTCGCCGACGGCGTACGCGCCGTCCGCGGTAATCGCGGCGTCGAGCAACGTCCCGTCCGTCGGGACGGTGGCGGCCGTCCACGCCGGTTCCGTCCCGTCGCCGCCGTCGGCGTCGTCGCTATCGGCCTCATCGTCGTCGTCGGCGGCGGTGTTCCCGGTGTCGCTCCCGGCCTCACCGTCGCCGTCGGCGTCGTCGCCGGTGACGGCCTCGGTTCCCTCCTCGTCGGCGCCTCCGGACTCGACGGACGCTTCGGTCTGCCTCTCGGCGGTCGGTTCTGCCGGTTCGCTCGTCTCGTCGGCGTCGTCGATTTCGGCCGCCTCGCCCGTCGGTCGCCGGACGTACTGGACCACCGGCGGGAGGACGTACGCCGCGATGGCGACGACGGCGAACAGGCGGTTGACGAACGTCAGCAACCCGAAGGCGGTCAGTGCGGCCGTCGAGACGGTGTGGACCCACGTCTGCGCGTACTGCCTGAAGAACGCGAGGAACCCGTCGTCGTTCCGGTGGCGCGTCATCACTCCCAGTTGTCACCCCGGACGGTTGAGTCCTTTCGCCGCGAGGATTCCGTCGTCGGTTCTGGTGAAACCCCCAGATACTGACAGGAGTCGCGTACTGACTATAGAGGGTAGATGTATCGTTTGAGCATAGGGTTATCTGGCTCTGTTGAAATACTATTTTCTCGACACCTTTCTTGCTAGAATAGCCGTTAGGCAGGTGGGGGACTGATAGTTTGAGAAATCATCAGTTTCGATGGATAAGTATGCGAGCGTGCTGCATACACAGCGCGAGTGCCGCAGTACCAGTATCGTTACAATACGTGGACACACATCAGGTGCCATGCCCTCCAGACGCGAACTGATGGCAGGTGTTGCTGCCACCGTGACTGCGACCGCTGGCTGTCTCGGTGATGAAGAACTCATCGCTCGGTGTTCCAGTCGAGGCGTGGGCAGCGGTTCACAATATCTCCGAGAGATTGCCCCAATACGAGGTGAAGAACAGGTCTCTCTCGGGATACTCGTTTCGGACCAAGCCGTTACTGAAGAGCGGTATCATACAGTCAAAATACGCGATAGCGACGGCACCCTCGTCGCTTCAGTTCCGCTCATAAGCAATCGAGGGATGAGCAGTCTCAACCCCGAGGACTACTCCGTGTTTGGCTCCAGCAGTGGCGAACTCTACGCAGTACCGTTGGGTCCCCCACCGGTTCACGGTGAATACACAGTCTCGTTGACTGACCCGGATGCCGAGCAAATCGCAACCGCAAGTGTTCGGTTCAATTGCTACGCAGAGGACGAAACGCTTCCGTAACTGAGGCATTCGCCGTGCTGAATCCACTCTCTGTATCGGTTACACCACTACTGACAGGGGCCGAGTAGTTCGGCAGGCAAGTGCTGAATAGAGCACGCAAGTCTTGCACAGAGACGTTGAGAAGTTTCTTTGCGTCTGCCAACTGGTTTCTACTATATGAGGTTTCCCTCCCCCTCATACAGAGGTTACGCAGAATTTGTAGCGACTGTTCTCGCGACCATTGCGGTTCTCCAATACGTCGGAATCTTTGGTCCCTCCGGGGACATTGATGTAACATATCTCGTTGGCATGAGCCTTACTCTTCCAGTGTTTACCTATCTCCTGACAGTCGCTTTGGAGAACGTCGCTTGGGTTTCGCAGTGGGATAGAATGGTTCAAAACGAAGGGTGAGAGAAGATCAAGTTACACTCCGCATGACACGACTGGCTCAGTAAATTAGGAATGGAATCAGCGTGACCATGTGCTGACTACACTCTCTGAGTCGGTCACGACTCTTCTGACGAGAATCAGAAAGGTTCGACCAATTTCGTTGTCTCGTTCATCGATACACCTTGTTCAGAGTGACTTGTCGATGTTGTGAGTGAGACAGCCGACAACGAGTTCACGGAACTGCTTCCACCAGTGTCGTGAGCGGACGAATGCGCCACATTTCCGTTTGAGACTGGAGTTCACTGTCTCGTTCTGACTTCGTTGGCCGGCGAAGTCGGCGTCCAGCCGAGCATTCCACGCCTTGTGGAGCGACGAAAGTTCTCGGTGCTTGATCGGGGGGCGAACACCAGCGTCACGGGCTAACGCGCGAACCTTCTGGTCGTCGTATCCCTTATCACCGAGGAGAATCACCACATTCCCGACATTCCGCTTGATAAGTGACGGTGCGCTCTGCGAGTCGTGTTTTCTGGTCGTCGTCACGTGGAGATCGAGGATAGCATTCGCTCTCGCCTCCACAAGCAGTGTCACTTTCAACTGCTGAATCGTCAGTTTCGTTCGCTTCGTGTAGTGTTTCGAGGCGTGACTACGGTCGAAGCCGGAAGCGTCGATCCCCACGACACCGCTAGTCGGGAGAAGCGTGATCGAGATGTTCAGTGGACGTCCCACTTCGACAGCGCGCTATTCAACGCCGCGCTCGAAGCGTGATTCCCCAAATCAGAGAACTGTGTCCACAGACTCTCTGGATCCTGTTATCTTTGTTGCAAAATGAGACAGACAATCTGTATCTCTCACGTCCGTTCACCCACCAGATGACGAGTGTCCAGTCCCCGATTCAAGCCGTTGATCCCGACACCTCGATATCATCAACTGAGACGGTGTTCAGGACTTGCGTGCGAGAAAAAGAAGTTGTATCCAGTTGATTTCGACTTCCTGTTGAGTATACTTAACGACGAGCGCGCCCAACTACCGTTACTATGCCAACCATCCAGTGTCACGGAGCGGAACTGTATTACGAAGACCATGGCGGTGGCGACCCCATCGTTTTCCTCCACGGAGCAACGGCGGGCCTCCGGTACTTCGAACCACAATTGGCCGGTCTCTCGAACGAATACCGAACCCTTGCCGTCGATTTTAGAGGCCACGGACGCTCAGAGAAGACCGAACTCGGTCACACGCTCTCACAGTACGCCCGTGATGTACATGAGTTTCTCCTCCAACTCGACCTCGATGACGTCGTCATCGCCGGGTGGTCGATGGGGGCAATCGTTTCGTGGGAATATATCCGCCAGTTTGGGATCGACCGGGTTCGGGCCATGGTCGATGTCGACATGGAGCCCTCACCGATGAAACGCGACGACTACGACTACGGTAGCTACGGGCGTGATGATCTTGAACAGGCGATCAACCAGGTTCAAACGGATCCGCTTGGCCTCCTCGATGAGCAAGCGACGGCAATGCTCAAGGAGAAGCCATCGCGTGAGCTTCGCAATCTCATCCTTGACGAAGGATCTCGAACTCCACCAGCGATTCAGGGGACTCTCATGTTTGGACTCCTGTACCTGCACGATTACCGGGACGTGCTCCGCTCAATCGATGTCCCGGCGCTAGTGTGTGCTGGAGCAGACGAGAAATGGCGGAGTGTGGAGTCCGTCGAACACACCGCAGAACTCCTCCCGGAGTCCAGATTCGAACTGTTTGAAGACAGCGGACACTGCATCACCATCGAGGAGCCCGAACGGTTCAATCAGATACTTGGTGAGTTCATCAGCTCTCTCTGATGACTACGCCCCTTGGATGCAGCATGGTCGTTTGAGACTCCTCGGGGGCTGGTAGAATCCCCAGCGAGAGACAGAAGGTCGTATGGAGCAGAGGAGGAGTGACTGACAACGACATCGTCGGGACTGTAGGTCGAGTCCGCGCGGTCCCGACGGCGAACGGGGGCTTCCGAGCAGGTTCGTTCCTCGACACGAACGTGGAGTCGTGCCGCTCAGTCACGCAGCTGTGGCCGTTGCAGCGGTCCACTGTCCTGTTTTCGAACGGCACTCGCCGAGAGAACCGACGATCGCTCGAACTGGTTCCCCACCGGAATTGGTAATATCGTAGCAAGCATGTCTGTGGTATGATAACGCCAGTCGAAGACATCGAATTCTTGGCTCGTTCAGCACACCGCGTGAACGCGCTCGGCGCACTGGCGGCGGGCGGCCAGAGTCGCGACGACCTGCGGGAGGCGATCGGAGCCTCGAACGCCACGGTCGGACGCCTCCTCAACGAGTTCGACAAGCGAACCTGGATTACGCGGGACGGTCACCGATACGAACTGACACCACTCGGTGAGTTCATCGCCACCGGATTCTTCGCTCTCGTGGAGCGATTCGAGACAGAGCACTCGATCCGCGACATTTGGCAGTGGTTCCCAACCGACCTCGGTTTCACCATCGAGATGTTCTCTGGGGCGACCGTCACACTGCAGGACGACCGGAACCCCTACTGTCCGAACAGCCGCTACGCCGAACTCATCGAGACGTCAGAGTCGCTCCGGGAGATGGGAACGGTACTTCACAAGCCGGAGAACGTCAGAACGGTGATGGAGCGTGCTGTCGCCGGCATGGAGGTCGAACTCGTCTTCCCGAGCGACGTAATGACGGCCATGGTCGAGTACGCTCCCGAACTCGCGAACGAGGCGGTGAAGAGCGGGAATCTCGTTCTTCTGGTCTCCGACGAGCTCCCTGGTGGGTTCTGGATCTTCGACGAGCGTGTCGGCATGTGCTGTCGCGACCCCGAGACGGAACTCTCCAGGGCCGTCATCGACACCAGCACGACCGGGGCGCGGGCGCACGCGCAGTCGCTCTACGACGCGTACAGACGCGAGGCGACCCCGTTCAACCCCGCCGCTGTGTTCGTCGCGAGCTGACGGCTCTGCTGTACGCTCCCGTCGTCGACGGGGAGCGCAATCGTTCGTATCCAGCCTCCGAACGGGGTGGATTCAGTGACGGTCTCTCGAATCCACTCGCCGGAGCCGTCGTTTACCAGTCGCCGAGGCCGCACCGGGCACAAAGCGCAGATCGATTTCATCTCCAGCGGTGGCGGGTCCTGCATCGGGGCGAAACCGTAGCGACCTACGAGTGGATTGCAGGGTGTGCAACGAGAGCACGCGGCGTCGTCAAGACCCAGGAGCGCCTTCAGTATGTGAGGACAGAAGTATGACAACGAACAGCAGACAGCGCAAGACCACGGTTCCTGTTGGGATGACCCCCGTTCCAAAGTACGCTACCTGGGACGAACACCGCGATGCGATGCGTCAGGAAGCCGCGGCTCGGCGGACGGCGATGGAACGACGACGTGTCGAGACGGCCTCGAATCACCACCCTTCGGTGTAGATAATGTCTCTAACAGCAAACCAACCGTTGTCCAACGACGAAATCGACGCACTTCGAAGCGGATTCAGGGGTGCCGTCCTGCTCCCGACCGAAGAGGGATACGACGAGGCAAGATCGATTTGGAATGCGGCGATCGATAGACATCCGGCCGTCGTCGTTCGACCGCTCGGGGCTGCCGACGTGATGGCCGCCGTTCGATTCGCTCGTGAACGGAGTCTCGAGATCTCCATCCGCGGCGGGGGACACCACGTGGCTGGACACGCTGTCACCGACGGCGGGCTGATGATCGACTGCTCGGCGATGAAGTCGGTTCGTGTGAACCCCGACGGCAAGCGGGCGTGGGTCGAACCCGGGGCGCTGCTCCACGACGTGGACGTCGAGACGCAGGCACACGGGCTCGTCCTTCCAGGGGGCTTCATCTCTCTGGTCGGAATCAGTGGGCTGACGCTGGGCGGCGGGTTCGGGTACCTGTCACGCTCACTCGGGTTGACCGTCGACAGCCTTCGGTCGGTCGAGCTGGTGACCGCCGACGGGGAGTTCGTCACCGCGAGCGAGAGCGAGAACTCCGAGCTGTTCTGGGCGCTCCGTGGTGGCGGCGGCAACTTCGGTGTCGTGACGGCGTTCGAGTTCGGTCTTCACGAACTCGAACCGACTGTCCTGGCGGGCCCCATCGTCTACGATGTCGCGGACGCTCCCGACGTGATGGCTGCGGTCACTGACGTTATTCGGGCGGGCCCGGACGAAATCGGGTGTACCATGGCGATTCGGAAGGCGCCACCTGCTCCCTTCCTCCCCGAGGAGGTTCACGGCCAGTCGGTGCTCATCGTGACGGTGATGTACGGCGGTGACGTGTCCGCTGGCGAAGAGGTGCTCGCACCGATCCGTGCGATCGGGGAACCGATCGCCGACGCCGTCGGACCGAAACCGTACACGGTGTTCCAGACGATGTTCGACGCGGTCGCTGGTCTCGGCGCGCGCAACTACTGGAAGACACACTATCTCGCGGAGCTGAGCGAGGAGGCCATCGGAGTCATCTGCGAGCGTGCCGCGGACATCGCCTCGCCCGAGACGGCTATCAGTATGATGGCGCTCGGCCGCGAAATCTCGCGTCGGCCGGCCGACTCCACCCCGTACCAGTACCGCGATGCCGAGTGGGTCTTGATCATCCAGGCTCGCTGGCGCGACCCCGACGAGGACGAGACCCACACCGGATGGGCCCGAGGGGTGTTCGAGGACCTCGCGTCGCACGCGACCGGAGGCGTGTACCTCAATGCCACTAGCCCCGACGAGGGGCAGGCTGGCGTTCGTGACGCTTTCGGGACGGAGACGTACGAGCGACTCGCGATGGTCAAGGCGGAGTGGGACCCGGAGAACGTGTTCCACCTTGCTCCGAACGTACGGCCAGGAGCCTGATGGAGATCGTGAGCATCACGTTCGAGTCGGAACTGTCTCTCGAGCAGATCGAGACCCGATTTCGAGCGCGAGCCCAGCAGTTCCGCGACATGGATGGACTCCTGCAGAAGTTCTACGTTCACGACGAGGACAGTGGACGGGTTGGAGGAATCTACCTCTTCGACTCCGAAGCGTCACGCGACGCGTTGTTCGAGTCGGAGATTCACGCCAAACTCCGAGACGCCCCCGACGTACGGAATCTCGATATCACGACGTTCCACGTGGTGTTCCCGCTTTACGAGTCCGGGGACGGCTCCGTTTCCACGGGCGCTCGGTGAGAGTTTAGGCTATTAGGTGTTCGATAGACCTGCTCTGTTGAATAGCGGTGTCTCCGCGAGCGGTTGTGCTCTGATCCTGCTGCTTGGGTGGTCTCGGTGCCGATCTTGAGAACTGTCTGACCTCAGCCTCGCTTAGGAGGCGCTATTCAACGCGGCAGATAGACCTGCTGAGTCGAGAAATACCACCTCCCAGCTTCGAACTGGAAACGACGAATCGACGGGTCTCTCGGGTGTGCAGTGGCTGGGAGCGTAATCAGGCTTCGAGCGCGGCGTCGAACATTGCGGTATCGGCAAACGATATCCACTGAGTAATCGTTCCATCCTCGAAATCGAAGACGTGCGCGCCCTCGACCACCACTGACTTCCCCGTCTCGCTGGAGGTGCCACTCCACTCGAAGAGCGCGATGACGGTATCACCGTCCCCGATGTACCGCGCTGGAACCACTGATACGTTCTCCCAGTCCTTCCTCTGGCGAGCAAAGACGTCGTCGACGATTTCGTCGAATCCATAGAACGTTCCCCCACCGGCGTAATCCACCGGGCATACGAAACTCGATATCGGAGGCCATGCTGGCCCGGATGCCTTCGATGTCACCGCTGGCGAACGATTCGTAGTCCACGTACTACTCGCTCGTTGATCCGCTCCGTCTCGTTCGACATGTGAACCTCTGGAGCTATAGGACAGCTGAAAAATCAACCGTCGGCCTGCACCGAGAGTGTCAGTCGCGCCACTCGTCGCGATTAGAACGATGACCGATACGCGCGCTGTATTCAGCACTGTCTTAACAAAGTATCAGCAACTGAGGATTCCGACAGAGCCCTGTCGTCGGGACGCGGTCGGAGTGAGTCGGGCGCATCACCGCCTCCCCGGGCTTTTTGACGCCGCGTAGCCACTCTCCTCGTATGGCAGACGACACCAGCGACCGGCACATCTCGCTCGGCGTCCCCCAGCCGATTCTCGATTCGCTCCCCGAGGACGGTGCGAACGCCGCGTCGGACATGCAACGCGCGGTCGAGGGCATCGAGTCGAGTCTGAACGAGGCGTTCGAGAGGGCGACGTCGGACGCCGAGGCGGCCGGCTACGCCGTCGACGCCATCGAACACCTCGAAGACCGGATGGAGACGTACGACGAGTTCGTGCCCGAACTCCGCGCGTGGGGGCAATCGCCCATCTACGCCGTCGCGTGGCGGAACCTCCAGGCAGACCTCGTCGCGCAGATCCGCGAGTACGATTGGCTGGACGAACACGTCGAACGCGAGCGGAACTACCGCCTCGTCGAGGACGGCATCCGGTTCGACAAGCGGTGAACACGAGGGCGCGCACTTTTAGTCCGCCGCGACGCATCTAGCGGTATGACGGTGCAGATGCGGTTCTTCGCGAACTTCCGGGAAGCGGTGGGGTCGAAGACTATCGAACGCGACTACGAGGTGCGAACCGTCGGCGACGCCCTCCGCCAACTCGAAGACGAGTTCGCGGGTCTCGCCGGTGAAATCCTCGAAGACGGCCACGTTCGCCCGCAGGTGAACGTGCTGTTGAACGGTCGCGACGTCGAACACGAACAGGGTGTCGAGACGGCACTCGGCGACGACGACACCCTCAGCATCTTCCCGCCGGTCGCCGGAGGCGCGAGTGACTGACGCGAACGACGGGTGGACGGAGCGCGAGAAGGCCTTCCGCGGCATCTCGACCCGACTGGCGGGCCACTATCTGGAGAACCTCGGCGGCGAACGCGTCGCCGACGACCGCATCGAGGGCGACGGGTGGGCCGCCTCGCTCTCGGCGGAGAAGGTGTCGATCGGACCGACCGTCGAACTCACCGAGGTGACCGTCTCGTTCGAGGGCGACCCGACGGTCCTCGACGGCCTGGTCGAACGGTTCTCGCAGAAGGCGATGCGGGCCGGCGGCTGACCCGTGACGGCGTCGGTCCCACTCGACGGCGACGTCCTCCTCCTCGCCGCGGCGCGCGCCAGCGTCACCCCGGACCACTTGCCCGAACTCGTCCGGCGCGCGCAGGCCCACCTCGGCGCGCGACTCGACGAGTACGACCGGGCCTTCGAGTGCGTCCACGAGGACGACGAACGCGCCCTCTTTCTCGTCCCCGACGGCCACTGGACGGAACTCGGCGCGGAACTCGGTCTCACCGACCGGGAGGCGGACGCACTCCGCCGCGCACACGAGCAACAACTGCTCCGCGTCGGCACGAAAGGCGGCAGGCGCGACGAGTTCGAGACGGCGCTGGAGATTCGGCAGGCGGTCGTCGTCGGGCGGTAGCTTCGAGCGGTAGCTTCTAGAACGGCGACGCGTCCCTGAGCGACTGCACCGCGAGTCGGCCGAGGAGGCGCGTCGGCCCGCGCTTCGGCAACTGGCGAGCGAGCGTCGCCGCCCCCGGCGGGTCGGCGCCGCCGGGACCGACGTCCCACTCCGTCTCCGCGTCGAATCGCTCGACGGCCGCCGTCGCCCGTTCCCTGACCGCCTCGACGTCCATCGTCTGGACGCGGCCGTCCCGCATCAGCATCTCGCCGTCGACCACCACCGTCTCCACGTCCGCCCGCGTCGCGTTGTTCACCACCTGCGCGGGGACGTTGGTCAGCGGCGTGAACTTCGGCTTCTCGACGTCGAGGACGAGCAGGTCCGCTCGCTTCCCCGGTTCGAGGCTGCCTATCTCGTCGCCGACGCCGAGTGCCCGCGCGCCGTCGATAGTGAGCATGCGGACCAACTCCGTCGAACCGAACTGCCCCGCCCCGCGTTCGAGGTGCGCCGCGAGGCGGGTCTGCCGCGCCTCGCCGAACAGGTCGTAGGAGTCGTGCCAGTAGTGGTCGTCGACGCCGAGGCCGACGTCGACGCCCGCGCGCCGCAACGCCGGCACGGGCGTCCACCGCGCGTCGGCGTCGGGGTTCCAGTAGCAGAACACCGACGGACAGTGGACGACCGACGCATCCGCCGCCGCCGTCCTGCGGACGTCGTCGTCGTCGGCGACGCGGAAGTGGGCGGCGACGAGTCTGTCGTCGAGGAGTCCGACGTCGTCGAGGAGTGAGAGCGAGTCCGCGGCCCCGTTGGCCCGCGCCATCGCGTCGCTCTCCGCGAGTTCGAGCAGGTGCGTGTGGACGAGAACGTCCGGGTACGACTCGGCGAGTTCGGCGACGCGTTCCCACAGGTCGCGCGTGCACGACCAGTCGTCGTGCGGGCAGATGGTCGCCCTGATGCGCCCGTCGTACGCGCCGTGGTACTCCTCGACGAACGCCTCCGCCCGCGCGAACTGCTCCGCGACGGGGACGTCCCAGAACAGGTCGGTTATCGTCGGCCCGAAGAACCCGCGCAGGCCGGCATCGCCGAACGTCTCGGCTCCCTCGCGCGGGTCGACGTCCATCGAGTTGACGGTGGTGACGCCGCCGACGAGGAAGTTCAGGGCGGCCAGTTCGTACCCCGCCCGCGCGAGGTAGTCGAAGTCGCCGTCGCCGAGTCGGCCGTAGAGGGCCGTCATGGTCGCCAGCATCTCGGTCACCCCGAGTCCGCTGAACGCGCCGAGAAGCGGCGTCAGTTCGAGGTGCGTGTGCGCGTTGACGAGGCCCGGCATCACCACCGTCCCCGCGCCGTCCACGACTCGGTCCGCCGAACCGTCCGCGTCCCCGTCGCGCGTCCGCCGCACGTCGCTGATCCGTCCGTCCTCGACGACGACCGTCCCCCGTTCGTACAGGCGGTTCCGGTCGTCCACCGTGAGGACGGTGGCGTCGTGAATCACGATGTCGCTCATCGTCGGCAGTTGACACGCACCGACAAAAAAGAGCCCCGTCCGCCGGCCTTCTGGCGGCGACCCGTCGCCTCGTCGCCGAATCGGAGATTTGGTATCGCGGCATCCCGTTTACCACTCGGCGTGGCGCCGTTCGTCGCCGTCTGCGGGGCGTCACGACGGACTCCGTCAGAGCAGTCTACGGTCGATCCACCGCAGACGGCGCGAGTTCCACGACGCGGTCCGTCGCGGGAGCGTCGCCGGTTCCGACGCGTCGCTTCTCTCCGACGCCCGGCCGCGGGATGGTCGAGCGTACCGCCGAGGACACTACCGGAGTCTCGTGCGGGACGGTGCGTCACCGTCTGACTCGGAGGTCGGCCGTCGACGCGGTGGCGTTCGTCGGTCGTCGGCCTCCGATCCGGCGCCGAACAGGGTCCGGCGTTCTGCTCCCGACCGGCCGGGTCAGCGCTCGCGCCCGGTCGTAGGCTCTCGACGTTCTCCGGGCGGCCGTCGAAGTCCGCATCGGCCGACCCGACCGCCGGCGACTCCGGGAACCGAGCGTGCGACGCCGTCGGTCCGGTGACGGTCGATTCGACCGGTACGAAGGCGCTCGGGCTCCGACGCGCGAATCACCGCGAGTGTCCGCATCCGACCCGTAAATTAGATGTCGCGATACAGAACTCGGCTTTGGCGGTCGCTCTCCGTCTCGACGGGCGGGACCCATCGCGGCGCTCCTCCCGTGTCCGGACCGAAGCAGACCAGTCTACGCCCCGAAACCGCAGTCGGCGCAGCCTTCACGCACTCCGGATGGCGCGAGTTATTAATCAAATTCTTAATTTTAGCAAGAGCTATTAGGAGAGGACTCCGTTCTAACAATAGATGAGACAGACTCGACGGAACGTGCTCCTCGGCACGGCGGCGGTCGCGATGGGGTCGGTCACCGGATGTCTCGGAACGTCGGACGCGGGTTCGGTTCCGGAAGACGACGGTGGAACGATACAGGCGTCGTTCTTCGTCGTCTCCGACTTCGCCGACCACGTGGCCGCCGACGCGGCCGTTCGGAACCTCGTGCCCTTCGGTCAGCACGGACACGGTTGGGAGCCCGGGCCGGACGTCCAGCGGGACGTTTTCGACGCCGACGCCTTCGTCTACGTCGGTGACGGGTTCCAGCCGTGGGCGGACAAAATCGTCCAGAACGTCCGCAACGACGGCGCCGACGTGAACATTATCGAAGCGTGGCACGGCGTCGACCTGCTGGACGCCTCGGAGGACCACGACGCTCACGGGGCCGACGAACACGACCACGGGGCGAAGGACCCGCACTTCTGGCTGGACCCGAGTCGGGCGAAACAGTCGGTTCGGACCATCGCGAACGGCCTCGCCGAACGGGACCCAGCCAACGAGTCGACGTACGCGGAGAACGCGGACGCGTACGCCGAGCGACTCGACTCGCTGGACGACACGTACACGGAACGGCTGTCGGGTCGGACGAGAGACACCGTCCTCGTCGCCGGGCACAACTCGTTCCGCTACCTCGCCCACCGCTACGACTTCCACGTCGAGGCGCTGACCGGCCTCGCGCCCGACGCCGAACCGACGCCGAAGGACGTCAGGCGAGCGCAGTCGGTCGTCGACGAACACGACGTCGAGTACGTCCTCGCGCCGGTGTTCGAGTCCGACCGCGCCGCGACGCAACTCGTCCGGGAGACGGACGCGAAGGAAGCGCTCCCGCTGACCCCGGTTCCGACCCTCACCGAGGAGTGGAACGAGAAGGGGTGGGGGTACCTCGACGTGATGGAGCAGGTGAACCTCCGGTCGCTGGAGCGGGCGTTGGGGGTCGAATGAGCGTCCTCGAACTCGCCGACGTGACGTACTCGTACGCCGAGCGACCGGCGGTCGAGGACGTCTCTCTGACCGTGGAGTCGGGCGACTTCCTGGGACTCGTCGGTCCGAACGGGTCTGGAAAGACGACGCTGTTGAAGCTCATGCTGGGGCTGTTGCGCCCGGACGAGGGATCGGTCACGCTCTTCGACCGGCCGGCGCACGAGTTCGACGACGGGACCCGCGTGGGGTACGTCTCACAGGAGGCGACGGGGGCGGCCGGCGGGATGCCCGTGACCGTGCGAGAAGTCGTCACGATGGGGCGCTACCCGCACGTCGGTCTCGGGCGGTTCGGGAAGCGCGACACCGACCGCATCGCCGAGGCACTGGAGACGGTCGGCGTCGCTCACCTCGCGGACCGCCGCTTCTCGACGCTGTCGGGAGGCCAGAAACAGCGCGTCGTCATCGCGCGTGCGCTCGCCGCGGACGCTGACCTGCTCGCACTCGACGAGCCGACGGTCGGCGTCGACGCCGAGTCGCGAGAGTCGTTCTACGAACTGCTCCGGGAACTGAACCGGGACGGACTGACGATTCTGCTCGTCGAACACGACATCGGCGTCGTGACGGCGTTCACCACGCGGGTCGCCTGTCTCAACCGCCGGCTGTTCTTCCACGGCGACTCGCTGGACTTCTCGGAGAGCGACGCGCTCCGCGAGGCGTACGGCGCGGACCAGCGACTCCTCGACCATCACCACCACTGACCGATGCTCCCCTTCACTCAGCCCGGCGGGTTCGTCTCGGAGATGCTCGGGTACCCGTTCATGCAACGGGCGTTCGTCGCCGGCGTGTGCATCGCTATCGTCGCACCGCTCGTCGGGTCGTTCCTCGTCCACCGACAACTCGCGATGATCGGCGACACGCTCGCGCACACCGCCTTCGCGGGCGTCGCGGTCGGTATCTTCCTCGGCAACCTCCTCGCGACGGACGTCTCCCCGTACCTCACCGCGCTCGTCGTCGCGGTGCTGGCGGCACTGCTCATCCAGATACTATCCGAGTACACCGACGTCTACAACGACGTCTCGATGGCCGTCGTCCTCGCGGGCGGGTTCGCGCTCGGGACCGTCCTCATCAGTCTCACGAGCGGCGGCATCGCCGTCAGCATCAACCAGTACCTCTTCGGGAGTCTCTCCACGCTGACGCGGGGTGACGTGGAACTCCTCGTCGTCCTCAGCGCACTCGTCGTCGCGGCGGTGCTCCTGAGCTACCGAAAACTGGTGTACGTGACGTTCGACGAGTCGGCCGCGCGAATCGCGGGCATCGACGTCCGCCTGTTGAACCGCCTGCTCGTCGTGTTGACGGCGATGGTCGTCGTCGGCGCGATGCAGATGATGGGCGTCATCCTCGTCGCGGCGATGCTTGTCGTCCCGGTGGCGGCCGCGACGCAACTCGCGGGAAGCTTCAAACAGTCCGTCGCGTACGCCGTCGTCGCCGCACAGGTCGCGGTCCTCTCGGGGACGACGCTGTCGTACGCCTACGGCATCGCCGCCGGCGGAACCATCGTCCTCGTCGCGATAGCCGTGTACCTCGGCGCGGCCGTCGCGGGCCGTCTGGGCGTCGTCGGAGGCGGATAGCGTCCGGACGCTCGACGGCCGAGAGCCGCGCCCCACCGCACTCGCAGAAGTAACCGTGAGCAGTTACAAAATACGCCTCGGAGAACCGGCGGCAGTTACTGGATAGTTTGATTGATGTGCGCTCCATTCCGACGTCTATGTCGCTCTCGACCGGCGTCTTCGACTCGGACGCCCCGACGCCCTCGGTCGGAGCGTTCACCGGCGCGATAGGGGATTCGGTTACGGTCCTCCCCATCGCCGTCGCCCTCGCGGCGCTGACCGACCTGTCGCTCGCGCACCTCCTCCTCGGGTTCGCGGCCTTTCAGGTGGTCTGGGGCGTCCACTACGGGCTCCCCGTCTCCGTCGAACCGATGAAGGCGCTCGCCGCACTCGTCGTCGCGGGCACCCTCACGACTGGCGAACTCGCCGCGGCCGGACTGCTCGCGGGCGTCGCCCTCCTCGTCGTGGGCTCGACCGGGACGCTGCACCGCGTGGGGCGCTACGTCGGCGAACCCGTGGTCCGAGGGGTCCAACTCGCCGTCGCCCTGCTGTTGCTCGAAACCGGCGTCCGGCTGAGCCTCGGGACCCCGTCGCTGGCCGTCGTGGCCGTCGGCGTCGCCGCGGCGGTGGTCCTCGCCGGCTACCGTCGGGCGAGCGCGCTGGTCGTCCTCGCCGTCGGACTCGGCGTCGCGACGTGGCAGACGGGCGTGCCGACGCCGCGACTCCCCGGGCTGGCGGTCACGCTGCCGTCGCTCTCCGCCTTCTCCGCGCGCGCCGCCGAGGGGACGGCCGCCCAGTTGGCGATGACCGTCGGCAACGCCGCCGTCGCAACCTCGCTCCTGCTGTCGGACTACTACGACGCCGACGTGTCGCCGGACGACTTGGCGACGAGCATGGGCGTGATGAACCTGCTCGCGGTCCCACTCGGCGCGTTGCCGATGTGCCACGGGAGCGGTGGCGTCGCCGGCAAGTACGCCTTCGGCGCGCGGACCGCGTGGTCGAACGTCGTCCTCGGCGTCCTGTACGCCCTCGCCGCCGTCTTCGCCGTCGGCGTCGTCGCCGCGTTCCCCCTCTCGATGCTCGGCGTCGTCCTCGCCCTCGTCGCCGTCGAACTCGGCCGGGCCGGACTCGACACCGACGCCCGCGGCTTCGCCGTCGTCGTCGGCCTCCTGGGCGTCCTCGCGAACGTCGGCGTCGCGTTCGTCGCCGGCGTCGTCGGCTACGTCCTCTGGACGCGGCGCTCGGACGCGCCGGTGCCGGCGTGAGGCGGTCGGTGTCGCGGCGCGCGGTGGGGTCGGTGCCGCGGCGCGCGGTGGGGTCGGCCCCGCGGCGCGGAGACGTGTCGCCCCCGCCCGCGTCGAGACGGCCGTCCGTGCCGGAAACGGTAGCGGTTAGTGCGGTGGTGTCCGTCTCTTCACTGTGTTCCGTATCCCGGCAGAGGTTCGCCGCGGCGTCCGCGACGTGAGTCCCATCCTCGTCGGCATCGTGCCGTTCGGCCTCGTCGCGGGCGTCGCCGCCGTCGACGCCGGTCTCTCGCCGCTACAGGCGGTCGGCCTGTCGATGGTGGTGTTCGCCGGCGCGTCCCAGTTGGCCATCGTCGACCTGCTGAGCCGCAACGCCGAACTCGCCGTCGTCTTCCTCACGGCCGTCGTCATCAACCTCCGGATGATGATGTACTCCGCCTCCATCGCCCCCCACTTCCGGACGTTTCGCTCGGGGTGGAAGGCGGTCACGTCGTACCTCCTCACCGATCAGGCCTACGCGCTCTCCATCGCCCGGTACGGCGAGGACCGACTGAGCGCGACCGAACGCCGGAACTACTACCTCGCCGTCGCGGCGTCGCTGTGGAGCGTCTGGCAGGTGTGTACGGTGTTCGGCGTCCTCCTCGGGACGGGCGTGCCCGACTCGTGGGGGCTGGCGTTCGCCGTCCCCCTCGTCTTCCTCGCGCTCCTCGTCCCCGCGGTGTCGAACCGGCCGAGCGCCGCGGCCGCCGTCGTCGGCGGCGGCGTCGCCGTCGCGGGCGAGGTGGTGGTCGTCGGCGGCAGTCCCGGCCTGCCGTTCAACCTCGGCCTCCTCCTCGGTGCCGTCGCGGGCGTCCTCGCGGGCGTCGCCGCCTCGTCGCTCGGCGACGGCCCGGCCGACGCGGAGGAGGTGAGCCACTGATGACGACCGGGTACGGCCCGGTCCCCATCTGGGGCGTCGTCGTCGCCGTCGGCCTCGCGACGTTCGGCATCCGCGCCTCGTTCGTCTACCTGTTCGGCCGCATCGACACCGTCCCGGCGCGCGTGAAGCACGCCCTCCGGTTCGTCCCGCCCGCGGTGTTCGCCGCGCTCGTCGTCCCGGAACTCGTCGTCAGCGACGGGTCGGTCGCGTTCGCGCCGATTTCGGTGTCGCTGTCGGACCTCGCGGTCTCGGTCGGCAACGAGCGACTGCTCGCGGGCATCGTCGCCGCGGCTATCGCGTGGGTGACGGAGGACGTGTTCGCCACCATCGTCGCGGGGATGGGGACGCTGTGGGTGCTCCGGTTTCTCGTCTGAAACCCCCACGAACGACGGTCAGAGCCGCCGAGCGAAGATTGCGACGCCGAGAATCAGGAGTCCGACGCCCCACCACACCGAGTCCCCCGGCAGGACCGCGAGGAGGAGCGTGACGATACCCGAACTGATGAGCGACCAGCCGACGGTGTCCTCTGTGGCCATACGTTCACTCGTCGACCCAGTCGGTTGGGGCTTCTGGCGGACTCCGCTGGCGCGGGGCTATCGCCGTCGCTCGCGGGTGTAAAAAATACGGAGGAAGTCGCCGCTCGATTCGCCTCGCGGCGGGTTCAGTCGTCCGCGGGCGCGGGGCTGTCGCCGGTTGAGACGCCCGTTCCCGGCCCGATGTCGATGCCGAGTTCTTCGAGGCGTTCGTCGGGGACGACGCCGTCGACCCACTTGCGGCGCGCGTAGTACTCGTCTTTCATCTCATCGAGTTCGCACAGTTGGCCCTCGGAGGCCCCCTGTCCGGGGACGGCCTCGTCGCCCTCGAGGAAACGGCCCGGGAGCGTGTCGTCGGAGCCGTCGAAGCCGGCGAGGTTGTTGTAGTACCGCTCCAGCGTGTAGATGCGGTCGCCCGTCTCCATCAGTTCGTCCTCGGTCACGTCGAGGCCCGTCATGCCGTTGTACTGCAGGACGTACTCCTCGATGCCCTCCGCGAACGCGTTGAACTTGCAGATGTCGAACGAGTCGGAGATGGCGTGCATGTCCTGGAACAGGGCGCACAGTTCGCCCTTCCCCTCCCACTCGCGCGGGTCCACCTTCTCCGGCAGGCCGAGAATCTCGGCCGACGGCGTGTAGCCGCGCAGGTGACACGCGCCGCGGTTCGAGGTGGCGTAGCCGATGCCCATGCCCTTCATCGCGCGCGGGTCGTAGGCCGGGATGGTCTGGCCCTTGACCGAGAGCTTGTTCTCGTGGGCGCCCACCTCGTCGGCGACGCGTTCGGCGCCCTTGGCGAGGAGTTCGCCGAGTTCGCTCTCCTGGTTGGCGATGTCCTCCATCACGTCCATCATGTGCTCGACGTCGCCCCACTCGATGCCCTCGCCGAGGTCGTCGAGTTTGCCCTGCTCGGTCATCTCCATCGCCATCGCGAGCATGTTGCCCGTCTCGATGGTGTCCATCCCGAGCTGGTTGCACATGTCGATCATGACGGCGATGCTGTCGCGGTCGTCGTTCATCGAGTTCGGCCCGAGGGCGAACGCCGACTCGTACTCGTAGGACTCACCGCGGACGTTCATCTCCTCACCTTTCCGCTCGTAGGTGACCTCGGTCTCTTTCTTACAGGCGACGGGGCAGGAGTGACAGGTCGGCTCGTCCACGAGGATGTTCTCGCGGACGTTCTCGCCGGACACCTTCTCCGCGTCGATGTTGGGTTCGGAGGGGTCCGCCTCGGCCTCCGAGTGCGTCGAGGTGTAGCGCCCGTTGCGCGTCGGCAGGCCGTCCATCTCCTCGGTCAGGTTCATGAGGACGTTCGTCCCGTACAGCGACAGGCCGCCCTCGTTCGGCGCGGTGACGTCGGACTCGCGGATGAGTTGCATCGCCTGCTGGTAGCCCTCGGTGAACGTCTCCGGGTTCGCCGGTTTCGGCATCTTCGTGCCGGACTTGACGACGACGGCCTTGAGGTTCTTCGAGCCCATCACCGCACCCGTGCCGCCGCGGCCGGACGCCCGGTCGTCCTCGTTGACGATGCAGGCGTAGCGGACGCCGTTCTCGCCGGCGGGACCGATGGCCATCACGCTCAGGTTCTTGCCGACCTGTCCGTCGACTTCGCTCTCCAACTCGTCGATGGCGTCGTGGACGCCCCACTCGGTGATGTGGGAGGCGTCGCGGAGTTCGACTTCGCCGTCCTCGACGTACGCGTACGTCGGGTGTTCGGCCTTCCCCTCGAACAGGAGGCCGTCGAACCCGGCCCACTTGAGTCGCGCACCCGACCACCCGCCGTGGTGGGAGTCGGTGACGGTGCCCGTCAGCGGCGACTTCGTGCAGACGGCGATGCGTCCGCTCATCGGCGCTTGCGTCCCCGTCAGCGGCCCGTTCATGAACGCCAGCAGGTTGTCCGGTCCCATCGGGTCCACGTCGGGCCCCTGGTCGAACACGTACTTCACCCCGAGGCCGCGCCCGCCGATGTACTTTCGCGCGTCCTCTTCGTCGATACCTTCGTAGCGAACCTCTCCCGAGGAGAGGTCCACCCGTGCCACGTGGTCGTTGAATCCGCCTTGCTCGGTCATAGGTAACTATCTACCCTTATATTGGGACCAGAATGGGTTAGTCGTTCCCACACCGACGTAACGACAAACGGTTACGCGTTCGACGGCAAATCTCGCCCCGGACGGCTACGGTCCGCGAACTTCGGGGAAAATCTGGCCGGTAGATTCGGTTTCGTTGGTCGGCTGTCACTCCCGCGCCAGCGTCGTCTGACTCACCGACCCGCCGCCCGTCGCGTCCACGACGAGCGTCGCCGGCCCGCGCGGCGGGCACGACCACCAGACGGTGGAGAACTCGTCCGCCCCGTCTATCTGCACGCGGACCTCGTACCGCCCGGACGACGACACGGGGACGACGCTGGTCCGTTCCTCCGGCGCGAGCGTCCAGCGGTCGGCGAACAGCCCCTCCTCGTCGGACGCCACCTGCACCGTCACCGCGTGTTCGACGTCGTCGTAGTTGACGAGAGTGAGTTCGGAGTTGGCCGGCCCGCACCCCGTCGCTCGCTCCCGCAGGTCGACGAACAGGCTGGGTTGGTGCGGCACCGACCACGAGTCGGCCACCGTCGCCCCGTCGGTCTCCACCCGGACGCGGTAGTCGCCCGACCGGTAGGTGACCGGCAGTTCGACCTGCGTCCGCGCGGGCACCTCGTACGTCTCCGTCAGCACCGCCTCGCCGTCCAGTTCGACCGCGAGGCGGGCTCGCCGCGCCGCCGGGTCAGGGTTCTCCAGCACGACGCTCGCGGGCGCGTACCACCGCCCCTCGCCGTCGCCGACGAGCGGTATCGCGTCGTCGACGGCCGACGCCGCGAGGCCACAGTCGCCCCGGCACACCGCCGTCCGCCAGAACTCGAACGCGCCGTCCCGGAGCGTCACCGCGCACCCGTCGAGGCGTTCGTCGGCGACCCAGTCGAACGTCGCCCGGTCGCCGCCGGCCGCCTCGGCGACGACGCGGTACGGCCCCGGTTCCGGGAGTTCGGCGCGCACGGGTCGCCACTCGCCCGGCATCAGTTCGAGGTTCCGGACGAACGCCGTCTCGCCGGACCGCGACTCCACGGCGACGGTGACGTAGGCGTCCGTCGCGTTCGGGTTTCGGGCCACGACCGTCTGCTCGAACGTCTTACCGGTCGACGCCGCGGGACTCCCGGTCGGCGTCGCGTCGCCCCCGGCACCGTCCGCCGTCCGTCCGGCGTCGCCGGACGCGGACCCGTCGGGGAGCGCGTCGCATCCCGCCAGTCCGGCCGCGCCGAGGACCGAGAGCGTGCCGAGGAGCGCCCGTCTGGTCGGAGCGTCGGTTCGTCGCACGCGTTCGCGTTCGGCCCGCGGGGAGAAATATCGTGCTCCCGGCGCGGCGGCCCCGCCGGTCACCGGACGAAGAACGCGTCGACGCCGTCGCGGACGCGGACGAGGAGGACCCCCCGTCGCGTGACGACGACGCTTCGCGTGTTCGTCAGCGACTCGTCCCCTCTCTCCACCGTCATCTCCGCCTCGTACAGGCCGGGACCGGGGACGAACGCCGACACCGTCGCCGTCTCCTCGCGTCCGAGGTCCGCCGACCACGACGCCACCCGTTCGCCCTCCTTCGAGAGGACGACGGTGGCCGTCTGCGGCCCGCGTTCGTTCCGCACGCGGAGGTCCGCGCCCGCGTCGGGCCACGCGTCGACGCGCACGCCGTCGTCGTCCACGGCGAGGGGGAGGGCGACGCTCCGGTCGGCGTCGAGTCTGCCCCGCCACCGGTCGCCGTTCGCCTCGACGGTCACTGCAAGCCGTCTGAGCGGCGGTATCGTCGGGAAGCCGAGGACGGTGCCCGGCGGCGGCCGGTAGCGGTAGTCCAGCGCCGTGTCGCCGTCTATCTCGAAGCCGACGCGCACCTCGTGACGCCGACTGCCGGCGTTGGCGACGGTGACGGTGTAGCCCGCCCACGCGTCTATCTCCGGCCACCGGGGGTTGCCGAAGGGACGCGCCTCGCCGGCGACGGACACGTCGCCGCAGTCCGGGGTGCACCGCGCCGTCTGCCGGACGCGCACCTCGCCGTCGAGTTCGACCACGGCGTCGCGGTGGACGCCGTCCACGCGGAGGACGCCGCGGCCCGTCGCGCCGTCGGCCGTCTCCACGACTACGTCGTACGTCCCGCGCCGGGCGACGAGGTTCGGGTAGTGCCGCGTTCGGTCGGTCCCCTCGGGCGCGTACTCGCTGCTGTCCACGAGCAGCGTCCGGTCGCCGTGGCTCACGACGACGGTGACGAACCGCCGTTCCCCGCCCACGTTCCGGACGACGAGGCCCAGCGGTCGTTCGACGTTCTCGCTCGCGTCGGCGGCGCTGTAGGGGAGCGACGGTCCGTCCCCCGCGTCGCCGGTGGCGACGGCCGTCTCCGACGCCGTCGCGGCCGGCGTCTCCGTCGCCGTTCGCGCGTCCGGCCGGTCGCCGCCGAGTCCGTCGCACCCGGCGAGGCCGACGCTCCCGGCGACGCCGAGCGCGGCGAGTATCCTGCGACGTGTTGGCACGTGTGACGGTCGGGGCGGCGCGCCAATAACGCTTGCCTGTGGCGGGCGCGGCGCACTCGGCGACGACGAGCGACCGTGCCGCGGTCCGTCCGAACGCGACCGGCCGTCGATTCCGTCCGCCGGCCTCGGCGCGCAGGCGAAGCGGATTTACGCGCACGTCGGATATCACCGGTAATGAGTCAGCCGAGCCCCGAAGTGTACGAGCGGGGGAAGGGCATGGACGCCCACAACGAAGTGATGCGCGAGATTCGCTCGCGCAAGGACCGGACGTACGACCCGCACGAACCCACGCGCGTCTGGTTGGACGAGGACAACACGCCCGACGGCGTGAAGCGGTCGCTCACCATCATCCTCAACACCGGCGGCTGTCGCTGGGCGCGCGCCGGCGGGTGCACGATGTGCGGCTACGTCGCCGAGTCCGTCGAGGGCGGCAGCGTCGCCCACGAGGCGCTGATGGACCAGATTCAGGTCTGTCTCGACCACGAAGCGGAGAACGCGGACGAACCGGCCGACCTCATCAAGATATACACCTCCGGCAGCTTCCTCGACGAACGCGAAGTCGGCGCGGAGACGCGACGGGCCATCGGCGAGACGTTCGGCGACCGGGAGCGAATCGTCGTCGAGTCGCTGCCGGACTTCGTCGCCGCCGAGAAACTGGACGACTTCACCTCGCAGGGACTGGAGACGGACGTCGCCATCGGACTGGAGACGGCGACGGACCGCGTGCGCCACGACTGCGTGAACAAGTACTTCGACTTCGCGGACTTCGAGGACGCCTGCGCCGAGGCCGGCGACGCGGGCGCGGGCGTGAAGGCGTACCTGCTGATGAAGCCGCCGTTCCTCTCGGAGTCGGAGGCGGTCGCGGACATGAAGTCCTCCATCCGGCGGTGCGCCGACGTCGACCACTGCCACACCGTCTCGATGAACCCGACGAACGTCCAGCGCTACACGATGGTCGACGAACTCTACTTCAACGGCGGCTACCGCCCGCCGTGGCTCTGGTCGGTCGCCGACGTGCTGGAGTCGACCGCCGACGTGGACGCCATCGTCGTCTCCGACCCAGTGGGTCACGGCTCCGACCGCGGCGCGCACAACTGCGGCGACTGCGACGACCTGGTGCAGAAGGCCATCAAGGACTTCGACCTCCGGCAGGACCCGACCGTGTTCTCGCAGGTGTCCTGCGACTGCGAGGGAACGTGGGACGTCGTGATGGCGGAGGAGACGTCCTACTCGATGCCGCTGGCTCGCTGATTAACTCGCCGACAACGTTCGGTAGGCGGTGACAAAACTTCCGCTAAGGGTCCGTTACGCCCCGCGAAGGCTGTGGGTAGTGATAGGGGTAGCCGCCGTCCCCTCTTCCGGATGCGACGTAACCGCGAAAGGTACTGCGTACCCGCGCGCCTGCGCGGCGTCGCACCCACTCTACAGATGTACAAGACCGTGTATTACGCCGACGGCTGGCTGGAGATTCGGGAGTCCGACAACCCCGACGGCTGGATAGCCACGAGTTCGCCCCGTGCGGTAGACCCCTGAGACGACCGCCTCGTCACACCGTCGCTTCGTGTTGCTCGTCGAGTCGCGACGACGCGGTTCGTCGCACGGATAGGTTCTCTCTCCCGAGTGGCGTCTTTCGCCCGAGTGACGCCGCTCAGTCCCGCGCGAACCCGCGGAGGACGCCCGCGCCGTCGGTGCTGCCGTTCAGGTCGGGCAGCGTCGCGCGTTCGGGGTGCGGCATCAACACGCCGACGTTCTCCTCCTCGCCGGTGATGCCGGCGACGTTGCCGCGGGAACCGTTCGGGTTCGCCGCCTCGGTCACGTTCCCCGCCGCGTCGCAGTAGCGGAAGAGGACGCGGTCCTCCGCGACCAACCGGTCGTACCGGTCGTCGCTGATCTCGAACCGCCCCTCGCCGTGCGCGATGGGTATCTCGATCACGTCGCCCTCGTCGTAGGCGGCGGTCCACGGCGTATCGGCGTTCTCGACGCGGAGGTGGACGTACTCGCACTGGAAGCGAGCGCTCTCGTTCGTCGTGAACGCGCCCTCGGTGAGACTCGACTCGCAGCCGATCTGCGCGCCGTTGCAGACGCCGAGGACGGGCGTGCCCTCGGCCGCCGCCTCGCGCACGTCGTTCATGATGGGCGACCGCGCGGCCATCGCGCCCGCGCGGAGGTAGTCGCCGTAGGAGAACCCGCCGGGGAGCACGACGCCCGTCGCGTCCGCCGGCAGGCCGTCCTCGTGCCAGACGCGTTCGGCGTCGATGCCGAGGTGTTCGAGGGCGGCGACGGCGTCCCGGTCGCAGTTCGACCCGCCGAACTGTATCACCGCGACCGTCACCGGGACGCACCTCCGTGTGCGGCCTCGACGGGCGGGGTGTCAGGCACGGTCATCTACGCCTCGGCCACCTCGACCTCGTAGTCGTGGATGGTCGGGTTGGCGAGGAGTCGTTCGGCCATCTCGTCGGCGCGGTCCTCGGCGACCGCGGCCGACTCGGCGTCCATCTCCACCTCGAACTGGTCGGCCGAGCGAAGCGACTCCAACTCGAACCCGAGGCGTTCGAGGGCGCGCTTGGTCGTCTCGGCCTCCGGGTCGAGGACGCCCTGTTTCAGGCGGACCGTCACCGTCGCGGTGTAGGTCGTCATCGGTTCGTGGTGCGCGGTCATGAGCAAAAGCAGTTTTGGACTGCGTTCGGTGTTCACGTTCGTGGGTATTCGTCGCGGCGCGGCCGGTGCATGATGCGTGCTACCGTGAGGCATGTCACGCTCGGGACGGCGGCCCAATCGTTGCGCGGAAAGACACCCTTTTGCCCGAGCGAAGTCTCCACCCGTCGATGACTCCGTTCGACAGCAGTCGGCGGTGGTACCGATGACAGACCTCACCGAGATCACCGTCATCGGAGGAGACAGGACCGGACTCGTCGCGAACGTCACCACCCTGCTGTTCGAGCGCGGAATCAACGTCGAAGACCTCGACCAGGCCGTCCGCGACGGCGTCTTCCGCATGACGCTGCACGCGGACACCTCCGAGATGGTCTGCACCGAGGAGACACTCCGGGACGCGCTCTCGGACCTCGGCGACGACCTGGGCGTGGACGTGCAAGTGCGCTTCCCCGCCGACCGCGACACCCAGCGGATAGCCGTCCTCGCGACGAAGGAGAGCCACTGCCTCGAAGCGCTGTTCGAGGCGTGGACGAACGGCGACCTCGACGCCGAAATCTCGGTCGTCGTCGGCAACCGCGACCACCTGCGCCCCCTCGCGGAACGCTACGACGTGCCGTTCCACGACGTCGGCGACGAGAAGGGGTCGCCCGACGAGGACGAACTGCTCGCCCTCCTCGACGACTACGACGCCGACCTCGTGGTGCTGGCCCGCTACATGCGCATCCTCGGCCCGAACGTCGTCTTCCGCTACGAGGACCGTATCATCAACATCCACCCCTCCCTGCTCCCGGCGTTCCCCGGCGCGGCCGCCTACCGGCAGGCGAAAGAGGAAGGCGTCCGCATCGCGGGCGTCACCGCCCACTACGTGACGACGGACCTCGACCAGGGGCCCATCATCACCCAGCGAGCGTTCGACGTGCCCGACGACGCCTCGCTGGAGGAGATCAAGTCGCTGGGGCAACCGCTGGAGGCCGACGCCCTCCTCGAAGCGGTCCGACTCCACCTCGACGACGCGGTGAGCGTCCACCGCGGACGCACCAGTCTCCGACCGGGCGCGGACGCCGACGACTACCAACTCGGCGCGACGGACGCGGCGACGGCGGCGAACCCGGACCGCCCCGTCGACGGACTCGCCGACACACTCCGCGACGGCGAGACGGCGGGAGCAGAGTCGGACGACGACTCGGCGGCCGACGAATCCGAGGCCGAAGCGCCGAACCCCTCGGACGACTGAAGCCGCCGGGTCGAGGCCGCCGAATCCGAGACCGACCCCTCCTTCTCAGCCGAACCGGTAGAACCCGCCCGCCCACTCGTCCACGTCGCCGCCCGTTCGCCCGCCGAGGTAGAGCGTCCCGTCCGCCAGCGACGGCGGCGCGGTCACCGTCACGTCCACCGTCCGCCGCCACCGTTCCGCGCCGTCGAACCCCGTCTCGGAGACGGTTCCCTCGCGGGTGACGGCGTAGATTCCGTCGTCGGCGACGACGGGCACGTGGTGCCGTTCGTCCGCGGGGCCGGCGGTCCACGCCGTCTCGCCCGTCGCCGAGTCGTAGGCCGTCAGCGGACCGTCCCACCGCCCGACGACGACGCGGCCGTCGGCGAGCACCGGTTGTTCGTACTGCGAGGCGTGGTTCGTCGAGACGCCACGGCGCGACCACAGCACCGCGCCGTCGGCCAGCGAGACGGCGTGCAGCGACCCCTCGTCGTCGACCGCGTAGCAGGCGTCGTCGCCGACGGCGGCCGGTTGGTGGACGGTCCGCACCGACGACTCCCAGCGCACGCTCCCGTCGGCGGCGTCGAGGCAGAACAGGCCGCCGCCGTTCTCGTTGTAGCCGTTCGAGACGACGACGACGCCGTCGCCCGCGGCGCACGTCTGCACGGCCGGCATCTCCTCGGCGGTCCGCCACAGTCGCTCGCCGGTCACGGCGTCGAGGGCGAGGAACCGCCTCCCGCCGACGTACACGCGGCCGTCGCGGACGGCGGGCGAGACGTGCGGGAAGCCGTATCCGCTCCGATAGCGCCAGCGAACGTCCCCCGTCTCGGCGTCCACGGCGCGCGTCCCGTCGGTGTCCTCCACGAAGACGGTCCGTCCGATCACCGTCGGGACGCCCATGTCCGGTCGTGTCCGCAGACGCCAGCGCTCGGACCCCTCGCGATCGACGGCGACGACGCCCGAGAACGGTTCCCCGCCCTCGCGTTCGACCCACCGACGCACCGTGAACAGGAGGACGTCGGCCCCGACGACCGCCTGCCTGTTCGGGTGGTGGTTCGACCCGTGGCGGCGGGCGAGTCGGGCGTCCCGACCCGGTCCGGTCGCGGGCGTCGAACCCGTTCGACGCGCGTCGTGTCCGAGCGTCGGCCACGGCCCGTCAGGCCCGGAGAGGTCGGCGTCGCTCCGGTGCGTGCGCGGGAAGTAGCGCTCTCGGAGGTCGGTACAGCCGGCGGTTCCGACGGCGAGTGCGGTGCCGGTCGTAGCGAGAAATCGGCGGCGCGTGGGGGAACTGTCACCGGGAGACGGCGCGGACGTGGAGGGCATCTGCCGACGGGTCACGGTCGCGCGGCAAATGTCTTCCCGTCTCTCGGGCCGTCGAAGCGACGGCCTCGGGACCGATGCGAAAGCCGTGCCGAAATTGTGCCTAACGTGTGGCTAATCTCGGCAATGAGATAAGTCCGTCCGGAGACCAGCGACTCGTAGATGTCACCGGAGATATCGAGACGAGCGTCTTTGCGGGCGGCAGGTGTCACACTCGCCGCGGGGTTCGCGGGGTGTAGTGGTCTCGGTAGCGGGACCGAAAACGAGTCGACCGGCTCGGGGACGGCGACGACCAACCGATCCGAGACACCCCGGCCGACGCTGAGTCGCTTCTACGTCGGGGAGTCGGACGTCGGGAGCGACGCCGTCATCGACGCCCGCGCGGAAGTCGTCGCCGTGCGTCCCGACTCGGAGACGGACCGCGACCCCGTCGTGATGGTGCCCGGACTGGGTCTCTCGCCGTACATCTACCTCGCGACGCCCGACGGTCGCCCCGGCTGGGTGGAGCACTTCGTCGACGCCGGATACCCGGTGTACGCGTTCAATCCGCCGCGAAACGTGGACTCGGGAGGGCTGGATACCGCTGCGCTCCGGAACACGGAGTCCGCGTCGCTCTCCCGGTGGTCGCTGTCTCGCGCGTGGCCGACGTGGGGGTTCGGTCCCGAGGTGGGCGAACCGTACGACGACGTTCGATACCCCGTCGAAGCGGTCGACCAACTCGTCGCCTCCTTCCCGGCGTACGTCGGCACGGGCGGCGGCGGAGGCGGGGGCCGGCGGTCGGCCGCGACGCAGACGACGGCCGCGAGCGGTGGACAGAGTCAGGCCGGTGACGCCGGCGGTGGTGGTGGAACGCGGTTCGCCTCGTCGCGAGAGACCGCCGCGCTGACGGCGCTCTTGGACCGCGTCGGTCCGGCGACGCTCCTCGTCCACTCGGCGGGTGGCGCGTCCGGATTCGCCGTGGCGCGGTCCACGCCCTCGCTGGTCGAGCGCATCGTCGCGGTCGAACCGGTCGGCTGTCCGACCGACGAAGCCGCCGTCTCGCAGATGGCCGGTGACACTCCGTTCATGGCCGTCTACGGCGATTACGTCGCCGACCGCGGACAGACGGGACGGAAGTCGGCGTGCGAAACGACGGCCGCGCTGTCGGACGAGGCGAACGCCGACTCTCGGATGCTGAACCTCCCCGACGACGGGGTGTCCGGAAACACGCACCTCCTGATGCAGGACGACAACAACGGCGCCATCGCCGACCGAATCCTGAACTGGATGGCGGGGTGACGGCGCGGTGACGGGATGTCGGGGAACGACGGGAAGCAGAACCTATTTCGCCCGACTGCACCGTAGCTTCCGATAGATGCGGCAGTTGCTCTGGTGGCTCATCGGCGGCTCCCGCGGCGGTCGAAACCGCCTTCGCATCGTCCGTGCGCTCCACTCGCGTCCGCGGAACACCAACCAGCTGTCGAACGATCTGGACCTGAACTACAAAACCGTGCAACACCACCTCGAAGTGCTCGAAGAGAACGGCGTCGTGACCACGGAGGGCGACAACTACGGACAGTTGTACTTCCTCTCCGAGCGGATGACAGACAACCTCGACATCCTGCAGGAGGTGGCCGAACAGGCCAGATTCGACGATGAGACGTGACCCAACCGCGACGCCGCTCCGGACCACGGTGACGCTCGTGGTCGTGGCGAGCGTCGTCGCCCTCGCGGTCACGCTGACGGCGTCGATTCCGACTCACGGCCCCGCGTCGCGCACGCTTCCGGCACAGATCCGAGTCCTGATTCGCGCCGAGGTGTTCTTCACCACGCTGAACCTCGTTCTGCTGCTGGCGCTCGCCGGAATCTACGTCCGTCTCTACCGCGACCTCCCGAACAAGTACACCGTGAGTCTGGTCACGCTGAGCCTCGCGTTGCTGCTGTACGCGCTCACGTCCAACCCGCTCGTCCACGCGCTCCTCGGGTTCCGCCCGCGACCGAACGTCGGGGCGTTCGTCTTCGTGCCCGACCTGTTCGTGGGGCTCGCTATCGTCGTCCTCCTCTACCAGAGCCAGACGTGACCGAACGGGCGTCGCCCGTTCTCGCCGGCGCTACAGGTCGCGAACTCGGTCCACCGCGTCCTCGACGGGCGGCGCCTCGAACCAGTCCGACCCGGTGTAGGCGTTCGTCCCGGCGGCGTACATCTCCGAGACGGCCGTGAGGACGGGCGCGGGCAGGTGGTCGGGCGACGCCTCGCAGAGCGACCGCCAGTCGGCGACGCCCTCCTCGCGGGCGCGTTCTTTCGCGTCGCCGACGGCCGCTACCCACTCGGGGTCGGTCCGCCTGTAGTACTGCCGGACCACCTCCTTCGACACCTCCTGTCCGTCGTAGGAGAACCGGTTCTCGTCGAACGTCCCCACCACGTCGGCGACTTTGATGGTGCCCTCGTGGTACAGACACTCTATCTTCCCGTCCTCGTGAGTGAGTCCCGCGCGGGCGGCGCGTTCGTTCAGGATGTGGTTGACCGCGAGTGCGAGTTCCTCCAGTCTGTCGAGTTCCGCGCGGCCCGCTATCTCCTCGGCCGCCGACCGGTCGAGGTAGCGGTCCTGTTCCTCGTACTTCGTGGAGAACTCCACGACCGGCCGGGGCAGTTCGACGGCCTCCTCGGGCCACTCGTCGGCGTCGAGTCCGTAGTCCGCGGGCGACCCTCGCGTTCGCAGACTGGACCCGACCGGGACGGTGTTGCGGAAGACGATTTCGAGCGGAATCAGGTAGTTCTCGCCCGCCTCCTCGTGGTAGGCGTCGTAGTCGTACTCCCCGTCGCCGAGGTAGGGGAGGTCCGGCACCTGCGTGAGTTCGATGGCCATCTCCGTCGGCGGCGACTCGCAGTCGCCGAGGTCCTTCACCTCGCCGTCCTCCACCACGCCGAGGTAGTGCGTCGGGACGTGGTTCAGGTCCAGCAACTCGAAGTTGAACGCGCCCATCGTACAGAGGGAGGCGCCCTTCTGCGGGACGTGGTCCGGCATCTCGCCCCAGTCGAACACGGAGTACTGGTCCGTGAACACGAACCGACCCCGGCCGAGTGCCGCCGCCGTCGGCGGCGTCTCCACCTCGAACTCCTTGACGCTCGTCATACCCGAACCGCCGTCCGCCGCTTACAAGAATCCTTCCACTCCCGTGCTCACTCTACCCCACGTAGTCCGATATAATACGCACGTATGTGTACCATTAACCGCCCGTTAGTATCAACATAATACCAAACGTGACACTTTTATCGCTCGCTTGCGGTAGTCCGACTATGGACGAACAGCTGGTCGCACTGGCGGAGTCGCTGGTCGCGGCCGATGGGGTATCCGTGCTGACGGGCGCGGGTGTGAGCAACGCTTCGGGGGTCCCCACGTTCCGGGGGGACGGGGGAATCTGGAACGACGGGTTCGACCCGGCCGACTTCCACGTCGACCGGTTCGAGAGCGACCCCGCGGGCTTCTGGACGGACCGACACGAACTCCACGAACGGATGTTCGGCGAGGTGACCGGACCGAACGACGCCCACCGCGCCCTCGCTCGACTGGAGGAACTCGGCGTCCTCGACGTCGTGGTGACGCAGAACACCGACGGCCTGCACCGGGAGGCGGGGACGAACCGACTCGTCGAACTCCACGGCGACGCCGCGCGGTCTGTCTGCGTCGCGTGCGGGGAGTCCGTCTCGACCGAGGCCGCACTCGACGACGTTCGCGCCGGCACCGCGCCGCCGACCTGTCCGACGGTCGGCTGTGAGGGTCACCTCAAGCCCGACGTGGTGCTGTACGGAGAGGACCTCTCGGCCGCGGCGTACGGGTCGGCGCGTCGGATGGCGCGCGAGAGCGACGTGTTCCTCGTCGTCGGGTCGTCGCTGACCGTGGC
The DNA here is from genome assembly GCF_900112175.1 of Halogeometricum rufum. NCBI lineage: Archaea > Methanobacteriati > Methanobacteriota > Halobacteria > Halobacteriales > Haloferacaceae > Halogeometricum > Halogeometricum rufum. Next base: position 837,492 of record NZ_FOYT01000002.1, on the reverse strand, counting down.
CCCGGCGTCGACGCTGCCCGAGGAGGCGGCCGCGCGCGGCGAACTCGCCGTGTTCGACGTCGCGGAGACGGCGAAAGACCACCTCGCGGACTACCTCGTGCGGGGCGACGCGACGGAGACGCTCCCGGCCCTCGTCGAGGCGGTGCAGGCGCGCCTCCCGAACGAGGTGACCGTCGGCGACGCGGGCGGAACCGCACAGGAGGCGTAGGGCGAGAGAGGGAGACCGGGATTCGGTTTCACGCGACTCAGACGGCCGCTTCGGCGTCGGCGTCGTCGTCCTCGCGGCGGCGCGAGTCGCCGCCGTCGTACTCCTCGCGGACGTAGACGCCGAGGTAGCCGCCGAGGGCCGACAGGCCGGCCGACAGCGCCACCACGAGGAGGGTGACGAGCAGGAACGTCCCGACGAAGAACACCGCCGCGCCGAGGGCGTTCTCCACGATGGTTATCAGCCCGAGGCCGCCGAACACGAGGCCGACGACGAGGAGGACCGGGACCGCGGCGATGGCGCCAGAGACGGCGCCGACCCGGAGGCCGTCGTCGCGCGACCCGGCGTACAGGTAGCCCGCCACGCCGCCCCCGAGGACGGGCGAGAACGGGACGACGCTCGCGACGACGCTCACCAGCGCTCCGATGAGCGCGCTCACCCAGAAGCCCATCCCCTCGCGGTCCGTCGTGTCGATAGTAGTTTGCGTCATACTCATATCTACGCGCGCCGAGCGAATATAGCCACGTCTGAGGCGGGATAGCACCTCGCCGGTCCGTTCGACGCCGACGGCCGTCTCGTCGTCGCTGCCGGCTCCGGTGGCCGATACCGCCTCACTTTTGTGCTCCCGCGCGGTGGTGACGAACCATGACCGACGCGTCGGCTTCGGGCGGGGCGGACCTCGACTTCGAACACGTCCCCGACACCGACCAGTCGTTCGAGAACGCGCTTGCGAAGGCGCGCGCCGGTGACAGACTCACCGTCGCCGACGGCGTCGAACTGATGACGACGGGGACGGACCGCGAGGGCATCGACCCGGTGCGGAAAGAGCAGGTGCTGGAGGCCGCCGACCGCCGCCGCGCGGAGATGGTCGGCGACGACGTGACGTTCGTCGCGAACCTGAACAACAACGTCACGACGGCCTGCAACACCGGCTGTCTGTTCTGCAACTTCAAGAACACGGCCCACCAGTTCGAGTCCGACCACGAGGGCGACCACACCGGGTTCACGAAGACGCCCGCCGAGTCCCGCGCCGTCGTCGAGGACGCCCTCGACACCGGCATCTACGAGGTCACCTCCGTCTCCGGCCTCCACCCCGCGTTCGTCCTGAACGAGGAGCACCGCGAGATTCTCGACTCGTACGACGACCCGTACGCCGAAGTCGACTACAAACCGCCCGCGGCGTACGACACGGACCCCGGCGCGTACGTCGAGCAGATGCGCGCGATGTCCGTCGGCGGGGCGCACCTCCACTCGATGACGCCCGAGGAGGCGTACCACGCCCGCCGCGGGACGGACTGGTCCTACGAGGCGGTGTACCGCGAACTGAAGGCCGCCGGCCTCGCCTCCGTGCCCGGCACCGCCGCCGAGATACTCGTCCCCGAGGTTCGCGACGTCATCTGTCCGGGGAAGATAGGAACCGACGAGTGGGTCGAGGGGATGGAGGGGGCGATGGCCGCCGGCCTCGACGCGACGGCGACCATCATGTACGGCCACGTCGAGAACGAGGCTCACCGCGTCATGCACCTGAAGGTGATTCGCGACCTGCAGGACCGAACGGGCGGCATCACGGAGTTCGTCCCGCTCTCGTTCGTCCATCGGAACACCCCGCTGTACGAACGCGGACTCGTCACCGAGGGCGCCTCCGACGCCGAGGACGAACTGATGGTCGCCGTCGCGCGCCTGTTCCTCGACAACGTGGACAACGTCCAGTCCTCGTGGGTGAAGTTCGGCGACGCCAAGTCGCTGAAACTGCTCAACTGCGGCGCGAACGACTTCATGGGCACTATCCTCTCCGAGGAGATAACGAAGCGCGCGGGCGGCGACTACGGCGAGTTCCGGTCGTTCGACGACTACGTCGAGATGGTGTCGGCCATCGGCCGCCCGCCCGTCGAACGCTCGACCGACTACCGGCAGCGACGCCGTCTGGACCCCGACGACGGCCCGCACGGCCCGATGCTCGGCCCGCGCGCCGACGGGACGCCGATGGTCGCGCGCCCCGAAGACGACGGCGGCGAACCGGCGCCCGCGGACGACTGACCGCGGCGGCCCGTCGGCGGGCGCGGGACCACTCTGCCGAGGGGCGCAGTCTGAAGTGTCCGTCGCCCCTCTCTGTGAGCGATGATGGTGACGACCCACGCCGCCGCGGCACTCCTCCTGTTGGGCGCGCCCGCGGCCGTCGTGGCACCCCAGTTCACGGCGGCGGCCGTCGGCGGCGCCCTCCTCGGCGGCGTCGCGCCCGACGTCGACCTGTTCGTCGGCACGCACCGCAAGTCGCTCCACTACCCCGTCTACGCCTCGCTGGCGGGCGTCGTCGCCGCCGTCGTCGCCGTCGCGGCCCCCTCCTCCGCGACTGTCGCCCTCGCGACGTTCCTCCTCGCCGCCGGTCTGCACGCCGCGTCCGACTGGTTCGGCGGTAGCGACGAACTCCGCCCGTGGGAGCGCACCTCGCCGCGCGCGGTGTACCTCCACCCGCGAAAGCGGTGGCTCAGCCCGCGGCACGTCGTCCGGTACGACGGCGCACCCGAGGACTTCCTCCTCACCGCCGCCCTCGCCCTCCCGGCGGCGTACCTCGTCCCCTCCGCTCGCCTCGTCGTCGCCGTCGGACTCGTCGTCGCCGCCGTCTACACCCTGTTTCGGCGGCGCGTTCCCGACGTGCTGGGCATCTGACCCGGGTCGAGGGCGGCGCGTCGGCGGGCGGACGGCGACGCCGGACCCGAGCGCACGAGATATATGCCTCCGCGTCGACCAGTTCGGTCGGATGAACGAACCACAGAGGCATCGCGCGCGAACGGCGGTGAGCGAGCGATGATGGCGCCGACGCACGTCGGGGCGGGCATCGCACTCGCCGCTCCCGTCGCCCTCCTCGCGCCGGAACTCGCGCCACTGGTCGTCGTCGCCGCCGTCGCGGGCAGCGTCTTCCCCGACCTCGACATGGTGGCGGGCGAACACCGGCGCACGCTCCACGCCGTCGAGGCGTACGCCCTCCTCGCGGTCCTCGCGACGTTCGCCGCCGTCGTCGCCCCCTCAGCGCCCGCTGTCGCCGCCGCGACGTTCTTCGTCGCCGCGGCGCTTCACCCCCTGTTCGACCTCGCGGGCGGGAGTTCCGAGGCGCGCCCGTGGGAGGCGGCGACGGACCACGGCGTCTACCTCCGGTCGCGCGAGGCGTGGGTCGCGCCGAAGCGGTGGATTCGCTACGACGGCGCACCCGAGGACCTCGCGCTGGCCGCCGTCCTCGTCGCGCCCGGACTGGTCGTCTTCGGCGAGGGCGTCCGCGCGTTCGCGCTCGGAACGCTGGTCGTCGGTGCCGGCTACGCGCTCTGCAGGAAACGGATTCCGCAGTTGTCCGGGCGGGTGAACCTCCCCGTTCCGCCGGTGCTGACGGCCGTCGTCGCCCTCGTCTCCCTCTTCAGGCGGTGACGTCGCCGGTCGACTCGTTCCGCCCGACGACGGCGTAGTGGTACGGCGGCAGGTCGACCGTCTCCCTGTCGTCGAACGCCGCCGAGAACACCTCGCGCGTCTCCGCGACGGACATCCGGAGGTCCTCGGGCGGGCCGCGCGGTTCGCCGTCGACGGTCGTCTCGGCGCGCGGCAGGTCGTGCCAGTTCACGACGACGAACCGCCCGCCCGGGCGGAGCGACTCCCGCGCCAGTCGCGCGAACTCGGCCTGCCGTTCGACGCCGTGGAACGTGTTGGCGACCAGTACCACGTCGACGGGTTCCGGCAGGACGTCCGGGAGGTTCCGGGCGTCGCCGTGGAGACAGCGGACGTTGGCGCAGTCCCGGGCGTCGGCCCGCGTCGAGAGTTCATCGAGCAACGCTTCGTCGATGTCCACGGCGTACACCGGTTCGTCGCCGACCACCTCCGAGAGCGGGAGCGTGAAGTAGCCGTTCCCCGACCCGACGTCCGCGACGGACTGACCGGCGTCGATGCCGACGCGCCGGAGGACGGCCTTCGGTTCCGGCCAGAGCGTCTCCCACCAGTCCCAGTCGGGCTGTCGCGTGTTCTCGAACACGGTTCTGATTCGCCGACTGTCAGGATAGTTCGCTCGGTGGTGTGCGCTCAGTCCGCAGAGCCGACGGCGAGGGGGCCGTCGCGTCTGGCGACGCCGCGGTAGCGTTCGCCGTGGACGTCGTCGGCGTCTATCGCCGCGCGGACGCGGTCGGAGAGCCACGTTCCGGTCGCCGGCCGGCCGTCGAACTCGGGGCGGCGGTGACGCTCGGGGAGGTAGCGCTCGTACACCGGCAGGCGTTCGTGCAGGGGGACCCCGCCCGCGTCGGCGACGTCGCGGAGTTCCCGCAGCGCGGGCCACTCGTAGTCGGGGTTGACGTAGTCGTCGGTGACGGGCGAGACGCCCCCTAGGTCGTCGACGCCGCAGTCGAGGAGGTCGCGCGTCGGCGAGAGGTTCGGCGGCACCTGCACCGACACTTCCTCGGGGAGGGCGGCGCGGGCCATGGCGACGACGCGGCGCATCGTCGCCACCGACGGCCGCTCGAAGCTCGACCGCTCGTTCGGGACGACGTTCTGGACGATGACCTCCTGAACGTGGTCGTGGCGTTCGTGCAGTTCGCGGATGGCCAACAGGCTCTCGGCGCGGTCGCGCCACGTCTCGCCGATGCCGACGAGGATGCCGGTGGTGAAGGGGACGCCCACCTCGCCCGCGGCGCGGACCGTGTTGAGTCGCTGTCCCGGCGTCTTCCGCCGGCCGCCCGAGTGCGCCGCCACGTCCGCCGTCGTCTCCAGCATGACGCCCATCGACGCGTTGACCGGGGCGAGGCGCTCGAACTCGGCTTCGGTGAGGTCGCCCGGGTTCGAGTGCGCGAGCAGTCCCTCCTCCATCGCCATCTCGCAGCAGTCGCGCAGGTACGCCAAGACGTCGTCGTACCCCCACTCGGCCAACTGGTCGTGTATCGCCGTGTAGCGGTCGTCCGGTTCGTCGCCGAACGTGAATAGCGCCTCCGTGCAGCCGGCGTCGGCGCCGACTCGGAGCGTCTCGCGCACCTCCTCGGGCGACAGCAGCGTCGCCTCGCCCGGCACGTCGTAGTAGGTGCAGTAGGTGCAGGTGTACCGGCAGGCGGTGGTCAACGGGAGGAAGACGTTCCGGGAGAAGGTGAGTTCCGACGCCGGGTCGACGTCGTCGGGCGAGACGGCCAGCAGTCGCTCGACGGCGTCGTCGTCCGGTTCGATGTGTACGTCGTACTCGTCGGCCGCAGGGAACACGACTGCGCGTCCGTCTCGGAGGCACAAAAGTATGTCACTCGCGGTGACGCCGGCCACGTCTCCGCGCGGGGACTGCGCGACGCGCTACTGCGTGCGGTACGGTGCGGACGGTGAAACGCCCGCTCGCGCCCGGCACACCCGGCGCGTCGCGCATCGTGAGACTTCGTCGCTGAAACGTATAGTCCTACTGGCGTGGCTCACTCGCGCGCGACGCCGACGCGGCCGTCCGCGACGGCGAGTTCGAAGCCGGCGTCCGTCAGCCACGCCCGCGCGGCCCCCTCGCCGTGGAGGAGGACCTCCGCGAGGTCCGCGGGTTCGTCCACGTCCGTCGCCAACCGCATCGAATCGACGACGGCGACGGACAGTCCGGCGTCGGCCGCGATTCGCCGGTGGTCCCGGTAGGAGGCGCCGTGGTAGTCCACGCGGAACGCCGGGTCGCGGACGACGAGCGCGTTCGTCCCGCCGCCGCGCCCCGGTGCCACGACGACGTCGCCGTCGCTCTCGAACAGTCGCGCGAGCGCGTCCGGCGTCGCGAGCGGCAGGTCAGCCATGACGACGCCCACCGCCGACTCCGCCTCCTCGGCGAGTATCGCGTTCACCGCGGGCGTCAGCGGCCTGTCGTCGACGACGACGGGGGCGTCCACGCCGTCGTCGAGCGGTTCCGTGGTCAGGACCGTCGGCGTCTCGCCCGCCGCGCGGACGGCGGCGACGACGTCGTCGCGCATCGCGCGGGCGAACGCGCGGCGTTCGTCGGGAGCGAGGACGCCGGCGAGGCGACTCTTCGGCTCGCGCGTGGTGTACGGGACGACGACGTGCATGTCGATACCGGCGTGGTCCGCAAAGAAGAACGGTGCGGCTCAGCCCAGTTTGTCGTAGCTGTCCTGCTGGGAGCGCCAGTAGAAGACGCCACCGACCACGACGGCCAGGGCGACGAGTCCGCCGGCGGCGTACACGAGCAGTTGCTGCGTCTGGCTCGACTGCTGGGCCTGTTGGGCCTCGCTCTGCGCCTGATTCGCCAGCTCGGTCGCGAGTTCGAAGTTCCCGTTCTCGAACGCGCTGACGGCGTTGTCGAACGTCGATTCGGCCTGGTCGGACCCGGCGCTCTGGACGGCCGCCTGCGACTCGTCGAGCGCCGACCGGGCGCTCTGACTCTCCTCGGTGAAGTGCTGCGTCGTCCACGACCCGATGTCGTTCGAGGAGCCGCCTTCGCGCGTCTGCTGGAGGCTCATGACGGTGAACGACTGCGCCGGGTCGTACACGTACGACTCGACGCTCGGCGCGGTGCCGGAGACGCGCACCTCGACCTCGCTGGTGCCGTCACCGGCGTCGATGGACGCGCCGCTGAAGTTCTGGCCGTCGAACGACTGCTGGTTCACCTTGGCACCCGTCTGGTCGTAGTAGGTGACGGTCCACGTCACGTCCGTCAACTCGGTCGACCCGGCGAGCGTCCACGACTCCAACTGCGGGTTCTGGTACAGTTCGTTCAGCGTCACCGTCGTGGTGACCTTCGAATCGACCTGCGCTTCGCTGGGCACGTCGTCCTCGGCGACCGACACGGCGGCGACGGGTGCCGCGAGGGCCGTCAGGGCGACGAGACAGGCGAGCGCGAGCTTAGAAAAGCGATTCCAACTCGTCTTCGTCATCGTTGACCAGATTTTCCAAGTTCTCGTCGCTCTCCTGCCGAATCTCGTCGATGTTCTCCTGCGCTTCGATGGCCACCTGCTGCAACTCCTTGATGCGGGGCACGTTGGTGACGCCCGAGAGCAGGATGACCGACGCGACTTTCCCCGAGTTGCGGATGGGGTAGTCGCCGCCGCGGACCTCCATGCTGCCGGTCTGCTCCTCGATCCACTTCCGGCCGCGCTCTATTCCTTTCCGGTTGAGATGCTCCGGCGGACCGGCGAGGACGAGCAACGCGCGCTCGGTGCCCTCTATCTCGCACGGGAGCGTGAGGCGGCCGAGTGCGGCCTTCCGGACCAGCGACGTGATGCGGTTGGTCGTGTGGGCGGTGTCTATCTGCTCGTCGCCGTCGCCGCCGGTGATGCGGGAGAGGAGTCCGCCGCTGGAGTTCTTCTCCTCGACCGTCTCGGAGGCGTACCCGACGGTGGAGACGCCGCCGCCGGCGAGCGTGTTGATTATCTCCGAGGAGTCGACGACGCTCTCTGCGACTTCGCCGCCGTGTTCGACTTCGCCCGCGCCGAACAGGACGCCGAAGCGAGTGACTATCTCCTCGTTTATCTCGTCGTACCCCCCCTGGACGGACTCACCGGTCTTGCGCCAGGCGTCGTTGTCGAACACCATGAGGTTGTCAACCTCGCGGACGAACGTCTGGAACGACCGCGCGGCGTTGAGGGTGTAGATACCGCCCTCGTCACCGCCCGGCAGGACGCCGAGTCCGTAGACTGGCTCTGTGTAGATTCGTTTCAAGTGTTTCGCTAATACGGGCGCGCCACCGCTGCCGGTGCCGCCGCCGAGTCCGGAGACGACGAGGAACGCGTCCACCTCGTGGACGGGGATGCTGTCGATGGCACCCTGCACCTCGTCGATGTCCTCCTCGGCGATTTCAGCGCCGAGTTCGTTGTCGGCACCGACCCCGTGACCCTTCACACGCGACTGCCCGATGAGGACCCGTTGGTCCTGCGGGATGTGCTCTAGGCCCATCAGGTCGGCCTTCGCGGAGTTGACTGCGACGGCGGCCCGGACGATACCCGAACCGTGTCGCTGGTCGTACTCGACGAATTTGTCGACTATCTTTCCCCCGGCTTGCCCGAATCCGATCATTGCGAGTTTCATCGTTTGTTCGGTCCCCTCGCCATTGACTATATGCCAGCACGAATGCGAACATAAACTTTGTGATGGGGAAACATCTGGAAAATGATACAATAATCCTCGAAATCGACAGACGTGGGGCAGACGTTAATCACCCGTTATACGAAACCGGGTAATTCTCACTATAGAGAATATCTCTTTTTATATAATATTTTGCGGTCGATAACGGACGTGATGCGGCAATTTTTTCTTATTCTACTCGTCGCCCTAGTCGTTGAGGTACGCCCGCAGCGTGGTCAGTTCACCCGTACCGTAGTCGAACGCTCCGATGTCGTTGTCGTCGGTGACGTTGTCGAACTTCAGCGACCGGTACTGGTCCGAACCCATCGGGAACCCGGGAATCGCGCCCCCGACGGCGAGTCCCACCTTGGCGAGACCCATCGGAACCGGGACCACGGTGGTGGACCGCCCGTTGGACTCGTGTATCAGTTTCGCTATCTCCGCGAGAGTGAGTTTGTCCGGGCCGCCGATCTCGTACGTCTGGCCGACGTGTTTCTCGTCTTCGATAGCGTCGGCCATCATCCGGACCACGTCGTCGACGTGAATCGGTTGGAACCGCGTCTTTCCGCCGCCGGGGAGTGCGCTGACGTACGGCGGCGCGAGCAGTTTCGTGAACTTGACGAACTCGCCGCCCTCGCCGAAGATGACCGACGGGCGGAAGATGGTCCAGTCGAGGACCGATTCGGTGACTATCTGCTCGGCTTCGCCCTTCGCTCGGATGTAGGCGGTGGGGCCGTCCTCGTCCGCCCCGAGAGCGCTCATCTGGACGAACCGGTCCACCTCGTGTTTCTCGGCGGCGCGCACGACGTTCTCGGTGCCCTGTCGGTGAATCTTGTCGTGCATCTCCTTGCCCCCGCTCGGTTTGAAAAGCGGCGACAGTGCGACGAGATTGTAGACGGCGTCAATCCCCTCGAAGGCGTTCTTGATGGAGTCGTACACCGTGACGTTGCCCATCGTCTTGTTCACGCCCTTCGGCAACGCCTCGCTACTCGGACTCCGCGAGAGGGCCGTCACCTCGTGGCCCCGCGCTTTCAGTTCACGGCACAGGTTCGTTCCCACGAAACCGCTTCCGCCGACCACGAGAACTTTCATCACCTACAGTTGTCGCGGAATCGACGTAAATGTACCCCCGTTGGGTGCCGTCGTCTCGCGATTTGTGGGCGAATTCGACCCTCGAACCACCGCCGACCCGACGCGGTCCGGGGCGGCGGCGACCCGAGCGGTTTTACTCCCCCGACCGTCCACCTCGAACCATGCTCATCACGCTTGAGGGGTTAGACGGCAGCGGAAAGACCACGGCGTGGGAGGCGTTGCACGACGCCCACCCCGACGCGGTGTTCACGCGCGAACCCACCGAGTCGTGGTACGGCGACGCCGTGTCCCGGTCGATGGCCGACGAGGACGCCGACTCGCTCGCGGAACTGTTCCTGTTCACCGCCGACCACGCCGACCACCTCTCGCGCGTGGTCCGCCCGGCACTCGCCGACGGCGAACTCGTCGTCTCCGACCGCTACTCGGACTCCCGGTTCGCCTATCAGGCCGCGACGCTCGAAGAGTCGGACCTCCGCCGACCGCTGGACTACATCCGCGGCATCCACGCCGCCTTCTCCCGGCCGCCGGACGCGACCATCTACCTCGACGTGGACCCCGAGACGGCCGCCGCGCGCGCCGGCGCGACGAACAAGTTCGAGCGCGCCTCGTATCTGGAGTCGGTGCGGCAGAACTACGAACGCCTCATCGACGCCGAACCCGAGCGGTTCGTCCGCGTCGACGCCAGCCAACCCCCAGAGGACGTAATCGAGATGGTCGAACGTAGCGTCGAGCGACTCGTCGCCGAACACGAACGGCGGTAGCGCTCGGGGCCGCGCTTCGAACGAGTCGTTCCCAGTTTCGCGCTCCGCCGCGGTCGTTCCTAGTTCCGCGCTTCGGGCAGGTCGTACTCCTCCGGCGGCGGGACGTACAGCGTGTCGACGGTGAACCCGAGCGCCAGCGGCATCCCGATGGACGCCGCGAGCAACGCCGGCGTGTCGAGGTTGAGACTGCCGCCGATGGGGAGGAGGCCGAAGAACACCAGCGTCGTCACGAGGAGGACGACGGGGATGAGCAGCAGGGAGTAGACGACGTACCCCCACTGCGTCTTCAGCCGGATGCGGAAGAATCGGGTCATCACCGCCGCGATGAGGGTGTGCCCCGCGACGACCACACCGAACAGCACGAGGTCGAGGACCGAGACCATACCCGACGTAGGGCGCCCGACGACTTTACATGCTCGGGTGCGTTCGACGCTCAGTCGGCCGTCTGGTCCACCGACCGCCTGCCGTCCTCGTCGGTCAGGTCGCCCGGTTCCATCTCGGGGTGGGCGTCGACCAGTCGCTCGGGAACCACCTTCTCGGTCACCTCGAACGTCCGCACCGGCGAGAGGACGCCCCACATCGCGCCGGCGGCGTGGACGACGACGGCCACCGGCGTGAGCGCCACGTACAGGAGAGCGAGAGGGAGCGACTTGCCGTACGATACCGCTCCGAGCGCGGTGTAGACGTAGAGCAGGAGGCCGAACCCGGTCGCTATCCCGGCGTACAGCGCGAAGTTCGGCGCGGTTCCGGGGTGGACGTAGGCGGCCACGACCAGCAACGGCACCAGCGGCGAGAACGCCCACGCGACGATGCGCGTCGCGTACAGCGGACGGTAGCGCCACGCCAGGTGACTGTCGTCGTCGATGGACCCCGAAATCCACCGCCGGCGCTGGCGTATCAGCGCGCGAACCGACGGCGGCGCCTGATTCCGGAACTTCGCGTCCACGAGGGCGTACGTCGCGCGGACGTCCCGCGCCGCCCGCCAGACGAAGTTGGTGTCCTCCGTCAGCGTCTTCGCGTCCCACGTCACGCGCGCCTCGACCGACCGCCGGACCGCGACGGCCCCGCCCCACGCGTACAGGGGGTAGCGGAGTCGGTGGAACCCGCGCTGTTCGTACTGGTAGCCCATCCGGAACACCTCACAGAGGTAGGCGAGCCTCGACCCCGTGAACATCGGGAGTTCGGAGAACTGCACCACGTCTGCGTCCGGAACGCCGTCGAACCCGGTCATCAGCGTGTCTTCGTCGAGGTAGAGGACGTACTCGCGGTCACACGCCACGTGTCGTCGGGCCCACTCGACGGCGCGTCCCTTGTTCGTCGCCTCGCAGGTGAACGCCGACGGGACGACGTGCACCGTCGCGCCCGCGACGGTCATCGGTCGCTCGGCGACGACGTGGACGTCGGGTATCTCCTCGGGGATGGCGTCCACCGTCGCCTGCACCACGTCCTCGGCGTCGACGGTGAGTATCCGCACCTGCACGTCCTCGGGTCCCCAGACGAGTCTGTCGTCGGTCCGCCACCCTCGCGACAGCACCGTCGTCTCGAACAGCCACCAGAGCGCCGAGAACCCGTAGAACCCGAGGGAGACCCACAGGAGAACGGTCACGACGAGTTCGGCCCGCACCTCGAACATACTCTATTTACTGACTGTCCCGATATAAGTAGAGTGCACCGTTCCGGACTACGTGGGCCGTTAAACCGGCGGTAGCAGGTTCCTGTGGGGCCGAGACCGGTTCGTGCCGGTGACGCGCGTGAACCGGGGACGTTTATCACGAGTCACGGTGTGAAGCCGACATGCACCGACTCATCGGTGAGCGGTCCCTCGACGACTCGTGGCTGGACGAGCAAGACGCGCGTGCGGCCTTCCGCGACATGGTTCGGACGCGGCGGTTCGACGAACGCGCACTCGCGCTCCAACGGCGGGGGTGGATGAGCGGCTATCCGCCCTTCACCGGACAGGAGGCCTCGCAGGTCGGCGCGGCCCACGCGATGCGCGACGACGACGTGCTGTTTCCCACCTACCGGTCGAACGCGCTCCAGATCGCTCGCGGCGTCCCGATGAGCGACATCCTCGCGTTCCGCCGCGGCCGCCCGGAGTACCTCTCGGACCACGACGTCCCCGTCTTCCCGCAGGCGGTGCCCATCGCCACGCAGATTCCGCTGGCGACGGGCGCCGGGATGGCGGCGAACTACACCGAGGAGGACCACGCGATTCTGGTCTGCTTCGGCGACGGCGCCACCTCCGAGGGCGACTTCCACGAGGGGCTGAACTTCGCCGGCGTGTTCGACGCGCCGGTGGTGTTCTTCTGCGAGAACAACGCGTGGGCCATCTCGATGCCGCGGGAGCGACAGACCGCCAGCGACTCCATCGCCGTCAAGGCCGAGGCGTACGGCTTCGAGGGCGTGCAGGTGGACGGCAACGACCCCCTCGCGGTCCGCGAGACGGTCACCGAGGCCCTCGCCGACGCCCGCGAGGGGAGTCCGGTCCTCGTGGAGAGCCTGACGTACCGTCAGGGGGCTCACACCACCGCGGACGACCCGAGCGCTTACCGCGACGACGACCCGGACCTGCCCGAGTGGCGCGTCCGCGACCCGCTCGACCGCTACGAGGAGTTCCTGCGCGACCGCGGGGTGATAGACGACGCGTTCGTCGAGACGGTGCGCGAGAACGCGGAGGCCGAACTGAAAGACGCCGTCGAGTGGGTCGAGGACCTGCCGCCGGCCGACCCCGACGACGCGTTCGAGCACGCCTACGAGACGCTGTCGCCGGCCCTCGTGGAGCAACGCGAGGAGATGCGCGACTTCCTCACCCGGCACGACCCGAACGAACTGGAGTACTGAGCGTCGGGGGGTCGGCGCGCGGAGCGGTCGCAGCCCACCGGCCCGACGCGAATCAGGGTGGCAGGACGCTGCCCTCGTCGCCGGCGTACTCGATGCCCGCCACGGAGTGGAGGTACCAGTTGCCGGCGGCGACCCCTCCGAGGAACGAGACGACGCCGAGGCGGACGCCGGGCGACCCTCCGGTCGCCAGCCACACCAGCGACAGCGTGACCGAGAGCGTGAACGCGAAGCGGAATCCGCGGTGCGTCAGCGCTTCCGCGACGCGCGGAGAACTCTTCCCCAGCGCGAAGAACGCGCCGACCGGAATCGGAACGAGCGCCGCTCCCAGAACCGTCCACGGGGACGCCTGAAGCAGTACCGTCGAGAAGCCACCGAGGGAGGCGAACACGGCGGCGGCGAGCAGGGACGTCCAGGCTTCGGTCTTCAGCGACGTTCGGAGGTCACGGGGGACCGTTGGCACGCGACACAGTATCCCCGAGCGACACTTGACCGTTCCGCTCACCTTCGGCCGTCGCCCCTCGCGCCTCGCCGCACTCAGTCGTCCATCGTGATGTACGTCTTCGTGTCCGTGACGCCCTGCAACCCCTGCACCTTGCTCGACGCCGTCTGGAGCACCTCGTACACCTCGTCGGTGTCGACTTCGGCGATGATGTCGTACGCGCCCGCCACGATGTGCGCCTCCGTCACCGTCTCCAGTTCTCGAATCGGCGCGAGGAGCCGCTCTGATTCGCCGGCCCCGGTCTTGACCATGATGAAGGCGTGGACCATGCTACACAGGTGCACGCCGCGCGACATAGCGTTTGCGCCGGCCGTCGGGGGAAGCTTATTCATCTCAGGCGGTGTAGGTATTCTCCATGCGGTTCGTTATCATTGGTGCAGGTCGTGTCGGACTCAGAACGGCCCGCGTCCTCCGCGAGGAAGGGCACGAGGTGACACTCGTCGAGGTGGACGCCGACCGAATCGAACGCGCCCGCGAGGCGGAGTTCGAGGTGGTCGAAGGCGACGGCTCCAGAGAGGTGGTCCTCGACCGGGCGGGCGTCGCGGACGCGGACGCCCTCGGCGCACTCACGAGCGACCTGAACGTCAACTTCGCCGCCTGTTCCATCGCCAAGCATCACGGTCTGCGGACGGTGCTTCGCGTGGACGAGGACTACCGCGAGGAGGTGTACCGGAAGTACGCCGAGGAGGTGGACGAGGTTGTCTACCCCGAACGCCTCGGCGCTATCGGCGCGAAGAACGCCCTCCTCGGGGGGTCGATTCGCGCCATCGCCGACATCGCGCAGAACCTCCAGGTGGTCCTCATGACCGTCTCCGACGAGTCGCCGATGCGCGGCTACTCCATCGAGGAGGTGGCGCTCCCGGCGCACGCTCGCATCCTCGCGTTCGGGAAGGCCGACGAGAAGATGGGCATCCCGATGGGCGACGACTCCCTCGAGACGGGCGACAGACTCGCCATCCTCGCGGACTTCGACGTGCTCAACGAGGTGCGGCAACTCGTCGTCGGCGAGGACGTCGCCACCGCCGCGGGGGGTGCCTGAGATGGTCACCGCCTACGTGATGGTGAAGGCGTCGACGGGCGACGTGGACCGACTGAAGCAGTCGATGCTCGACCTCGACGCCGGCGTCGAGACCGTCAGCATCGTCGCCGGCGACGTGGACTTCATCGTCAAGGCGAACGTCGACGGTCCGGGCGACGTCAAGGACATCGCGGCGTCCATCCACGAGATGGACGGCATCGAGGACACGCAGACGTACATCGCGATGGACTGAGACGCCGCGCCGCCCCATTTCGACGTCGGGACGCTCTCAGAGCGGTGCGCCGTCGCTGTTGGCCGCGTCCGTCGCGCGCTGGACGAGGCCCGAAACCGGCTCCGTGTACTCGTAGCCGGGGATGATTCCCTGCACGTACGTCCCCTCGACGTAGTCGATGACCGCGCCGGCGTCCGCGACGCCGCGCCGTTCGTCGATGTCGGTGAAGGACGTGCTGACCACCGCCGTCGACCCCTCGCGGGACACGTCCACGTCGAAGTCGTGCTCTTTCTTGGTGACCCCGCCGACGTCCTCGACGCGCAACTCGAACGTCTCGTACCAGCCGTCCTCGACGACAGGGGCGACGTCGTCCTCGACGGCGGCGTCCAGCATCGGGACGCGGACGGTCACCGCGAACGCGATTTCGCCGCCGTCCGCGCCGGCGGTCACGCGGCCGTCGAACGCCGTCGCCGTCCACTCGTACGTCGTCTCGTCCACCTGCTCGAAGGAATCGTGGTCGCGGAAGGCACGCCGTGCCCGGTCCGGTACGTCGCTCATCGCTTACAGACAGGTGACGACGGGACAAAAGCCCCTCGCGTCGCGTCTCCGCCCGGCCGCGTGCGGTTTCGTCACGACGGCACACAACCGGAGATTTTCCTGGCGTGCGGCACGTTTAAGTGTCTGCCAGCCATCGGAACATGTGACGCTTCGCTTTGGAGGGCCGAAGCGTCAGCGGGGACCAATTCAGGGCGGCAGCGTCCGTTCGGGCTGTTCCCGAACGGGCGCTACCTTTTCCCACTGATTCGCACGTTCGAGCGACGGCGCCGACCACCGAACCGGTCGGTCGATTCATTTGATTCGTCCACTACGCCGAGTTCGAGTGGCGACGCTCTCGCGCCGTCGCGGGCGAAGCGACGGCCCGCGGCGGGTCACTCGTGCCGGTCCGAGTCCGCTCGCCCGGCCTCTGTCGCGGCGGCCGTCACTCCGTCCGCGTCGCCGTCGTCGGTCCGGTCGGCGTCCGTTCTCTCGTCGTCGCCGTCGGTCCGGTCGGCGTCCGCTCTCTCGTCGCCGTCGTCGGCCTCCTCGTCCGGCTTTTCGTCGCTCTCTCCGCTCTCCGCGTCCTCGCCGTCCACCGGGTCGGCCCCATCGCCGGTCGCGACCGGCGTCTCGTCGGCGTCCCCGCGGGTCCGCGCGTCTTCCCTCACGTCGAACGTCTCGACGCGTGCGGCGAGGTCCCCCGTCTGGTCGGCCAACTCGTCCACCTCGTCGGCGACGGTTTCGAGCGAGGCCGTCTGTTGCTGCGCCGCGGCGGCGACCTGTTCGGCCTCGTCGTGCGTCTGCGCCGCGATGCTCGCCGCCTCGTCCACGCGGTCTGCGGCCTCCTGCGTCGCCGAGGCCTGCGAGTCGGTCGCCTCGTCGATGGAGTGGACGCCGTGGTCCACCTCCTCGACGATGTCCACCGCCTCGCGGATGGCGTCGACGCCGTCGTCGATGGTCTCGGACCCGTCCTCGACGGACGACTGCATCTCCTCCATCTCCTCGACCGCCTCGGTCGTCGCCTCGCGGACCGACGCGATGGAGTCGGCGATGTCGTCGGTGGCCGCAGCCGTCTCCTCGGCGAGTTGCTTCACCTCGTCGGCGACGACGGCGAACCCCTCGCCGGCCTCGCCCGCCCGCGACGCCTCGATGGAGGCGTTCAGCGCGAGGATGTTCGTCTGCTCGGCGATGTCGTCGATGAGGTCGACGACCGACGCGATGTCGGCCACCTCCTCGTCCAGTCGGGACACGCGCGCCGTGACCGCTTCGGCCTGGTCCGCTATCTCGTCCATCTCCCGACCGACCGCCGTCGCCGCCTCGCGCCCCTCGTCGCCGCGCGTCGCCGCCTGCTTCGACAGCGTCGCGAGTTCGTCCGCCTGCGCGGCTATCTCCTCGACCGTCGCCGACAGGTCGGCCGTCTGGTCGGACACCGCCTGCAGGGTGTCGAGTTGGTCCGCGACGCCCGCCGTTATCTCCTGCGTCGACCGACTCACCTGCTGGCTGGCGGCCGACACCTCGTCGGTGCCGGCGCCGACCCGTTCGGACGCGGCGGCGGCCCGGTCGGCGAACGCGCCCACCTCGGCCACCGTCTCCTCCCACTCGTCCATCATGCGGTTGAAGCGGCGGCCGACTTCGGCCATCGACTCGGCGTCGCCCGCGGCGTCGGGGTCCATCCGGACCGTCAGGTCGCCCGCGGCGGCCTCGTCCATCGTCTCGCCGTAGTCGTCGGCGGCGCGTTCGAGAGACGCGGCCGTCGCCTCGGACTGCTCGATGCGCTCTCGAAGCGCGTCCCGCATCTCGGCGAACGCGTCCGACAGCGCGCCGAACTCGTCTATCCGACTCGACGAGAGGTCGACATCCATGTCGCCGTCGGCGAGTCGTTCCGCCCGCGTGCGGAGGCGACGCAGGGAGACGACCGTACTCCGGCCCAGCGTCAGTCCCATCACGACGAACCCGGCGACGGCCGTCCCGATGAGGATGAACAGGTCGTTTCGGACCTCCGTGAGGAGGGCGAACACGTTCTCGCGCGGCGCCTGGACGAGGACGACCCAGTCGGTGCCCGTGACCGGCGCGTAGGCGACGACGCTCGCGTCCGCGGCGCGTTCGACGACGCCGCCGCCCTCGGCCGCCGCCGCGGCGTCCAGTCCGGGCGCGGCGTCGCCGTCGCGGTACGTCGTCAGGACGTTCTTGCCGTAGCGGTCGAACAGGACGGTGCCGTCCTCGCGGACGACCTGCGTGTGCGACCCCTCGACCGGTCGCCGGAACGACTTCGCGTGCTGCGTCGCGTCGGTGACCAGCATCACCGCGCGGTCCGTCCCCGGAATCGGGCTGGCGAAGGCGACCAGTTGCAGTCCGCCGTTTCGGTACACCTCGCTCACGGCCACGTCCGTCGACTGGGTGAACGCCAGTTCGCCACGCTGCCAGCTGAGGTCCACGTCGTCGAGCGACTTGGTCTCCATCTGACCGGCCGTGCTGCGGACGATGTCCCCCGTCTCCAGGTCGACGTAGTGAACCGCGTACACGTCGTTCGGCAACCGGCCGTGTTCGCGGAGGAGCGTCCGGTCCACGCTGTCGGGGTCGTCGGCCTGCAACCCGCGGTGCTCCGACAGCATCCGCGCCCGCTGTCGGTTCGTGGCCACCCACTCGTCGAGGTTCGCGGCCTCTAGCTCCGCGATGGTCTGTAGTTCGGCGTGCTTCTCCCCCGTCAGTTCGTCGCCGACCACCTGTTGGGTGTACAGGCCGACGCCGACCATCGACGCGACGAGGACGGCGAGCACCAACACGTACTTCCGGAAGTAACTCCGCCGAAAGAACGCTGGAAGAACGTCCAGTCTTCTCATCGACGTGAACGTATCTGGTACCCTATTTAGTGATTGCTACCAATTATCAAAATAGGTACTCGGGAGGGCGCGCCGAGAGGAGGCGACTCACTCGTACTCGCCGAGCGTCCCACCGATGCCGACGCCCGCCGCGATGAGCGACCCGACGCTGGCGGCCAAGTAGATCGGAACGGCGGAGAGCGCACCCAACAGCGCGGCGCAGAAGAGACTCGCTCCCATCGCTCCGAGGAGGTAGTCGAACCGCGTGGGTTCGTCGGCGGGCATCACTGACATGGCGTGTAATGAGATATAATTAGCCAGCCTCGTATAAGTTGCGGGCGACGCGTCACTCGCGAACGTCTCGCACGGATTCCGCGTCGCGACGCCGCGTCGCCCGTTCCTCGACGGCGGCGGCCCGTTCGTACTCGCCGAGTGCCGCCAGCGCCCGGACCCGTTCGTCGTGGACCCACGCCGTCCGCAGACCCAGCGAGAGGGCCACGTCGAGACACCGTAGCGCCTCGGCGTGTTGGCCGCGTTCGTTCAGGAAGTACCCGCGGTTGTACCACGCCTCGGGGAGTCGCGGGTCGCGTTCGACGGCCGCCTCGGCGTGCTCGAGCGGACTCGTGCTCTCGCCCGCCTCCCAGAGGGCCGCCGCGAGGTTCGTCTCCGCCGCCGCCGACAACGCGTCGTCGGCGTCGATGCGCAGGGCTTCGCGGTGTGCGCCCGCCGCCTCGTCCCACTCGCCGAGTTCGCCGTGCGCGATGCCCCGGTTCACCCACGCCTCCTGCGCCGCCGCGGAGTCCTCGGGGGCGTAGTGGGCCGCCCGCGCGAACGAGTCGATGGCCTGTTCGTACTGTTCGATGGCGACGTACTCCACCCCCACGTCTATCAGCGCTGATACCTCCACGTCCGCGGGTCGAACCGCCCCCTCCTCGACCACGTCCGCGAGGACGTAGTCGTCCGCCGGGTCCACGTCGGCTATCGGCCCCTCGAAGGCGGGGTCCAGACGGTCCGGCCCGAGGTCGAACCTCTCGTACGGGTCGCCGAAACCCTGCCCGTCGGAGTAACGGTGCGGTGAGGAACGTCGCGTCGTCATCCCGGAACCTTGGACGCTGAGCGAGATAACCGCGTCGGCGGCCGAAAGCTTATGCCGAGACTGACGAGCAATCGACCGCATGCCCTCCAGACGAGACGTGCTCCGCCTCGCCGGGGGTTCCCTCCCGTTCCTCGCCGGGTGCGTCGCCGGACCGCCCGCAGGGGACGCGGCGTCACCCGAGTCGGCCACCGAGACGAGTCGTCGGACGGCGACGACACCGGCGACAACGGCACCGACGGCGACCGGACCGACGGCCGACGTGCGAATCCGTGAGGTGACCGTCACGCCCTCGCTCGTCGCCCTGAACTCGCCGGACTCCATCGGCACCGACGGCGACCGAGACGACCAGTTCGTCGTCGCCGGCGTCGGCTCCCGCGGCCGCCTCCCGTTCGACCGCGCGGCGTTCGAACTCGCGACCGAGGAGACGACGTACGCGCCGACGGCGGCCCGTCAGGTGACCGCCTACGGGATGCTCTGGGGACACGGCGACCCCTACGAACCCGAGACGGGCGGCTTCCTCCTCTTTCGAGTCCCGAACCCGCTGGCCGCCGACTCCGTCGCCCTCCGCTGGCCGGACGGCGAACGGTCGCTCCCCGAGGACGCCCTGCGGCGACTGCGCCGCCCGCCGACGACGTTCGCGGTGCGTGAGTTCGCCGCACCCGCGTCCGTCACCACCGGGTCCGAAGCGACGCTGACGCTGACCGTCGAGAACGTCGGCGACGCCGACGGCACGTTCGTCGCCGGCCTCAACCGCACCGGCCCGGAGATAGCGTACGCGCCCGTCGAAGCCGTCTCCATCGACGCGGCGGCCGGCGAGTCGGCGACGTGGACGCACTCGTACACGCCGACGGTGCCGGCGCCGGACGAGGACCTGTCGTTCGACTTCGTCATGCACTGGCGCGGCGGCGACGAACGCGCGACTGTCGGCGTCGAACCGCGCGGGTAGCGGAAATCTGAACCGGGTACGTCGGTCGGAGAGAGTGTACGGGAGACGGGAGTCGGACGACGGGTCGTCTCGGTCGCTATCGCTCGCGTCACTCCCTGATTCGAGTCCCACCGACGCCGCTCCGCGCTCACTTCGTTCGCGCAGGAGAGTGCGGGGGATGGGATTCGAACCCATGAACTCCTACGAGAGCGGATCTTAAGTCCGCCGCCTTTGGCCTGGCTCAGCCACCCCCGCGCGTCTCCCGATTATTCACTGTCTCCAATGATGGTTTCGCTTCGCCGCCGGCCGGTGTCTGGACGCGCATCGTAGATGCCGGAGAGTTATGTGACCAACCGCCACTCATTAGGGGCTGTGTTGGGTACGTTGGACGAAAATGAACGGAGAAGACAACAGTCCGTCCAGACGTCGTGTCCTGCAAGCTCTCGGTGCCGCCGGGGTAACGGGACTCGCCGGCTGTTCGGGCGGTGGCGGGGACGAAGCGACCGACGCGGCGACCACCGAGGGGTCGGCCGCGACTGGGACCGAGACGGAGTCGGCCACGGAGACGGCCGAGTCGGGGGGCGGGACGTTCTACTTCGCCCAGACGAAGTCGCCGCTGGACTTCGACCCGCTGAAGGCCAACGACATCCCGTCGCTGCAGGTCGTCGAGCGCATCTTCGACTCGCTGTACACCTACGAGGAGGGCACCTCGCTGACGCCCGAAATCGCCGACGGCGAACCGGAAGTGAGCAAGGAGGGGACGCGGTACGTCGTCTCGCTGAAGGACGGCGCCACGTTCCACAACGGCGACCCAATCACCGCCGAGGACGTGAAGTACTCCTTCCTCGCCCCGATGCGCGAGGAGACGGAGAACGGGTCCGAGTTCACGATGATAGACTCCATCACCGTCGTGGACGAGCGGACGGTCCAGTTCGACCTGAAGTACCCGTTCGGGCCGTTCCGACACAAACTCGCGTGGACGCCCGTCCCGAAGGCGTACCGCGAGGAGAACAAACAGGCGTTCAACACCTCGGACCCCCTCGGCAGCGGGCCGTTCGAGTTCGCCGACTGGCAGGAGGGCGACTACGTCCGCCTCGAACGCCACGAGGACTACTGGGGCGAACCGATGCCCGAGGTGCAGACGCTGGAGTTCACGCCCATCACCGAACCGACGACGCGCGTGACGACGCTCCGCAACGAGGAGAACCACGTCGTCCAGACGGTGCCGCCGAAGCTCTACTCGACGGTCGAGGGCATCTCCGGGGCGAACATCCAAGAACAGCCCGGACTCGGCTACTACTACCTCTCGTTCAACTGCAACGAGGGACCGACGACGGACAAGAAGGTCCGAGAGGCCATCGACTACGCCATCTCGATGGACCAGGCGGTGTCGAACTACGTCGAACCCGCCGGCCAGCGGATGACGAGTCCGCTCCCGCAGTCGCTCATCGACTCGTGGGGCTTCCCCGGCGAGGAGTGGTCGCAGATTCCGCACGAGAAGGACGCCGAGAAGGCGCGGCAGTTGCTCGAAGAGGCGGGCGTCCCCAAGGACTACAGCTGGAAGATAATCGTCCCGCCGGACGACAAGCGCGAACAGATCGGTATCACCGTCTCGAACGCCCTGCAGTCGCTGGGCTACTCGAACGCGACGGTCCAGCGTCTCGACTGGGGCGCGTTCCTCGACAAGTACTCGACCGGCAACGAGAACGACTACAACATGTACACCCTCGGCTGGGTGGACGAGGTGGACCCCGACGGCTACCTCTGGTACATGTTCCACGAGGAGACGGAGGGCGAGACGAACGGCTGCTACTACAGCAACGACGAGGTGATGTCGCAACTGAAGCAGGCCCGGGAGTCGCCCGACCAGGAGGAGCGCAAACAGCTCTACACCGACGCCATCACCACCATCCTCGAAGACCGCCCGCACCTGCCCGCGTACAACCTCAAGAACAGCTTCGGCGTGCGCGACTCCGTGAAGGGGTTCCGCGCGCACACCATCTCCAGCGTCAACCCCCGTATGGCCGGTCCGCTGGGGACCGTCTCCATCGACGAATAAGGGCACCGCGACGGTTCGGTGACCGCACTTTTTCGGTTCGTCGCCGTCGACCGACCGACGACGCCGACGCTCGCGACGGGCGCGCTACCAGTCGACGCTGAGCGTCCCGTCCCCGTTCGGGTCGGGCGCTAGCTCCTCGTCGGCGCGTCGGTCGATGACGTGGATGACGCCCCGTCCCTTCTTGGCCGGACACACCTCGGCGGCGCGGACGTTCTCCGCCAGTTCGTCCTCGCCGAAGTAGTAGGACTTCGGCCGCGCCAGCCCCGACGTGATGTCCATCTCCCAGTTGTCCGCCACTTCCGCGCACTTGCCCGCGCCGAAGCACTTGTTCGCCTCGAAGATTATCTTGTACGGCTTCTCGTCTACGGGCGGCGCGTTCGCCTCGTCGCCCACCTCGCTCGGACGAAGTGGTTCGTCCGACGACTCGGAATCGCTCATCGCCGGAGGATAGCGGCGGCGCGAACTTTGCGCTGTCGGTCGACCCGTCGGAAAATGCGTGTCTCGCCTCGCTGTCGCCGGCGACTTACTGGTCGACGTCGACGGACTCGATGACGACGTCCTTCATCGGCTTGTCGTTGCGGTCCGTGGGGAGCGAGCCGATCTCCTCGACCACGTCCATCCCCTCGACGACTTCGCCGAAGACGGCGTGGCGGCCGTCGAGGTGGGGTTGGGCGTCGAGCGTGATGAAGAACTGCGAGCCGTTCGTGTTCGGACCGCTGTTGGCCATCGACAGTTTGCCCGCGCTGTCGTGGCGGAGTTCGTCGTGGAACTCGTCGTCGAACTGGTAGCCGGGACCGCCGCGGCCGGTCCCCTCGGGGTCACCGCCCTGAATCATGAAGTCCTCGATGACGCGGTGGAAGATGGTCCCCTCGTACAGCGAGTCGGTACGCTTCTCGCCCGTCTCGGGGTCCGTCCACGCCTTCTCGCCCGTCGCGAGGCCGACGAAGTTCTCGACCGTTCGCGGCGCGCGCTCTTCGAACAGTTCGACGACGATGTCGCCCCGGTTGGTGTGCAGCGTCGCAGTCGGGTTGCTCATACCCTTCCGAGGGGGTGCGGGGTGAAAACGTTGGTGAGTCGCCCTGCTCGGCGGCCGGTACTCACATATCGCCGCCTACCGGAGAGTCGCCCATGACAGGTGAGACGACGCGGTGGGAGTATCGGACGCTCCGTCCGCCGCGGGGGTCGGCCCGGGCGGAGGCCGAAGACCCGCAGGCGGCGCTGAACGAACTCGGCGAGGAGGGGTGGGAACTCGTCTGCGGCGTCGACTACACCGACGGCGGCACGAAGTACCTCGTCCTCAAGCGCCCGAAGTCGGTTGCCGACACGGAGAGTCATGGCTGACGCGGAGGACGGACGCGAGATAATCGACCGCACGTACGACCCGAGCGCGGACGACGACGCCGCCGTCGCGACGGCGAACACGATGCGCGAACGCGCCGGGGAGTCGCGGCTGAAGCTGTGGATTCTGCTCGACGCGAACCGCCTCGTGGCGACGGGCGTCCTCGCCGGGACGTTCTTCGTCCTCCTCGTCGTCACGGGCATCGCGCTGGACCCGCCGTTCCTGTCCACCGTAGCGAGCGGCGACGTGCTGGACACGATGTTCTCGACGATGGCCAGCGCCACCATCACCGGCGTCACCCTCGTCGTCACCATCACGCAGGTGGTCATCTCGCAGGAGTTGGGGCCGTTCGACGACCAGCGCGCGCGGATGAGCGGCGCGATGGACACCCGCGAGTACATCCGCGAACTCACCGGCCTCGACGCCGCCCCCGCGGACCCCTCGGCGCTCCTGTCGTCGCTCGTCGCCGCCGCGCAGGTGGAGGCGGCGAACGTCGCGGACGCCACCGCGAAGATAGACGACGAGGACGCCAGCGAGGAACTGTCGAGCTTCTGCGACAGCCTCTCGGAGAACGCGGACGTCGTCCTCGACAGACTCCACGGCGCGCAGTTCGGGACGTACGACCTCCTCTCGGCGGCGCTGGACTTCAACTACGGACGCAAGGTGTTCGAGGTGGACCGACTTCTGGCCCGTCACGCCGACGCCATCGACGACCCGACGAGCGCGGCGCTGAACGACCTGCGGGACGCGCTGGTGATGTTCGGGCCGGCCCGCGAACACATCAAGACGCTCTACTTCCAGTGGGCGCTCACCAGCCTCTCCCAACTCGTCGCCTACGCCGCCGTCCCCGCGCTCTTGGTGTCGCTGTCGATGCTGGCGTTCGTCGACGCCGCGACGTTCACGGGGTCGATAGCCGGCGTGAACAACGTCGTCTGGGTGACGATGCTCGCGCTCACCGTCTCGCTCCTGCCGTTCCTGCTCTTGCTGTCGTACGTGCTCCGCATCGCCACCGTGGCCAAGCGCACGCTCTCTATCGGCCCGTTCGTCCTGCGCGACAGCCAGCGGTGACCGGCGGCCGCGGCGTCGCTTTCCCCCGTCCGTAGCTACTAACCGCGTCGTTCCGAAACGAGGGGTATGCACACCGCAGAGACGCTCACGCTCGCCCGCCTCCCGTCGGGCGTCGAAGTCGAGACGACGGTCCACACGTACGGCGACGCCGCCGAGCGAGATACGGCCGGCAGTCAGACGCACGCCGACGACGGAGACGGCCCGACCGTGTACGTTCAGGCCGCTCAGCACGGCCGCGAGATAAACGGGACGGAGACGCTCCGCCGCGTCCACGAACGACTCGACGCCGACGACCTATCGGGGACGCTGGTCGCCGTGCCCGTCGCCGACCCACTGACGTTCGACCGCGTCTCCTACACGACGCCCGAAGCGCTCGACTCGGTCAACTCGAACATGAACCGCGTCTGGCCGGGCGACGAGGAGGGGTCGCTGCACGAACGGATGGCGGCCGCCCTCTGGGAGTACGCGGGCGACGCCGACTACATCGTGGACCTGCACACCGGCAGCCTCGAGATGCTGACGCACACCGTCTACCTCGACGGCGACGACGAGAGCCGCCGCCTCGCGGAGGCGTTCGGGACCGACATGTTGCTCGCGGAGGCCGCCGGCGACGACGCCGACACCGAGTGGTCCGAGCGCAACTTCGGCGGCAAACTCCGCGTCGCCGCCACCCGGGCGGGCATCCCCTCCATCACGCCCGAACTCGCGCACAACAAGCAGTTGGTCGAACCCGCCATCGAGACGGGCGTCCGCGGCGTGTTCAACGTCCTCCGGGAACTGGGGATGCTGCCGGGCGACCCCGAGATACCGGCCGACCAGACGACGGCCCGGAACCACCTCGGGCGCGTCAGAGCGGCCGAGTCGGGGCTGTTCCACCCCGGACCGGAGGCCGAACTCGGCCGCGAGGTGGACGCGGGCGACCACCTCGGGCGCGTCTACGACCCGACGACGTACGAGGTGTTGCAGGAGGCGACGGCCGACCGGTCGGGCGTCGTCTACTCCGTCTGCCGCGAGGCGACGGTCACCGCGGGCGAGACGCTCGTCGGCGTGGCGATGCCGGCCGACGAGTAGCGCCGTACCGGACGCCGCGCAGTCGGCGTCGCCCGCAGTTCTTCCGCTCGGAACGGTCACACTCGGCGACGGGTAAGCGAACCACCCAAACCACTGACGGTCGCCGTCCCCCAACGACGACCCGATGAAAGCAGTCCAAGTCACCGAACCCGGCGAGCCGTTCGAAGTCGTCGACCGAGACGTGCCCGACCCGGACCCCGGCGAGGTCCGCGTGGTGGTGGAGGCGTGCGGCATCTGTCACAGCGACGCGTTCGTGAAGGAGGGCCAGTGGCCCGGCATCGACTACCCGCGGGTCCCCGGCCACGAAGTCGCCGGCCGTGTCGACGCCGTCGGCGACGACGTGACCGAGTGGACGGAAGGTGACCGCGTCGGTGTCGGCTGGCACGGCGGCCACTGCTTCACCTGCGACGCCTGCCGGCGCGGCGACTTCATCACCTGCGAGCACGGCGCGGTGACGGGTATCTCCTACGACGGCGGCTACGCCGAGTACATGACCGCGCCGCACGAGGCACTCGCGCGCATCCCCGAGGAACTGGACGCCGTCGACGCCGCCCCCCTGCTCTGTGCCGGTATCACGACGTTCAACTCGCTTCGGAACGCCGACGCCCGCCCCGGTGACCTCGTCGCGGTGCAGGGGGTCGGCGGCCTCGGCCACCTCGGTATCCAGTACGCCCGCGCCGCCGGGTTCGAGACGGTGGCCGTCTCCACGTCGCCGGACAAGGAGGACCTCGCCTACGAACTCGGCGCCGACCACTTCCTCGACGCCAGCGCGGTGGACCCCGCCGAGGAACTGCGCTCGATGGGCGGCGCGAAGGTGATTCTCGGCACCGCGCCGAGCACCGACGCGATGGAGTCCATCGCGGGCGGTCTGGGCGTCGACGGCACGCTACTCACCATCGCCGTCCCCGGCGACGAACTCTCGGTGAACGTCCAACCCCTCGTACAGGAGCGACAGAGCGTCGGCGGGTGGCCCTCGGGCACGCCGCGGGATTCGGAGGACACCCTGGAGTTCAGCGCCCTCCGCGACGTGACGCCGCGCGTCGAGACGTTCTCGCTCGACGAGGCCGAGGCGGCGTACGAGGCGATGCTGAACGGCGACGTGCGGTTCCGGTCGGTGCTCGTCCCCTAGCCGAAAGCACTTGTCCCCCGGTTCGAATCGGTCCGTATGCGACGCCGCGCCCTCCTCCGTTCGCTCCCGTTCGCCGCCGCAGTCGCCGCCGCGGGGTGTCTGACCGCCCCGCGTGCCGACCCGCCGTCCGCCCCGTCCGCCGCGGACGTGCGGCGGTCCGACGAGACGTTCTCGCTGTCCGCCTCGCCCGCGCGCGTCCCGGTGGGCGAGACGGTCACGTTCACGCTGTCGAACCTGACCGACGAACGGGTGACCGTCGGCGGCGACGCGTGGTCGGTCTGGCGCCTCGACGGCGAGACGTGGACCGCGGCGGTCACTCGCGAGGACGTGACGCTCGACTTGCTCGTCGCGACGCCGGGCGGTGCGGCGTCGTGGACGCTCCGACCGACTCCGGACGCGACGGACGACGAGTTGGGCGAGGGGTCGCCGCCGCGACCCGTCCCGCTCGGTCCCGGTCGCTACTGGTTCCTGAAGCGAGTCGCCG
Organism: Halogeometricum rufum; assembly: GCF_900112175.1. Taxonomy (NCBI): domain Archaea; kingdom Methanobacteriati; phylum Methanobacteriota; class Halobacteria; order Halobacteriales; family Haloferacaceae; genus Halogeometricum; species Halogeometricum rufum. Next base: position 810,271 of record NZ_FOYT01000002.1, on the reverse strand, counting down.
GCGGGGACGACGGGACGCGGTACGCCGTCCCGTTCGAAGTCGTCGAGAAGTAGTCCGCCGTCGGCGGAACTACAGGTCGTCGGCCAACCGCCGGACCGACTCCGTTATCACGTCGACGCCGATGTCGAGGGACTCCTCCTCGATGTCGAAGTACGCCGTGTGGTGGCCGGCGGGGTTGCTCGCGCCGATGCCGACGTAGGAGGCGACGCCGCCGTTCTCCTGCACGCGGCGGACGAGGAAGGAGGCGTCCTCGCTCCCGCCGAACGGGCTCCGCCCGCACACCTGGTCCACGGCCTCGACGGTCTCAGCGGCGTCCATCACCGTCTCGACGACGGACTGGTCGTTCTCGAACGTGGTCGTCATGCCGTACAGACTGGTGTCGAAGTCGACGTCGTGCATCCCCGCGGCGTGTTCGACGACGCGGTCGGCCTTCGCCATCATGTAGTCGTTCAGGTCGGCGTCCTCGCCGCGCACTTCGACGCGCATCCGCGCCTCCTCGCAGATGACGTTCTGCGCGTTGTCGGCGTGGACCTGCCCGACGTTGATTCGCGTCTTCCCGTCGGCGTGCCGCGGGATGGCGTACAGGTTCTGAATCGCGGTGCTCATCGCCTGCAGGGCGTTTCGCCCCTCGTTCGGCGCGCCGCCGGCGTGGGCCGGTTCGCCGTCGAACGTCACGTCTATCTTCGCGTTCGAGAGCGGGCGGTCGTAGCCGCCGACGATGGTGCCCGTCGCCTCGTCCAGTCCGAGGTGGAGGGCCAACAGGGCGTCCACGTCGTCGAGGTGGTCGGTCTCGCTCATCGGCTTCCCGCCGCGGCCGCCCTCCTCCGCGGGCTGGAAGAACAGTTTCAGCGTGCCGTCGAACCCCTCGGCGTCGAACGCGCGGGCGATGCCGACGCCGATGGCCGTGTGCCCGTCGTGCCCGCAGGCGTGCATCTCCGTCGGGTGGGTGCTGCCGAACCCCTCGCGCGCCGGCCGGTGGTCGTCGTCGGTCGCCTCCGACCGCGCGAGGGCGTCCATGTCGACTCGGACGCCGATGGTCGGGCCGTCGCCGTAGCGCTTCGACGCGACGAGGCCCGTCACGTCGTCCATGTAGTCCAGATACTCCTCGGGTGCGCCCTCGCGCCGCGCGCGTTCCCGCGCGGCGGCTATCTCGTCGTCGGAGGGCACGCCGAGTCGTTCCTCGGCGTTCACCGCGTCCGCGCCGAGAGCGAGGTCGAACCCGAGTCGATCCAGTTCCTCGGCGACGAGCGCGGTCGTTCGGAACTCCTTCCAGCCCTCCTCGGGGTGGCGGTGCAGGTCACGGCGAATCTCGACCAGCGAGCGGTCGTCGAAGGTGGTCATACCCGACGCTCGCCGCCTATCCAAAAAAACGCGCGGGAAGCGGAGAGGGAGGTCAGAACGCGCGCAGGTCGTCGAGGACCGCCTCGGCGGCGCCCGATTCGATGCTCTCGCGGGCCATCTCCAGTCCGTCCGCCAGCGTCTCGGCGTCCTCGCGGGCGTAGATGCGGAACGCCGCGTTGAGGGCGACGGCGTCGTAGAAGTGGTCGTCACGCTCGCCGGCGACCACGGACTCCGTGATGGCCGCGGAGTCGCCGGCCACGTCGTCGGGGTCGACTTCGAGGTCCTCGTTCTCGAAGTCCATCCCGTACTCGGCCGTCTCTATCTCGAAGTCGGTGAACTCGCCGTCGGTGGACTCGCCCACCTTCGTGTAGCCGGGGCGGATGTCGTCGTAGCCCTCCATCCCCTGGAACATGACGACGCGGCGCGGGTTTAGTTTCTCGGACTGCTCGAACGTGTCCACGATCTTCTTCGCGAACGCGAGGTGGTAGAAGCTCCCGAGGTGGACGTCGGCGTTCGCGGGGTTGGCGATGGTCTCGATGGTGTTGACGAACGTGCGGACGCCCATCTGGTCGCGGCGCTCCCACAGGTCGTCGATGGCCGGGTTGAACGCGGGCTGGTAGTAGAAGCCGAAGCCCGTCTCGTCCACCTGGTCTGCGCTCTCCTCGGGGGACAACTCGGTGCGAATCCCGAGTTCGTCGAGGACGTGCTTGTAGGCGTCCTGCTTCTGCGTCGGGACCCGGTCGCCCGAGTGCACGACGACGGGCGTGCCCGCGCCGGCGGCGACGATGCCCGCGGCGGCGCCCAGTATCGCCGTCTCGCCCTTCCCGTCGTAGTTTGCCCCGCAGTCGACGGGGTCGGCGTCGGGTTCGGCGTACTCGACGTGTTCGCACATCACGTCGGCGTAGGCCGCGAGTTCCTCGGCGACGTTGTGCTTCCACCGGTTCGCCAGCCAGAACGCCCCCAGCGTCGTGTGGTCGGGTTCGCCCGCGAGGATGCGTCGCATCGCCTCGCTCGCCTGTTCGCGCGTCATGTCCTCGGCGGACTTCGTGCCCGTCCCCACCACCTCGGTCATGAGTCGCTTCAACGGCCACTCCCCGAACTCGGGGCTCTCCGGCGCTTGTGCCATGATTCGGAGTTGGGAGTCGCGGGTCAAAAGTGGTGCGTTAGCGATAGCTGAATCGTCGCCCGAACCCGAAATAGGTACGTTCACCGAGTCCTCATAGCCGGCAATGAGCGCACTCTCCGACGACTGGCGGGCCGACTTAGACGAGGTGGACGCCACGCTCATCGACGAGTACCAGAGCGGATTCCCCGTCGTCGAACGGCCGTTCCGCGCCCTCGGCGCGGAACTCGGCATCAGCGAGGACGACGCCCTCGCGCGCGTCCGCGCCCTCCGCGAGGCGGGCATCTTCCGCCGGTTCGGGGCCGTGTTGAACCCGCCGGTCGTCGGCAGTTCGACGCTGGCCGCCGTCTCGGCGCCCGCGGACCGCTTCGAGGAGGTGGCCGAGGTGATAAACGGCTACCGGCAGGTGAACCACAACTACCGCCGCGACCACGAGTGGAACATGTGGTTCGTCGTCACCGCCGCCTCCCGCGAGGTGCGCGACCGGATTCTGACCGAAATCGAGGAGCGAACCGGGCTCGCGGTGCTGAACCTCCCGATGCTCACCGACTACTACATCGACCTGGAGTTCCCGGTGATGAACGACGACCGGTTCGCCCGCGAGAGTCTCGCCGAGACCGAAGTCAACGCCACGCGCATCTCCGAGGAGGCGACGGGCGACCTGTCGCCCCTCGAGGCGAACCTCCTCGTGGAGATTCAGGACGGGTTCCCGCTCTCCGCGACGCCGTACCGGGACGTGGCCGACGCCATCGGTGCGGACGTCGACGACGTCCTCGCGGCCGTCGACCGACTCCTCGACGACGGCTGTATCAAGCGCATCGGCTGCATCGTCAACCACGTCGTCACCGGCTTCGACGCCAACTGCATGGTCGTCTGGGACGTGCCCGACGAGGAGTTGGACGAACGGGGCGAAGCCGTCGGCCGCCTGCCGTACGTCACGCTCTGCTACCACCGGCCGCGCCGCCCCGACCAGGACTGGCCGTACAACCTCTTCACGATGATCCACGGCCGCGAGGCCGACGCCGTCGACGAGAAGATAGACGAACTCGCCGCCGACCACCTGCCGTTCGACCACGAACGCCTCTACTCGACGGCGACGCTGAAGCAGACGGGCGCGCAGTACGAGGAACTGGTCGGGTCGGAGTCGCCGTAGCCATCGGCGCGTGACCGCCGGTGACATCGTGACCGCCGGTCCGGGTCGCCGCCGCGACCGGTCGGGATATATTTGTAAACCTGACACGTCTGTCGGCCCGTGCCCTCCGATGGCGATGCCCGGAACGTGAGCGACCGTGCCGACAGCGCACCGACGGCCGAACGGAGGTCGGAGGGGTGAACCGCGACGACGTGGACGTCGAGCGACTCGCCGGTGCCGCCGTCTTCGTCCTCGGGTTCGCCCTCCTCGACGTTCCGGCGACGCCCGTCGAGTACGCTCTGTGCGGACTCGTCGTCGTCGGGAGCCTCGCGGCCGCTATCGAACCATTCCGGGCGAATCGGACGTTCCGCATCGGTGCCGGCCTCGTCTACCTCGGCGTGGGCGGCGCCAAACTCGTCGCGGCGGTGGGCGCGCCCAACGTCGTGACTGCCACGGGTCTCGACGGTCTGTTCTCCCTCCTCTTGGTCGCGGACCTCCTCGGCGCCGAGTACCGGCGACGCCGTCCGCTCTCCGAGTGACGAACGTCCTCTCAGCCGTCGCCGAAGCGGTCCGCGAGGATTCGGTAGACCACGTACGCGGCGAGAGCCACGGCGCCGCCGAAGACGGCGCTCTGGACGCCGGCCGGCGGGACGTCGAACGCGAACGCGAGGCCGAACACGAGGGCGACGACGCCGAAGACGATGGCGAGGCGGACCGCGCCGTGAACCGCGCGGAACCTCGCGACGAAGCGGCGACCGGGAGCGGTCGACGCGGCCGGCCCGTACGCGAGGCTCGTCACGACGAACCCGGCGACGAGGAGCGCGGGCGAGACGTCGCTCATCTCGTACAGCGACGCGCCCGAACTCAGGAGTATCAGTCCGGACAGCGCGAGGTTGAACAGCGGCCGTTCCTCCGGGCTGGCGGTGCCGTCTGACGCGCCGGTGTCGGTGCCCGCGGTGTCGGACCCGGTGGTGGAGGGCATCGGCTCTGGTCGACGAACTGACGGGACAAAAGCCTCCTGTCGCGACTACCGCGAGAAGGGAGAGACGCGGTAGAGCAGTTGCGCGGCCTGCACGACGCCCGTCTTGGCGACCGACCCGCTCTTGACCGCGCCCTGCTTCGCGACGTAGCCGCTCTTTCTGACGCCGGCGCCGGCGTAGTGGCGGGCGCTCGTCGGGATGGGCGTCCGTCGACCCTCGACGCGCGTCGCGCCGTCGCGGACGGCGTCGAGGACCACGTCCGTCGTGAGTTCCGGACGGCGCACGTCCGGGATGTCTATCTCGGTGTACGCGCGGCCGACGTACCCCACCTTGTGCGCGTCGCTGCCGGCGACGCCCGGATAGCCGCCGGACTGGGCGAACCGGCGTGCGCGGCGGTTCTTCCACCCCGTGAACAGCCACGAGTTGTACACCTCGATGGCGTCGGGGTCGACCCCGCGAAGCCGCTTCTTCCGGACGCCGTGGCGACTCCGCTGGAAGGGGTGCGGGACGATGGCGACGCCGCCGCGGTCACGGACCCACTCCACCGTCTCCTTCATCGGCGCGCGGCGCGGCGGCATCTCCCGGACGCCGAGGCAGAGGAGGTGACCGTCCGCCGTCGACACCTCCACCCCGGGGATGCCGACCAGCCCGTACATCGGGGCCAGTTCCGCCGCGCGAATCGACTCGTGGATGACGTCGTGGTCGGTGATGACGACGGCGTCGAGACCGATTTCGGCGGCCTGTTCCAGTATCAGCTCCACGGGGTCGTGCGCGTCGTACGACGCGTCGGAGTGAACGTGGGGGTCGATTCGGACGGTGAGAGACACAACGGAACGTTCGCGTTCGTCGGCAAAAAACCGTCGGATTATATGACAACACGGGGCACACGAGCGCTCAGAGAGCCGATTTCGGCGTCGAGAGTCGATATGAGTCGGCTACCTCCGAGAGATATATGCCCTCTACTAATAACAGTCTGGTTACAATATTACGCTTCAGCGAAGCTTTAGGCGCGTATGCGTGCTACCGTGTCACATGAGTTCGACCGACCGGTTCCGCGAAGTCGTCTCGCTCTCCGACCTCGAACGCGACGGGCGCGTACAGGCGTCCGTCGACGGGCGGGCACTCGCCGTCTTCTACCACGAGGGGGAGATTCGCGCGGTGGACAACCGCTGTCCCCACATGGGGTTTCCCCTGTCGGAGGGGAGCGTCGAGGACGGTGTCCTCACCTGCCACTGGCACCACGCGCGGTTCGAACTCTCCTGCGGCGACACGTTCGACCCGTGGGCCGACGACGTGCAGACGTTCCCCGTCGAGGTGCGCGACGGCACCGTCTACGTCGACCCGCACCCCGAACCGGACGAACCGCCCGCCGACCACTGGACCCGCCGACTCGACGACGGGTTAGAGCAGAACCTCCGCCTCGTCGTCGCCAAGTCGGCCATCGGCCTCGTCGACGCGGGCGTCTCCGCAGACGACGTCGTCGAACGCGGCGTCCGCTTCGGCGCGCGCTACCGCGAGAGCGGGTGGGGCCCCGGTCTGACCATCCTCGCGGCGATGCGGAACGTCCTCCCCGACCTGCGCGAGGCGGACCGAAAGCGCGCGCTGTATCAGGGACTCGTCCACGTCGGCGACGACTGCGCGGGCGAACCGCCCCGGTTCGACCAGGACCCGTTCGAGACGACGGACGTGTCGTTCGACCGCCTGACCGAGTGGTTCCGCGAGAACGTCGAGGTCCGCGACGCCGACGGTGCGGAACGGGTCCTCAGGACCGCCATCGCCAACGGCGCGGACGACGCACGCCTCGCGACGATGCTGGCCGCGGCGGCGACGGACCACCGCTACCTGAACACCGGCCACACGCTCGACTTCGTCAACAAGGCCTGCGAGGCCCTCGACCACGTCGGCTGGGACCACGCCGACGCCGTCCTCCCGAGTCTGGTCGAGGGGATGGCGACGGCCGCCCGCGCCGAGGAGCAGTCGTCGTGGCGACAGCCAGTCGACCTCGCGGCGATGCTGGACGAGACGTTCGCGGACCTCGATTCGCTCGTCGCCGCCGGGGAGGGGTCGGCGTGGTCCGCGCCCGAGGGGTTCACCGAGACGCTCCTCGCGGAAGACCCCGAGACCGTTCTCGCGGCCCTCGAAGACGCGATTCGCGCGGGGGCGTCGGTCGAAGCGCTCGCCCGCGAGGTGGCGTTCGCCGCCGCGACGCGCGTGGCGCGGTTCGCGACGGTCAACGAGTTCTCCGACTGGAACACCGTCCACCACACGTTCACCTACGCGAACGCCGTCCACCAGTTGGCTCGCCGGACGGGGGCGACCGAACTCTACCGCGGCGTGTTCGACGCCGCCACGAACGTCTACCTCGACCGCTTCCTCAACACGCCGCCCGCACCGCTCCCCGACCCGGCGTCCGGGGCCGGGGCGGACCCGGCGGACCACCTCGACGCCCTCGTCGAGACGTTCGAGCGGGAGGGGGAGGTGAACGAGGCGGGCCGCCGCGCCGCCCACTACCTCGACTGCGGCGGCGACGTGGACCGCCTCCGCGAGCGACTCGGCGAAGCGCTCCTCCGCGAGGACGCCGGCTTCCACACGTATCAGGCGCTGGAAGCCGGGTTCACGCAGGCGGCGCTCAGGGACGACCCCGCCGAAACGCGGACGCTCCTCGTCGCCGTCGCGCGCTACCTCGGCGCGCACTTCCCGACGCGGCGGGAACGCGAGCAGACGTTCACCATCGCCGCGCGCCTCCACCGCGGCGAGAAGATTCACGAGGCGTCGAGCGCGGAGTAGCCCTACTCGCTCCCGGCGATTCGCTCGCCCGCGTCGTGCCCGTTCCAGAGGGCGCGGTGGACGCGCCCCTCACCGACCAACCAGTCGCCGGCGAAGAACAGGCCGGCGTCCTCGACGGCGGCGAGTGCGTCCGCGTCGACGCCGCCGTTCGGGAGCGCGTAGCGCCAGCCCTGGTCGTCGACCCAGTCCGGGTCGGCGTACCGGTCGTCGTCCAGCAACGCGGCGACGAGCGCCGCCGCGTCGTCGCCCGCCTCGTCGAGTGGGTCGTCGTACCGCGCCGTCGACCACTCCGGACTCATCTGGGCTATCAGGAGGCTCTCGCCGTCGGGGACGTGGCCGTCCTTGCACTCCTCGCGCGAGAGCCACCCCACCTCGTGCGCTTTGTCCACGTTGACGAGGCCGTACCACGGGTACGACTCGCGGAACGGGTAGTGGAGGACGAACGTCCGGATGGTCCGGTACGAGACGTCTTCGACGGCGGCGACCACGTCGTCCAGTCGGCCGTCGTCCCAGTCGGTCGCTCGCAGGAGGGCGGCCGTCTGCGGCGCGGGCGGGGTGAGCAGCAGACGGTCGAACGGGCCGTGCGTCCCGCCGTCGGCGTCGGTGAGCGTCCACGTCGCCGCGGACTCGTCGCGCGTCACCGACTCGACGCGGGTCGTCCGCCGCACCGTCGCGTCGGTCCGGGCGAGGAGACGCTTGCCCAACTGGGTGATGCCCGCCGTCCACGTCCACTTGTGCGCCCCGTCGTCGTCGCCCTCGGCCACCTCGCCGTCGGCGTCGAACACCCACACCGGCTCTTCGACGTCCACGAGTCCGTCCTCGCCGAGGTCCCGAATCAGCGCCTCCGTCCGCTCGTCGGGGTCTTTGATGTAGTTCGCGCCGTGTTCGTAGCGGCAGCCGTTCTTGCGCCGCGTCGCCGCCCGTCCGCAGACGCCGCGACTCTTCTCGACGATGGTCACGTCGGCGTCCGCGTCGCGGAGGGCGTCGGCCGCCCCGATGCCCGCCGCGCCCGCGCCGACGATGCCGACGCGCAGCGTCATCGTCGCTCCGCGCCGTCGTCCGATTCCGTCGTCACGTTCATGTGGGCGAGTTAGGGCTCGCGTCGCTTTACCGTTCGGGCGTCGGCGGTTCCGGACGGGGCGGAAAGAAGGCGACGTGTGCGAAGAGAGGCATGTCCCACCATGAACCGATTGCACACGAAACGGACGCGAGGTCCGCAAGCGAGAGTAGTCGGCCGGCGGAGGAAAACGTGTCGGCGGTTCTCACCGGCAGACGGTACGCTATTACCGCCGCGCCTCGCTCACTCTCCATGGAGTACGACGCGGTCCCCCGCGACGACGGCGAACCGGACGGTGACCACCGATGACGGACGACGCCGGACCGACCGTCGGTGACGCCGGACCGACCGTCGGTGACGCCGGACCGACCGTCGGTGACGCCGGACCGACCGTCGGTGACGCCGGACCGACCGTCGGCGACGCCGAAGTGCCGGCCGTCGGACTCGGAACGATGGGGCTGGACACCGCCGCCGACGCGCGGGCCGTGACGACGGCCGTCGAGATGGGCTACCGCCACGTCGACACCGCGCAGATATACGGGAACGAGGCCGTCGTCGGCGACGCCCTCGCCGCGGCGGACGTGCCGCGCGAGGACGTGTTCCTCGCGACGAAGGTGTGGGCCGACCAACTGGCCCACGACGACGTGATTTCGAGCACGCGCGAGAGCATGGCGAAGTTGGGCGTGGACTATCTGGACCTGCTGTACGTCCACCGGCCCATCGACGCGTACGACCCGCCGGAGACGCTGGCGGCGTTCGACCGCCTGCGCGAGGAGGGGCTGATTCGCCACGTCGGCGTGAGTAACTTCGAGCTGTCGGACCTCGAAACCGCTCGCGCGCACCTCGAGGCGCCCATCGCCGCCCACCAGACGGAGTACCACCCCCTGTTCACCCGGCCGGAACTCGTCGCCGACGCGCGCGAACACGGCTACGCGCCCGTCGCCTACTCGCCGTTGGCCGGCGGGCGCGTCGCCGACGTGCCCGAAGTCGTCGCGGTGGCCGAGAAACACGACGCCACGCCGCACGCCGTCTCGCTGGCGTGGGTGCGGGCGAAGGGGTTCGCCGTCGTCCCGAAGGCCAGTTCGGAACCGCACCTCCGCGCGAACCTCGACGCCGCGACGACGCTGGAACTCGACGCCTCGGACGTCGCCCGTATCGACGCCATCGACCGGGAACGCGAGCTGTTCCCCGAGTGACGTAATTCCCCGGAACGATTATAAGTCAGAATACGGAGAGTAGCGGTATGCGGATTCCGAGTGGGGTAAGTGGATTCGATCACCTCATCCAAGGTGGGTTCCTCCCCGGCCGACTCTACGTGCTCTCAGGTCCTCCGGGAAGCGGAAAGACGACGTTCACCGCCCAGTTCGTCGCAGAGGGACTTCGAAACGGGGAGAACTGTATGTACATCACGATGCACGAGACCCGAGAGGAACTCGTCAACGACATGTCGAGCTACGACTTCGGCTTCGAGACGCTCACGTCGTCCGACCAGTTCCGGTTCATCAACCTCGCCAGTCAGAAAGGCAAGCACGTGCTGAACCAGTTCTCGGGCAACGGGGGGACGTCCGGCGTGCAGAGTCTCACCGACAAGATCGTCGCCTTCGTGAACTCGCGGAAGGTGGACCGCCTCGTCATCGACTCGACGATGCTCCTCCAACTGCTGTTCACCGGCGACGACGCGGAGATGACGCGGTTTCTGACCGCGCTGAAGCAGGGGGACGCGACGACCCTCCTCATCTCGGAGATGACGGACCCGAGTTCGTACTCCGACGAGCACTTCCTCGCGCACGGCGTCATCTTCTTCCACAACTACCTCGAAGCGACGGGGATGACGCGGGGCATTCAGGTGGTGAAGATGCGCGGGACGGACATCGACTGCGATATCCGCTCGCTGAAGTTCGAAGACGAGGGGCTCGTCGTGGACCCGATGGACCACGTGGACTTCTGACCCATGTACGAACGCGCGTTCGACCTGGACTGGGAGACCATCAGCGCCGAGGAGGCGCTCCGTCGGATGTACGCCCTGGGCATCTCCGCCGAGTTGGGCCACGAGTACGACGACGAGCGGACCCGAATCCTCCGAATCGCCGACACGGCCTACCAGCGGAGCGTCCTCGACTTGGCGTACAACGAGGGTCGGAACGCGTTGCGCGACCACCGGGAGGAGTACGAGTCCGACGACGCGGCGTGGGAACACCTCGTCGAGGCGAAGGGTATCGACCTGGACCCGTCGGCCGAGGAGATAGACACCGACGAGACGCCGTCGGAACTGCCGACCGCCGTCGAACGCGCCTCGATGCTCGAACTCGACGTGGACGACCTCGAACGGCTCAAACTGCCGAAGTTCCTCCGCCGCGACGACTGAGTCCGGTCCGCCGCCGCGACCCATCCCGGGGTCCGCCGCCGCGGCCCGCCCCGGGGTCGGTCGATTCCCGCGTGTGTCGGGACCCAAATAGTTCTACCGAGCGGTAACTCCCACCCAAAACTAGTTGTGAGTCGGTGTCGTTACTTCTCTGGGATCAAAATGTCAAGCAACCCATACGCTCAGTTTAGCGGCGTTCCGATGGACCAGCGGGACATCGACGCGTTGTTGAAGGGACGGGGACACGGCGTCGTGTCGCTCTGCCGAGACGGCGAACCGTACAGCCTCCCCATCTCGTTCGGCTACGACGGCGACGCCGTCTACTTCGGATTCCTCGAAGACACCCCGAACCCGACGAAGATGGAGTTCATCCGGGACGGCGCGACGGCACGCCTCCTCGTCACCGACATCCGCGACCGCTTCGAGTGGCAGAGCGTCGCCGTCACCGGGACGGTCAGAGCGCTCGACAGGGACGGCGACGAGTGGGACGACTTCGTCGAGACGCTGGACGACAACGCCTGGTTCATGGCCGCCTTCGAGCAGTCGGACGCCATCGACTCGCTCAGCGGGTGGAAACTACAGGTCGAGGAGCTACGCGGAATCGAGCAGAAAGAGGAAGCGTACGAGTGAGCCGTCGCCGACGCCCCGCCGTCGAACCGGCCTTCGGCGGGTCCGCGTCCTCGCCGTCAACGGCCGCGTTCCTCCCGGGTCGCGGGGGGCCCGCGGACGCGAATGCGACCCCGGCGTGACCGTTCGAGCGCCGTCGCACCCGGTGAGTGGGTTCTTTGCCGTCGAACGCCTACCGGTACGTATGTCCGAACACCAGTCGGAGGACCCCCCGACGACCGACGAGGAGTGGCGCGAACGGCTCTCGGCGGACGAGTACCACGTGCTGCGCGAACGCGGGACGGAACCACGCTTCAGCGGCGAACACGTGGACAGAGACGAGGACGGCGTCTACCGCTGTGCGGGGTGCGGTGCCGAACTGTTCGCGGCCGAGACGAAGTACGACTCCGGTTGCGGGTGGCCGTCGTTCTTCGCCGCGCACGACGACGCCGTCGAGACGGAGACGGACACCCGACACGGGATGCGACGCATCGAGGTGACGTGCAAGAACTGCGGCGGGCACCTCGGCCACGTGTTCGACGACGGCCCGGACCCCACCGGCAAGCGCTACTGCATCAACTCCGTCGCCTTGGACTTCGACCCCGACGACTGACGACTCCGCGCCGTCCGGCGTCGCCGCCGCGTCGCTTACGAACACGATAACCGCCGGTATCGCACCGTTGCGCCCGGATACGCGGCCCATACTCATTCGCCTCCTCGACGTGGCCGGGGTATGGTCCGACCCGCCGGCCCGCGCCGCCGAGGGCCGTCTCTCCCTGTGTACCTCCTCTTTCTCGCGGGACTGGTTGCCGTCGTGGCCGGCGTCGCGTACCCCGCCGAGGCCCTCCTCGCCGCCGCGTCTCCGGGGTCGCTGGTGACCGCCGAGGCCGGTCTCACCGCCGTCCCGTTCGCCCTCGGCGGCACGTCGGTGCTACTCGGGTCGTGTTCGCTCGTCGTCGCGGAGTTACTCTTCCTCGCCCGTCGGTGAGGCGCTATCAGACTCGAAAATATCGACTGGCACCATCGCTGACGCGTCGTTCGAGCTAATTCTCGAACTTCAGGCGCTCAGGGCGATATTTGGGTACGGCAATCGTTCGCTCAATAACCTATATATTACGACACTTTATCACCGATGAGAAGGCACGTCCGGGCGATGGGAAGTATCTGGTCACGGCTTCGGTCGCTCGGCGTTCGGGATGCGGTTCGGCGCGTCCGCCGCGGCGTCCCGCGCCCGAGTGTGAGAGGGCTGGTTCCGCGCGTCGTCCGGCGGCGGTACGCGTGGAAGTTCGCCGCGGCGATGCTCGTCGCCATGCTCGTCATGGGGTCGGTCGGGGCCGTCTCGTACGCGCGGGTGACGGACTCGCTGGACGGGCAGGTCGAACAACAGGTCACCTCGACGGCTGAGTTGCAGGCCGACGGGATGGACGAGTGGCTGGCGAGCAAGTCCGCGCAGACCCGGTCGCTCTCGCAGGCCAAGGCGTTCCAACTCGGGCAGGAGCGGAAGATAGACCTCTACCTGTTCGACCAGGCCGACGACCTGTCGGCCGACGTCGTCGCGATTCACTACGTTCGCGTCGCCTCCGGCGACGTGGTCTCCAGCACGGCCCGCGAGATGAAGGGCGCGAACGCCGCAGAGATGGGTCTCCCGTGGGGGGAGAACCGCGCCGCCATCGACTCGGCGACGAACGACGCCGGCGTCGTCCACGTCTCACAGACGCCCTACCGGTCTCCCGTGGCCGACGGGCAGGCGCTGGCGTTCGTCAGCGCCGTCCCCTCGAACACCGAACACGCCGTCGTCGTGACCGTGAACCTCACCCACCGGGTCGACCAGTTCTACCAGACGATGGCGGGCGGGGAGACGACCGTCTACACGGCCGACGGCGACCCGGTCGTCTCCACCGACTCCGACGCCGAGACGGCGGCGTCGAACGCCTCCGCTCCGGTGGCGAACCTCTCGGCCGCCGCCGTCGGCGACGCGGCCCGGTTCTTCCGCGGCGACGACGCCGTGGCCGCCTACGCCTCCCTCGACGGCGTGAACTGGGTCGTCGGCACGCGGGTCCCGGCCGAGAGCGCCTACGCTCTCAGAAACGGCGTGGGCGAGAGTCTGCTGTGGACCGTCCTCGCCGCGGTGGGCGCACTCGGCGTCGTCGCGGCCGCCCTCGGCCGGCGGACGACGCGGACGCTGACGCATCTCACCGACCGCGCGGAGACGATGGCCGACGGCGACCTGTCGGTCCCCCTCGAATCGTCTCGCGAGGACGAGTTCGGACGCCTCTACGACGCGTTCGACGAGATGCGCGCGTCGTTACAGTCGAGTCTGCACGAGGCCGAGGCGCTCAACGACCACCTCGAATCGACCGCCGAGGAGTACCGCGCCGTGATGGAGCGCAGTGCGGACGGCGACCTCGCGTGCCGGATGGACCCCGACGACGAGAACGAGGCGATGGCCGACGTGGCCCGCGCGTACAACCGGACGATGGACGAACTCGCGGCCGTCGTCGCCGACGCGCAGGCGTTCAGCGAGGACGTGGCCGAGGCGGGCGCGGAGACGAGTGCGAGCGTCGCGGAGGTGCGCGAGGCGAGCGAGAGCGTCTCGGCGTCGATGACCGACATCCTCGACGACGCGGTTCGGCAGGACGACCACCTGACGGACGCCGCCGACCGGATGACCGAGTTCTCCGCGACGATTCAGCAGATGACCGCCTCGGCGGCCGACGTGGCCGACCGGGCCGACGCCGCGCGGGAACGCGGCGAACGCGGCCGCGCGGCCGCCGAAGACGCGGTGACCGAACTCCGCGCCATCGACGAGGCGACGGCGACCACCGTCGAGACGGTCGCGGAACTGGAGGCGGTCATCGAGGAGATAGAGTCGGTCGTCTCCTTCATCGACGACATCGCCGACCAGACGAACGTGCTCGCCCTGAACGCCTCCATCGAGGCGGCCCGCGCCGGCGAGGCGGGCGAGGGATTCGCCGTCGTCGCCGACGAGGTGAAGCAACTCGCCGAGGAGACGCAGGCGGCGACGGGGGACATCGAGTCGTCCATCGACCGGGTGCGCGACCAGACCGAGACGACGGCCGCGGACATCCGGCGCACCCGAGAACGCGTCGTGGACGGCTCCGAGACGGTCGAGGAGGCGATGGAGGCAATCGAGACCATCGTGGACGACGTGGAACGGACGACCGAGGACGTCCGGGAGATACGCGCCGCCACCGAACGGCAGGCGGCGACGGCGGCCGAGGTGGAGGACGTCGTCGCCGACGTCTCCGACATCAGCGACCGGACGAGTTCGGCCGCCGAGGACGCCGCCGCCGCGACCCAGCAACAGACCGCCTCGCTGGCGTCGGTGTCCGACGGCGTCGATTCGCTCGCCGACCGGGCAGACGACCTGCGGGGGACGCTCGACCGCTTCGACGTGACCGGCGAGACGGCCGTCGCCGACGAGTCGTCGCCGGCCGACGCCGACACGTCGCCATCGGTCGACGACGCTCTCGACGCCGACACGTCGCCAGCGACCGACGACGCTCTCGACGCCGACACGTCACCACCGACCGACACCGAGTCGTCGTCCCGACCGCCGGACGCCGTCTCAGTCGAGACTGACGGCGGCGACGTGCGGGACTGACCGGGCGCGGGGACTCGAACGCCGACCGGGTCGGACGGTCCGACCGCCGCCGTCCGACCCGGCGGCGTCCTTTTCTCCCGCCGTGCCGCACGTCGAGTATGCACGTCCTCATCGTCGGCGGAACCGGCCTCATCAGCACGGGAATCACGCGGCAACTGGTCACGTCGGGACACGACGTGACGACGGTGACGCGCGGCGAGACGGACGCCGAGATTCCGGACGGCGTCCGCGAGGTCCGCGCCGACCGGACCGACTACGGCGCGTTCGAGCGCCGGATGCGCGAACTCGACCCCGCGCCGGACGCCGTCGTCGACATGGTGTGTTTCTCCGCCGAGGACGCCGAGAGCGCCGTCCGGGCGTTCGAGGGTCGCGTCGACCGGTTCGTCCTCTGCTCGACCGTCGACGTCTACCACCGCCCCCCGCAGTCGAACCCCGTCACCGAGGACGCGCCGCGCCGGCCGCCCGTCAGCGACTACGCCGCGGGCAAGATTGCCGCCGAGGACGTGTTGTTCGCGGCCGACGGCGACGCGTTCGACGCGACGGTTATCCGGCCGTGGAGCACCTACGGCGAGGGCGGGACGCTCCTCCACACGTTCGGGACGGACTCCTCGTACGTCTCGCGCGTCCGCGAGGGCCGACCCGTCGTCGTCCACGGCGACGGCACCTCGCTGTGGGGGCCGTGCCACCGCGACGACGTGGCCCGCGCGTTCGTCGGTGCCGTCGAAGCCGACGCCGAGACGGTGGCGGGCGAGGCGTACCACGTCACGAGCGAGGAGACCATCACGTGGAACCAGTACCACGAACGCGTCGCCGCCGCCCTCGACGCGCCCGACCCGGACCTCGTCCACGTCCCGACGGACGTCCTCCGCGCCGTCGCCCCCGACCGGACCGAGATGCTCCGCGACCACTTCCGGTACAGCACCGTCTTCGACAACGCGAAGGCCAGACGCGACTTGGGCTTCGAGTACACCGTCGACTTCGAGACGGGGGTCGGGCGAACCGTCGAGTGGTTGGACGCCAACGACGCGGTCGACCCCCTCGCCGACGAGACGTTCGAGGACCGCCTCGCGGCCGCGTGGCGCGAGTCGACCGACGACTTCGTCGCATCGTTCCACGCCGAGTGACCTCAGCCCTCGGAGTCGGTCGCTTCGGACGACTCCGACGCCGACGCGGCCGGCCCGGACCCGGTTCCGGCGTCGTCCGTCGACTCGTCTTCGGACGCCGCCGAATCGGACTCGGACTCCGATGCAGTGTCGCGTCCGGCCGCCTCTCGTTCGTTCGCCGCGGCGCGCCACCGCCTCGCCCGACTCTCGGCGACGGTCGCGGCCGTCGCCACCGTGGCGGCGTCGGCGTCTCGAAGCGCCGCGAGCGAGTCGATACCGGCGTCGTGGAGTCGCCGCGCGTACGTCTCGCCGAGGCCGCCGAGGACGGTCAGTTCACTCTGGAACCCCTCCTCGGCCTCCCCGCCGAGTGTCCGCCCGTCCTCCGCGAGCACGGCCGCCGGAAGCACGTACAGGAGTTCGTCGTGCGGGACGAACCCCGACACGCGCTTTCGCTTCTCGTCCTCGAAGAGGAGGACGCCGGAGTCTATCGCTTTGAAGTTCGCACACGGGACGGTCGGGCCGGATCGCATGACCACGCGCATCCGCTCTGCTCCCGCGTCCGCCCCGTCGGCGGTCTGGCTCCCGTTCGTCCGTTCTGAATCGTCTCTCATGTCTCACACCGCGCGGTCTGACCGCGCGACGTAGATACGTCGTCTTCGCACGTGAATGTCTCCCGCGTGTGGCCACGCCGTCGAACGTCTCGTCGGCCGCGCACCGCGCCCGGAGAGTTTTCTCGCTCGGCTTCGACGTGACGGTATGGCGTCAGGCGTCTCCGACGAGATAGCGCAGTTACTGACGAGCGAACCGTTGATGGCCCACGTGGCGACCTGTCGGGACGGCCGCCCGCACGTCGCTCCCGTCTGGTACCGCTACGAGGACGGCGTCGTCGAACTCGTCACGGGCGGGACGAAGCTCCGGAACATACGCGAGAACCCCCGCGTCGCCCTCTCGATACAGAAGGACGACGGCGGCGACGCCCAGTGGATGGTGTCGCTGCTCGGGACGGCGACGGTGGTGGACGACGCCGAAGCCACCCGCGAGGCGACGCGGAAGATAAACCGCAAGTACGGCGTCGACGACGACGCGTGGGCGGAGAACACGCTCGTCCGTATCGACGTGGGGACCGCGAGTCACCGGACGTACGACTGAGAGGCGGGAGGACCGCCCGCCTGACCGGTCAGGGGCGACGAAGGTTTTTGTCGGAGCCCGCGACTACTCCGTGACGATGGAGCGCAGCGCGGACCTCGACCGGCTGTACGCCCTGTTCGACCGACTCGAAGCCCGCGTCGGCGGCGCGAAGCGACTCGCCGACTGCACGGGGTACGCGGACTGGCCGAAGCGAGGGGTGTACTTCTTCTTCGCGCCGGGGGAGACGCGCGCCGAGAGCGGTCAGCGTCGCCTGACGCGCGTCGGGACGCACGCCGTCTCCGCGGGCAGTTCGACCGCGCTGTGGGACCGGCTGAAACAGCACTACGGCACCGGCGCGCGAAGCGACGACCACCCGCACGGCGGCAACCACCGCGGGTCCGTCTACCGCCGGCGCGTCGGCGAGGCGTTCGTCGAGCGCTACGGCCTCCACGACCGCTACCCCGACTGGGGGACGCCGTCGGTGCCGGACGGCCGCGACAGGGCCGCGGTCCGCGACGAGGAGTACCCGCTGGAACGCCGGGTCAGCGCCTTCCTCCGCGACCAGCCGTTCCTCTGGGTCGCCCTCGACGACGAACCCGGCCCCGACAGCGACCGGGCGTTCGTCGAACGCAACGCCATCGCCCTCGCGAGCAACTTCGACCGACGCCCCGCGGACGCGCGGCGAAGCGACTGGCTCGGCGGCTACGCTCGGAGCGCGAAGATTCGCGCCGGCGGCCTGTGGAACGTCGCGCACGTCGCGGAGTCGTACGACCCGGCGTTCCTCGACGTTCTCGAACGGGCCGTCGAGCGGACGGACCCCGTCTGACCGCCCGGGAACGACGCGGCCCGCCCGGCCCGCGGCGGCTACTCGCCCACGTCCGGCGAATCCTCGTCCGTCGAGTCGTTCGCCGACGAGTCGTCGTCGAGTGGACCACCGTTCGAGAGGAGCGTCCGGACTCGCTCCAGCGCGTTCGCACACCGGTCGTGCGCGTCGGCGGCCGCCTCGCCGTCGGCCGTCCGGGCCTCCGCCAGCGCGGACTCGGCGTCGCCGACGGCCGAGAGCGCCGCCTCGCGGCGCCGCCGTCGGAAGTGTTCGTCGGTGATGTCCTCGACGACGCCCAGCACCCCTTCACCGCTCGGAGCGAGGTCGAACGGGAGTTTCTGCACGCGTTCGACGATGAGCGAACCGTCCTCGGTCCGTCGCCGTTGCTCGGGGCGGTACGTCGGTTCGCCCGACGCCAGTATCTCGCGGTCCTCCTCGCGGAACCGCTCGGCGTCCTCGGGCGGCAGGATGTCGCGGTCGAGGCATCCCTCGACCGCCTCGGGCGTCATCCCGTACGTCTCCGCGCCGGCCCGGTTCACCAGCACGTACCGGCCCGCCGCGTCCTTCACGAAGATGCACTCGGGGAGGACGTCCACGACGCGCCGGAGGTGCGTCTCGCGGCGTTCGGCCTCGCGTTCCGCGCGGTAGCGGGCGACGGCGTTCCGAATCCGGTTCGCGAGCACGTCGAACCGGTCGGCGCTGCCGCCCTTCCGGAGGTAGTCGGTCACGCCCGCGGAGATGGCCCGGCTGGCTATCTCCTCTGAGCCCTTGCCCGTGAAGAGGACGAACGGCAGGTCCGGCCGTCGGTCGCGGACCGCGTCGAGGAGGTCGAGCCCGTCCGTCTCCGGCATCTCGAAGTCGCTGACGACGCAGTCGGCGTCGTCCAGTCGGTCCAGCGCCGCGTCGGGTTCCGTGACGCTCTCGACGCGAATCGGCCCGCCGTCCCCGTCCGTCCGCGCCAGTCGTGCGGCGGTGAGGTCACCGAACGCCGGGTCGTCGTCCACGTGGAGGACGCGTATCGGGGCCGTCTCTCCGGACGACAGACGAGACTCGACGGCCTCCGACTCCGCACCGTCACCGTTCATACACTCTCCTTTGCAGTTCGCGGTATAGCTATTCGGGATGTCGGCGGCCGCGTCGGGCGGACCGGTCGCCCTCACTCGCCGGCCGCGAGGACGTCCACGCCGGTCAGGACGAACCACGTCATCCACAGCGAGAACGTGACCAGGTAGAGGCCGTACTGCGTCGTCTCGCCCCGCGGGCCGCCGAGGACCGCCGGCACGAGGAGTTCGGCACTCACGACCAGCACCGTCGCGCAGACGGCGCCGACGGCGACGTTGCGCCGGACCACCGCGGCTCCCGGAAGCGGCATCGCTCCCCATTCGACTCCCCGGGACGAAACCGTTTGCCCCGAACCGACGAGCGCGCTATATAGCTCGGGCCGCTGTACTACTCGTGAACGAGTACCGGAGACGGGGACGGTGGTGGCCGGCGTGAGGAACGCGGCGGTCGACGACCCGGACGAGGCGGAGTCGTTCGCGTCCGACGGCGGGTCGATGTGGCGACTGTACGCGACGTACGGGCGCGAGAACGTCGGGGACGCGGTCCTCGGTGCGGTGATGACGCTCTTCGCACGGTCGACGGGGCTGCTCCCGCCGTTGCTGTTGGGCCTGGCCATCGACGCCGTCCTGCTGGGGACGCGGCGGTACGAACTGCCGCTCGTCCCCGGGACGTGGGTGCCGGAGACGGCCGCCGGACAGGTGTGGTTCACCGCGGGCGTCCTCGTCGCCGCGGCGCTCGCGAGCGCGGTGGCGTCGTGGCTGCAGGGGTACGGCTGGAACCACTTCGCACAGAACATCCAGCACGCGCTCCGCGTCGACGCGTACGAGGTGCTGCAGCGACAGGACCGCGCGTTCTTCGACGACACGCGGACCGGCGAACTGCTGTCGGTGCTGAACAACGACGTGAACCAGTTGGAGTCGTTCCTGACCGACGGCGTCAGTTCGACGCTGCGACTCGTCGCCCTCGTCGTCGGCGTCGGCGTCGTGCTGGCGACGCTCAACCCGTGGCTGGCGCTCGTCTCGATGACGGCCGTCCCCCTGCTGGCGGTCTTCACGTTCGTCTTCGTCCGGCGCGTCCAGCCGAAGTACGCCCGGATGCGCGGACGCGTCGGCGAGCTGAACGCCCGACTGGAGAACAACGTCGGCGGCATCGAGGTCATCAAGACCGAGCACGCCGAGGCGTACGAGGTGGACCGGGTCCGCGAGGCGTCGCGGGCCTACTACGACGCCAACTGGGACGCCATCCGGACCAGAATCACGTTCTTCCCCGGCCTCTCGCTCGTCTCCGGGCTGAGTTTCGCGCTCACGTTCGTCGTCGGCGCGCTCTGGGTGCTGAACGGCCCGCCGGCGTTTCTCTCGGGAACCCTCTCGCCCGGGGAGTTCGTGGCGTTCATGCTCTACACGCAGCAGTTCGTCTGGCCGCTCGCGCAGTTCGGCCAGATAATCAACAGCTACCAGCGCGCGAAGGCCTCCAGCGAGCGGGTGGACGGACTGCTCCGCGCCGAACGCTCGGTCGGCGAACGGGCGGACGCGTTGACGCTCGACGCCGTCGCCGGCCGCATCGACTACGAGGGGGTGACGTTCGGCTACGGCGAGTCGACGGCCCTCGCCCGCGGCGACGACGACGGCGACGACGACGTGCCGCGCTCGCCGGTCCTCCGCGACGTCTCGTTCGACGTCGAACCGGGCGGGACGGTCGGCGTCGTCGGCCCGACTGGTAGCGGCAAGTCGACGCTCGTGAAACTGCTCGTCCGACTGTACGACCCCGACGACGGCGTCGTCCGCATCGACGGCCACGACGTGCGCGACCTGTCGCTCGCGAGTCTCCGGCGGGCCGTCGGCTACGTCTCGCAGGAGCCGTTCCTCTTCTACGGCACCGTCAGGGAGAACATCGCGTACGGGACGTTCGACGCGACGGACGAGGAGGTTCGGACGGCGGCCCGGCGCGCGGCGGCCGACGAGTTCGTCGAGAACCTCCCGGACGGCTACGACACGCTGGTGGGCGAACGCGGCGTGAAGCTCTCCAGCGGCCAGCGGCAGCGTCTCACGCTCGCCCGCACGTTCCTCAAGGACCCCGCGATTCTCGTCTTAGACGAGGCGACGAGCCACGTCGACACCGAGACGGAGGCGCTCATCCGGCGGAGCCTCGACGACTTCGCCGCCGACCGGACGACGGTGGCAATCGCGCACCGCCTCTCGACGGTGAAGGACGCCGACGAGATTCTCGTCCTCGACGGGGGGCGCATCGTCGGACGCGGGACGCACGCGGAACTGCTCGACGCCGACGGCCTGTACGCCAACCTCTGGCGGGTGCAGGCGGGCGACATCGAGGCCCTCCCCGACTCGTTCTTCGAGGAGGCCCTCGCGCGCCGGGCGGTGCTGGAGAGCGACGGCGGGGAGTGAGCGTCCGCGGCGACGCGCCCGCCGTCACAGCACGAACGTCCCCTCGGGGAGCAACTCGCGCTCGGTCCGCTTCGCCTCCGGACCCGCCTCGACCAGCGTCGGCGACGCGGGCACCTCGTCGAAGCGGTCCACGTCGGGTTCGACGCGCTCCAGCATCGAGGAGAACACCGACCCCTTGCGACCGCCGCCGGAGACGATGCCGCCCGTCTTCCGTTCCTCGAACGACGTCTCGTCGGGGTCGGGGAACGCCTCGCGGATGTACGCCGCCGTCGCCGCTATCTCCTCGGCGGCCTCCCGTTGGGTGTAGTGGCTCTCCGCGGAGTACGTCAGCGCGGACTGGGCGTCGAGTTCCTCGACGAGGTGTTCGGGCGACTCGTACAGCACCGACCGGGTCGTCCGGTGGCCGCTGGCGAACCGGAGGTTGACCGTGAAGCAGTCGGGGTAGCGGAGGATGATGGGGAAGAACAGCATGTCGGAGACGGTGATTCGCTGCTGCATCCGCCACAGTCCCTCCAAGTAGTACGCCGCGATGGCCGCGGTGTCGTCGTCGCGTTCCCCGCGAGCGTAGGCGAGTGCGACCGACTCGTACTCCTCGCCCGCGACGCGCAGACACCGCTGTCGGTACGTCTCGGCGATTCCCTCCAGTTGTCGCTCGTACGCCTCCAGCAACCGCACGTCGGGGTCGGCCAACATCTCGGCCTTCCGCTCCTGCGCGGCGGCGACGTTCATCATGTTCCGGTGGAACTCGCGTTCGGCGTCGACGTCCGGCAGTGGCGTCAGGACCGCGCGTTCGTGAAGTACGTCGACGTTTCCGTTGAACGGTTTCCCGTCGTTTCCCATCCCGAGAGACGCTCTACTCGGTATCCGTATTAAACGCTCACATTTCATACTGGTGGTGACATGTCGTAACAGAGCCACGTCCCGGGGACGGAAGACGGCGTTCGACGCTCAGTCGACGACGGCCCGGACGTTCGCCTCCGCCACGCGGTCCGCGGCCTCGACGAGGAAGCGTCCCGCGCCGTCGACGCGGACGCCGGCGTCCGCTATCGCCGCCGTTCGGCGACTCACTCCCCCTTAACGACGGTGTTCCGAAGCGTCCCGACGCCCTCGTACCGTATCTCCACCTCGTCGCCGGGTTCGACCAGTCCGGGGTTGGCGGGACTGCCGAACGAGACGACGTCGCCCGGCTTGAACGTGTAGCGCTCCGAGAGGAACGAGACGACTTCGCGCGGCGAGAACAGCATCAACTCGGTGTTCGCCTCCTGTCGCAACTCGCCGCCGACGTGGGTGGTCATGTCGACGGCGTCGGGGTCGAGGTCCGTCTCTATCCACGGGCCGAGGGGGCCGGAACCGTCGAACGCCTTGCGCGCGGTGCGGCCCGGTTGGTCGAGGGCGTCCAGGTCGTTCATGATGGTGTACCCCCGCACGGCGTCGTCCACCTCGTCCTCGGCGAGGTCCGTACACTCCTCGTCGATGACGGCGGCGAGTTCGCCCGCGTAGGTGAGTTCCTCCGTCCACGACGGGTACTCGACGTCGGTGCCGGGGGCGACCACCGACACGGGCGGCTTGATGAACCAGTCGGGCTGGTCGGGCGTCTCGTACTCCATCTGCTCGATGGTCTCGGCGAAGTTCCGGCCGACGCAGTAGCACGCCGAGGGCTCGCACGGGGCGAGCAGTTCGGCGTCCCCTCCGACGACGTACGCGCCGTCGTCCGTCTCGACCGTTCCGTCGTCGTATTCGCCCGTCAGTACGCCGTCGTCGGTCCGGATTCGCGCCAGTCGCATGACCGGCCGTTCGAGGACGACCGGACTATGGCTTTCGGTAGCGCTCCGCGGACGCCACGCTAAAGCGTCTCTGCTCCCTCGAACCCACATGGCTACGGCCCGCGTCTCGGACGCGTTCGAACTGTCGCGGCCGGAGGTTGCGGTGTTCGTCTCCGGCGTCGCCAGCATGGGGCTGGAGATTCTCGCCGGCCGGATGATCGCGCCGCAGTTCGGCAGCAGCATCTACACGTGGGGGAGCATCATCGGCGTCTTCCTCGCCGCACTCAGCTACGGGTACCACCGCGGCGGCAAGCAGGCGGCCGAGCGAGCGACGAACGGGCGGATGGCGCGCGTGTTCCTCCTGACGGCGGCGTACGTCGCCGGCCTCATCTTCCTCGGCGACCTGCTGTTGCGCGCCAGCACCGGCTTCCCGCTCCCGAGTCGGTTCGCGTCGCTGCCGGCCATCACGCTCCTGTTCGGCCCGCCGACGTACCTCCTCGGCTACGTCAGCCCGTACGCGGCGGAACTGTCGGCGAAGGAGGGGCTCGGCGAGGCGTCGGGGCACGTCTACGCCCTCGGCACGATCGGCAGCATCGTCGGCGCGTTCGCCACGACGTTCGTCCTCGTACCGTGGCTCGACATCGAGTACATCGCGTTCGTCTTCGGCGCGCTCTCGCTCCTGACCGCTCTCGTCCTCGTCCTCCCGGAGTTCGAGCGCGACGACGCCGTCGCCGGCGGGTTCGTCGCACTGTTGCTCGTCGCCGCCGTCGGGAGCGGCGTCGCCGGCTACAGCGTCGAGGGGCGCGTCGTCTACGAGACGCAGACGCCGTATCAGGAGCTACAGGTGGTCGACAGCGGCGACACGCGGACGCTCTACCTCGACGGCCAGCGACACAGCGCGATGGACCTGTCGGACCCGAACCGTCACGTGTTCGACTACACCCGCTACTTCCACCTCCCCCTGCTCCTGACCGACGACGTCGACCGCGTGCTGTTCGTCGGCGGCGGCGGGTTCACCGGCCCGAAGCGGTTCGCGAACGACTACGACGTGACCGTGGACGTGGCCGAAATCGACCCCGAGGTCATCGACGCGGCGAAGCGCTACTTCGACGTCGAGGAGTCCGAACGGCTGAACATCTACAACCGGGGCGGCCGGCAGTTCCTCCGGGAGACCAACCGGACGTACGACCTCATCGTCCTCGACGCCTACCGGAAGGACAAGGTGCCGTTCGAGTTGACCACCGAGGAGTTCATGCGCCTCGCGTCGAGTCGCCTCGACGACGACGGCGTCCTGTTCGCCAACGTCATCTCCGCGCCGTCCGGCCCGGCGTCGGAGTTCTACCGCGCCGAGTACAAGACCATCGAGCGGGTGTTCCCGCGGGTGTACAGTTTCCCGACGGCCGGCGGGGGCGTCGTCCAGAACATCGAAGTCGTCGCCACGAAGGACGACTCGGAGGTCACCGAGGCGGAACTACTGGCGCGCAACGACCGGCGCGACATCGGCATCGACCTCACCGAGGAGATACGGAACTACCGGCGGTCGGCCCCGCCCACCGACGACGTGCCCGTCCTCCGCGACGACCGGGCACCCGTCGACAGACTGCTGGACCCGATGGTCGGGCAGCGATACGTGCTGCAGGAGGCCGACGAGGTAAACGAGTCGTCGGCGGGGGGAACGGAGGCGAACGAATCGACGGCGGGGGAGACGGACGCGAACGAGTCGGCGTCCGCCTCACTCGCGGCGACGCCCCTCTCGACGCCGACGTGGACGCCGGCGCGCGCCCGTCCGTCGGCCTAGCGGACGTTCATCTGCTTGGCCATCTCCGCGGCCTGACTCGTCACCTGTTCGATGCTCGCGTTCGACTGCTCGGCGAGGACGCGGGTCAGCATCCCGAGTTGCTGGGCGGCCATCTCCTGTAACTCCTCGTCGTCGACGTCGTTGGCGAAGTAGTACTCGTTCTGGCCGTCCGGGCCGGCGAGGCCGACGTACAGCGACGCGGCGTCGCTCTCGGTGAGGGCCTCGGCCGCCTGTTCGCGCACTCGCTCGAACGTCGGGTCGTCGGGGCTGTCGCTCATCGTCACCCCCTCGGCCGCCCAGCGGTAAAACGGTCACTCCCTCGCCGGCGGCCGCTTCGAGAGCAGTTTCCCCCACCACGCGCGGGTTTCCGCGACGCGGCGGTACCCCAACTCCCGGAGGTTACGGTAGGTGCCGAACGTTCGCAGCGATTCCACGGCGGGCCGGAAGCGCGACCCGACGTCGGTGCGGAGCAACGCCTCCTCGATGGACGCGCCGCAGGAGTGGACGGCGTCGTCCGTCACGAGGTGCGCGCAGGACTCGAACTCCGGCGGCAGTCGCTCTCGGAGCGACGGGTCGAGGTCGGAGAACCCGACGATTCGGAGGTCGGCGCGCCCGTCGAGGAACTCGGCCCACCACGTGCAGAACCCGCAGTCGTCGTCGTAGACGAGTACCGCGTCGCTCATGCGCGGACGGAGGGGCGCGAGCCACAAACGTCTCACGTCCGTTCCGCTCGGTCCTCCCCTCTCGGCGTCCGTTCGGTCGACTGCCCCGACCGCGCGCGGCGCAGTTCGTCCGGATTCGACTCGGCGGCGGCGTCGCTCTCCTCGTCGTCGGCGCGGGCTGTCTCGGCGACGGAATCCGCCGGGAACTCGACTACCGAGCGTCGCCGTCGACGCCGGCTTCGAGCGTCTCGACGCGGAACGACGCGAGCGACTGCCGCGTGGCGGCGGCGGCGACGCAGAGCATCGCGAGGACGAACGCCGCCACGAGCGGAGACTGCGCCCCGTGGACGACGGCGTTCGCCGCCTGCGCGACCGCGAGGACCACCGGTGTGACCGAGAGGACGGCGGTGCGAGCGGGGTACGCTCGGACGAGCGCCGGGAATCCGGCGAACGGCTTCGACATCGTACGCACCCTCTTTCGAGAAACCGCACAAAAGTCTTTCACCGGTCGGTCGTCGCGACTGTCCGAAAAATCGAGGGAGGGAGAGCGCTACACGCCGGGGCTCTCGGCGCCCGATGCGCCCGTCGCCGTCCGCGCTTCGTAGGCTTCGTACCCCGACAGCACCGCGATGGCGGCGCCGCTGGCGACGCTACTCCACGTCGTCGTCGTCGCGGCCTCGTACACGACCGGCGCGGCCATCGCCCACAGACCCAACAGCGCGGCGAGTCCGGAGGACCAGGCGTTGCCCGTGCCGGTCACACGCGAGCGGTACGCGCTGTATCCGGCGAGCAGGACGACTGCCGCGCCGACGACGATGCCGTTCCAGTACGTCGCGCCGACGAGGTCGAACACGAACGCCGAGGCGACCAGCCACGCGCCGAACAGTGCGCTGACGATACTGACCCACTGCGCGCTGTCGCTCATGACGGGTAGCACCTCCACGGCGCGCTAGCACCTCTCACGCGGAAAAGCCTGATGGCACACTCCCGGAGAACGCGGCCGAGTCGGCTTCTCTCCTCCTTCGTCGGGGGCCCGACCGCCGTCGGGCGCCGACTACTCTCGCGAGTCGTACTCCTGATAGATGACGTGTCCGCAGGCCTTGCAGTGGGAGGCGTCCGGGTCGTGGTAGGCGAGTCCGCAGTCGGGGCAGGTGACGTTGACCTGCTCTCTGTGGGTCCACTCGCGCACTATCTTCCCCGCCTGCCACGGGACGAGGACGATGGCCGCGAGGACGCTCGCGACGGTCACCCAGCGACCCAGACTCGTCGTCGGCGTGATGTCGCCGAAGCCGACGGTGGTGAGCGTCACCACCATGTAGTAGAACGCGTCGCCGAAGTTGCGCACGTCGGGGTTCGTCTGGAACTCGGCGCTGTAGAACAGGCCGGCGGAGACGAAGAACACCACCAGCACGGTCAACAGCAGTTTCATCACCCGGAGGGTCTCCAGCGAGACGGTGCCGAAGAAGAACTCCTCGTCGCGCGTGAACCGGTAGAACCGCAGCACGCGGACGACGCGGACGACGCGGAGGAACCCGACGGTCATCGCCACCGCGGGGACGGGCAAGAGCAGTACCGTCACCGTCGGGAGGACCGACAGGAGGTCGACCATCGTGTACGGGTTGGTGAACTCCCCCAGTCGGTCGCGCGCCCCGTACAGTCGGAGGACGTACTCGGCGACGAACACTGCCGCGATGACCACTTCCGCCGTCCAGAGCGACGACCGGAGCGTCGCCGAGACCGCGTACGTCTGCGCGACGAAGACGCCGACGAAGACGAGGTTCAGCGCCAGCAGCGCCACGTCGATGGTCCGACCGACCGCCGTCTCGTGGTCCAGGAGGTAGAAGCGGACCCGTTCTCGGAACCCGTCCGCTCCGCGAGTGGGCGCGTGACTGGTCATACTGCTACCGGGCGGTCGAGGATACTGAATCTTACCGGCAGACGTCGGCGGTCCGACGGCGTTCGCTCGGAGGCCATCGGACCACGGCGACACCGTCACCCGACGGCGAACGACTCACTCGGAGATGCCGAACCCCTGATAGCGGGCGTTCAGTCGGTCCGAGCGGAGGGCTCCCCAGACGTCGTAGACGAAGGCGTCGTCGTCGAGGTGTTCGTTCAGTTCCGGTTCGATGCCCTCGAACGCCGAGTGGTTGACCGCGAGGACGGCCCCGTCGGCGTCGGCGAGCACGGTTTCGAGGTCCGTGTCGTAGTCGTCGATGTGCGGGTCGTAGCTCCGCGTCTCGACGCCGTGCGACTGCAGGGACTCCTTGATGGCCCACGCGGGGGAGTTGAACACGTCGCCCACGTCGCGCTTGTACGAGAGGCCGAGAATCGCCAGTTCCGAGGGCTGTTCGAGGAGCAACTCGGTCACGATGTACGACTGGAGGGACGCGTTGGTCCGGCGCGTGAAGTTGAACAGGTCGGGCGTCGTCGGCTGGTCGCAGACGCGTTCGTCCGTCAGGAAGTGGGGGTCCTTCGGGAGGCACTTGCCACCGACGGTGCCCGGGAGGGGGATGTCGTTGCGGGGGTACTCGAAGTTCGCCAGGTCGATGGCCTCGTGCGCGTTGAGGTCCAACTGGTCCGCGGTGTAGGCTATCTGGTTCGAGATGGCGAACAGGGCGTCGCGGTAGGAGTTGTCGATGAGTTTGACGAGCATCGCCGTCTCGGGGTCCGTCACCTTCACCGAGCACTCGAACGGTTCCAGCAGTCGGCGGACGGCCGCCTCGCCGGCGTCGCTGTCCACGCCGACCACCTTCGGCAGCGTCTGTATCTCCGCTATCGCCTTCCCCTCGGCCAACCGTTCGGGGAAGACGGCGAAGTTCACGTCGCCCGTCGCGTGTCGCTCGACGATGTCGCGCGTCCGAGAGACCATGTTGACCGGCAGCGTGCTCCGGGAGATGACCGTCTGCCCGTCGACGAGGCGTTCGGCGTAGGACTCGACCACGTCCACGTAGTCCGACATCCCGTTGCGGGGCGCGTTGACGGTGAAGGCGACGTACTCGTGGTCGGTGACCGCCTCGGGGTCGGTCGTCGCTCGCATCGCGCCGGACTCGACGGCCGCCTGCATGTACTCGCCGAGTTTCGGTTCCGCGAACGGCGCCTCGGCGTCGTTTATCTCCTCGACCCGCGTCTCGTCCACGTCGACGCAGGTGACCTGCCAGTCCTGCACGGCGGCCAACACCGCCGCCCACGGGAGACCGATTCGACCGGCGCCGACGACGGCGATATCACGCTCGAACGTCGTCACAGGACCTCCTCCTCGTACCAGCCGATGTACTGTTCGAGCGACTCGTCGAGCGTGATTTCGGGCTCCCAGCCGAGCACCTCCTGCGCCTTCTGGGAACTCGGGACCCGCTTCTGCACGTCGTGTGCGAACGCCTCGGTCGTCTCGAACTCGATGTCCACCTCGCGACCGCTGCGCTCCCATATCTTCCGAGCGAGGTCACGCATGCTGACGCCCTCCTCGGAGCCGAGGTTGAAGTGGTCGTTCGCGGCGGCGTCCTCGAACGAGCAGAGGTAGACGCCGCGCGCGATGTCGCGGACGTTGGTGAACGACCGGACCTGCCGGCCGTCGCCGAGAATCTTCAGCGGGTACTGCTCCTTGTCGAGGATCTTCAGGACGAAGTCGGGGATGACGTGCGCCTGTCCGACCTCCTCGCCCGGCGGTTCGCGCGGGCCGACGGCGTTGAACGGGCGGAAGATGGAGTACTCCACGTCGTACTGGTCGTGGTACGCGCGGCAGTAGTACTCGCCGGCGAGTTTCTGGAAGCCGTAGGCGCTGTCCGGCGGGGGAATCTCCGAGATCTGGTCCTCGGTGACGGGGAACTCGGTGGCGCGTTCGTACACCATCGACGAACTGGCGTAGACGACGCGGTCGAAGTCGTGTTCGACGGCGGCGTCGAAGACGACCTTGTTCATCGCGTCGTTCATCGCGATGATGTCGGCTGGCACGTGGTGGAAGTACCCGATGCCGCCGATCTTCGCCGCGAGGTGGACGACGACGTCGATGTCGTCGAGTCCGTCGATGGCGTCCTCGGACCGAAGGTCGAGTTCGCGAATCTCGACGTCGTCGGCGGACTGCTCGAGATTCTCGGCCTCTCCGGAACTGAAGTCGTCGACGACGACGACGTCCTCTCCCTGTTCGACGAAGTAGTCCACGATATGCGAGCCGAGGAAGCCCGCACCCCCGGTGATAGCTACTTTCTGAGACACGACTGGCGATTTCCGCGCGTCTCTCATAAACACTACCGGTTCTCTTCGCGCCGTGCGGACGGCATCGGGGGAGAAGAAAGAATTATAGCTGGAACTGGGCAACTGCCACCGAATGGGTTCGGACATCTCTCGCGTCTGTTTCGTCGGTATCTACGGTCACAATCAGGACGAAGTGCTCAGGCAGGGGCTCGAACGGCGCGGCATCTCGCTGTCGGAGGTGCGCGTCCCGCAACGCTCGCTCTCGGAGGCGAAGGCCGAGCGTCGACTCCCCGTCCGAACGATGCGTGCGACGATGAACTGGTTCGACGGCGCGCCCGGGTGGCTCTTCCCGTTTCTCGTCGTCGCGACGTTGCTCGTCCACACCGTCGTCACGACGGCGGCCGTCCTCGGCAACCTCGGCGACCTGCGGCGGGCGGACGTCATCGTCGTCCCGCACATGGGCGACACGTCGGTGTTCGTCGCGAAGCCGTTCGCCGTCCTGTTCGACACGCCTCTGGTCTACTTCTCGCACAACGGGCTGTACTTCACGCTCGTGCGCAACCGCGGCATCTACCCCGAAGACAGCGTCGCCGGGAAGTTCCTGTTCGCCCTCGACTTACTCGTCCAGCGACTCTCCGACAGAGTGGTCGTCTTCTCGCAGGAGTCGGCCGACCGCTTCTCCGAGGCGTTCGGCCTGCCGGCCGAGACGTACGAGGTGATGTACATCAAAGTCGTCGAGTCCAACTTCGACACGAGCATCGAACCGGCCCCCGAGTTCGAGTCCGACGTCCTCTACTGGGGGAACTTCCTGCCGCACCACGGACCGGACACGATGGTCGAGGCGGCGGCGGCCCTCCCGGACGCCGAGTTCGTGTTCGTCGGCGAGAGCGACAAGCGACAGGGAGTCGTCGACCACGCCGACCGAGTCGGCGCGGAGAACGTCTCGTTCCCCGGGTTCGTCTCGCTGAGTGAACTCGTCCAGTACGTCAAGGGCGCGAGGGTCGTCCTCGGTCCGATGGGCGACAACCCGCAGACGGAGTTCACCATCGGCACCAAAGTCGCCGAGGCGTCCTATCTGGAGAAGGCCATCGCCGTCGCCGACCAACCGGGGACGAGCGAGGTGTTCGACCACCGGGAGACGGCCTACCTCGTCGAACCCGGCGACGCCGACGCACTCGCCGCGGGCGTCGAGGAGATTCTCGGCGACGACGACCTGCGCCACCGCCTCGAAGACGGCGCCGCGGACGTCTACCGGCGACACTTCTCGGTGGACCGCGCGGGAGAGCGGTTCGTCGAAATCGCCGCGTCGGCTCGCTGAACGCGCGCTTCGACGCTCTCGACACTCGCCGGTTCACGCGCTCTGGTCCGCGACGCCGACGACGGCCGGCACTCGTCGGTCGCGTCCGAGAGCGGTACCGCCTGCTCGGACTCGCTACAGGTTCCCGCGCAGGTGAAGCTTCTCCGAGGCCTTCGTCTCGACGGCCGTCTCGTCGACCGTGTACTCGTCGGACTCGGTGTCGGCCCACCCCATGTCGGCCTTGATGGTCTCGGTGAGGCTCGGGTCCGGGTCGACGTACGCGGTGTCGCCCTCTATCTGCGTGACGAGTCCGAGCGTGTTCCCGCTGGCGTCTACGACGACCTTCCCCTCGTCGTCGTCCGTGAAGGTGACTGTCATCGACAGAACGTGGGGTTGGCGCTCACTAATGCCTGCTGGCCCCGAGAACGTTCGTTTCGATGGCGAACCGGCGCGTTCTGCTGTCTCGCCGACGAACGCGGCTTCGTCCTCCTCCGGACCCGGGCGCAACCAGTACCGACGCCACCCGGAATCGCGGGTGACGAGGCGCGGCGGGGTCCGAGGACCGACGGATGCCGGGACGACTCGCTGGTGGGCGTGAACCGACTGATTCGCTCGCCCCGGAGGAGAAGCGGTCCGTCCGTCGGAAACGGAGGCCTCGGCACTCATAGGGTTCGTCACCGTCGGGTGCCACCCCGACTCGGGACGGTGCCGTCGTCATCGGCCATCGAACGGTACTGGAGCCACGCAAAAGAGGATTCCGAGCGACGGCGGTGTCCGAAGCGGCCGTGTCAGTGCGCGACCAGACGGGCCAGCCAGACGATGGGGACGACCGGTATCGCCAGTCCGGTGACGAGGAGGAAGACGGCGACGACTAGCTTCTCGCCGCGACTCGAATCGTGCCAGACGGACCGCCACATCTCGTCGATGGACCGTGCCGTTCGCTGTACGAGTCCTGCCATGTGACACCGTCGAAGAGCGAGGAACGTAACCTTCGTGGCCGTCGGCGGCGAGAGCGGAACCGACCCACCGAAGGGTCGGCCGGCGCGTCGCCGTCCTCAACCGAGGGCGTACCGGAGCCAGCGGTTGTTCTGCACGAACTCCGTCCGTTCGAGGTAGGCGTCCACGCCGAGGATGCGGCCCGCGCCCCACGCGCCCAGACCGAACAGGAGGAGCGCGTAGATGATGTGGTCGTCGATGAGCCAGCCGTGGGCGACGGGTAACCCCTGTGCGATGCCGCCGGTGAGTGCCGCGAGCCAGTAGAACAGCATCATCACCGCGCCCCAGAACGCGGACCATCGGACGGCCACGCCCAACATGAGCGCCAACCCGGTCAGCGTCAGGCCCCACGCGTTCAGCGGGTCGATGATGCCGATGTAGTTGTTCGCCAGCATCGCCCAGAACCCGCCGAAGGGGTTGCCCTCCGGAATGGCGTTGAGCAGGAATCCCGACGCCGACCAACTGGGGTCGAGTACCTTCACGATGCCGCCCTGAAACAGGACCCACCCCATCGCCACCCGGAGCACGAGGATGGAGTACGCCACCCACCCCTCCGAGTAGTCGAACGAGACGTCCTGTCCGAATATCTCCGCGTCGAGTGCGTGCCTTGTTGACATTGCAGTAGGTAGCTATTCAACTCACGGCAAAATATGTTACTCAAACTATGAGACTGGTTTGGTTCTCGAACGTGACGGCGCTCAGTGGTCGCGAGACGGCCGCGTAAGTGGTCAGACGCCGTCCGGCATCGCGTGGTTCTCCGCGTCGGCGAGGTTGCGGAGACGTGCCGTCCCGCGCGCCGAGAACATCCGCTGACACCGACTCGGGCCCGACCGGTCGTCTCGTGCCTCGACGCCGTCGTTCGAGTGCGTCTCGGTGCCGTCGTCCGCGTCGGTAGCGTCGTCGGTGTGGGTGTCGGCGGCAGGGGCGTCGGGAGGCGCCGCGGGCGGCGTGTGGGTGTCGGCGTCGGAATGCGATTCTGTCGGGTGTCGGGTGTGTGTGCTCACGTGTGTCGGGTTGCGAAGGTCGGTCGGGAGGCTGTACGGGCCGGAGGAGAGTCACTCGCGTACAGATACGACCGACATGAGATACCGGTACGTGTGGGTAGAAGTATAATAAACGTTCGTGTACGTCCGAATACTGCCTCGCCCGGCGGCGTGCCACCGGGGCGCGTCGGTGCGGGGCCGGCGTCCGCCGACAGTCGAGTCGGGGACCGACCCGCGAGGCGACCCCGGCGACCGACTCAGCCGCAGAACCGGACCGCGGCGTCGGCGACGATGTCGGCCACCTCGACCACCTCGTCGGTGTAGACGAACTCGCCCGCGCCGTGGATGTTCTCGCCGTCCGGGCCGACGATGACCGTCGGCAGGTCCGCCCGGTCGCCGAGGTAGTTGAAGTCACCGACGCTGGAGAAGTAGCCGTAGTCGGGGTCGGTGTCCGCGACGGCACGCGCCGCGTCGGCGAGTGCGGTCACGAGGGGGTGCTTCTCGTCGGTGACGTACGGGCCGTAGACGATGTCGGGGTCCGGCGCCTCGCGGAACCCGATTTCGACGTCGCTCTGCAGGTCGAGTTCCGCGACGACCCGTTCGGCGTCGGCGCGCGCGTCCTCCATCGTCTCGCCGACGACGACGTGTCTGTCCACCATCAGACGCGCGCGTTCGGGCACCGACAGCGTCTGGCTCCCGCCCTCTATCTGGAGCGGACAGACCGACCCCGACCCGAGTCGCGGGTGGTCGCCCGTCTCGATGTCGTTCAGGGCGGCGGCGAGTTCGCCCGCCTCGACGACGGCGTTGACTCCCTTCTCGGGTTGGGAGCCGTGGGCCGCGTGCCCCCGGACCTCGATGTCGTAGAGGAACCGCCCGCGCGCGCCGAGCAGTAGCGCCGGGTTCTCGACGTCCGACTGCGCGAGGATGGGGCCGGGTTCGGTGACGACGGCGGCGTCGCAGTCGTCGGTGTAGCCGTCGCGAATCAGCCTGTCCGTGCCGAGGCCGTACGGTCCCTCCTCGTCGACGACGGCGGTGAGGAGGACGTCGCCGGCCAACGGCACGTCGGCGAGGGCGTCGAACGCCGTCATCACGGCCGCCAGCCCGCCCTTCATGTCGCAGGCGCCCTGTCCGTACAGTTTGCCGCCCTCGATGCGACCCGAACACGGGTCCTCCTCCCAGTCTTCGACGAGTTTCACCGTGTCCACGTGCGCGTTCAACAGCAGGGAGGGCGCGTCGGGGTCGCTACCCGCCAGTCGGGCGACGACGTTGTCACCCTCGTACTCGGTGATGTCGGGTTCGGAGACGTGGTGGTACTCGGGGTCGTGCCCGCGGGCGTCGAGCCAGTCGTAGACGAACTCGCATATCTCGGCCTCCTCGAAGTACGGACTCGGAGTGCGGACGAGTTCCTGCAGGAGGTCGATGGTCTCCTCGGGGTCGACGGTCGGCGCGGCGTCGTCAGTCATCGCTGGCCCCCCGGATGGCCGGGTCGTACTCGTTCGACGGGACGCCCGGAAGCGTCGCGAGGATGGCCTCCACGTCCACGTCTCGCCGCTGGCCGCGGTACCAGTAGACGCCGAAGACGACGAGGCCGACGGCGACCCACGGGACGTACACCGACAGCGACCCCTGGTAGGCCTGCGTGAGGAGGCCGCCCGCGCCGACGGCGCCGACGGCGCCCGTCGCGCCGAGCAACAGGGGACGCGTGAAGCCGGCCTCCTGCGCGAGACTCGACCCGGTCCAGAGGACGTACAGCACCGTCACCGAGACGGCCGCGTAGGCGATGAGGTAACTGAACGTGGCGATGGCGATGGCCTGCGACAGGCCCGTACTCCAGAACGTCAGCCCCGAGGCGACGACGTAGAGCGTCAGCAGCGACCAGTGCGGCGTGCCGAACCGGTCGGACACCTCGGAGAACTTCTTCGGGAACACCTCGTCCCACGCCCACGAGTACGGCATCTTGATGCCCGCGGCCATGACGGCGTGGACGGAGGAGGCGGTGGCAAGCAGGCCGCCGACGGCGACGATGGTCGTCCCGACGTCGCCCATGAACGCCTCCGCCGCCGTCGCCAGCGGGCGGGCCGAGTTCGCGAGGACGGTGTAGTCGGAGACGACGCCGTAGATGACGACGGACGTGAGGACGTACAGGAGGATGAGGATGGCCGTCCCGCCCGCCATCGCAAGCGGGAGGTTGCGCGAGGGGTTCTTCACCTCCGCGCCCATCTGCCCCGCGACGGCGATGCCGATGTAGGCGTAGAACAGGGGGACGGCGGCGCCGACGAAACCGTCGAAGCCGCCGGTGAAGAACGGCCGGTAGTTCGCCGTGTTCACGTTCGCCAGTCCCGGCACGATGAGGACGAGAATCGAGAGGATGAGGAAGCCGAAGATGGCGTTCTGCGAGACGCTGTACCCCTTCGACCCGACGAGGTTGACGAGGAACAGGACGGTCAGGAGGCCGAACCCCGCGAGTGCGGCGTTGACGGAGGGGTAGAACACCTGCAAGTAACTCCCGAACCCGAGAGCCAACACGGCGTCGGCGGCCATGTAGCCCAGCCACTTCGACCACGTCACGACGAACCCGGGGAGACGGCTCTCGAACGTCCGCGAGACGTAGGCGTACGACCCCGCGGCCGCCGGGAATATCGTCGCCATCCAGCCGTAGTTGAGGGCGATGCACATCGCCAGAAGCCCCGAGAAGACGACGACGAGGATGACGCTCGGCCCCGTCGTCGAACTCGCGGTACCCAGCGTGACGAACAGTCCGGCGCCCAGCGTTCCCGCGACCACCGTGCTCACGGCCCCGAGCAAGCCGATGTCACGCGAGAGACTGCGCCCGTCGTTCACGTCTACCGATGACATGTGTTCACATGCGTCGTCTATCCCGCATATGCTCCCTCCCTCTCATGAGAGGCGGTCTACGAACGGCACCGGACGCGTCGAGTCGCTCCCGTCAGTCGTCGCCGAGGAGTTTCGACTCCGCCTTCCGCAGGTGTTCCAGCAGCGTCGCCTTCGAGACGTCCACTTCGGCCGCCAGTTCCGCCGCACTCGTCTCGCGCGGCCACGTGTAGTAGTCGCGCCGGCGGGCCAACTCGAACACCTCCCGCTGTCGCTCCGAGAGGGCGTCCGTCCGGAACAGTCCGCTCCCGCCCTTCGGCGCGGTGATGAGTTCGACGCGGATGTCGGCGTCCATCTCCGCGCGAACCTCCTCCAGTCGCTCGTGGACGGTCTGTCGCGTCTCCTGGACGAGGACGGTCCACTGCTCGCGGCCGCCCTGCATCCGGACCGGTTCGTCGGGGATGAACCCCCGCGAGACGAGGGCGTCGTTGATGGAGTTGCCCATGTCGTAGCGGACGACGATGCCCCGCGTCGCACTCCCCGGCACCGCCTCGTCTTCGAACTCGCCCGTCTCCCACACCGACTCGGTCAACGGCGAGTCGCGGATGGCCGCGACCAACGCGTCGAGTTCGGCGGTGCTGTCGGCGTAGGCGGTGAACCGCCCGTTCGCCAGTCCGTCTATCTCGTGGACGCCGTGTCCGAGGAGGCCGCCGTCGGTCGCTTCCGTCACCTCCAGCGTCCAGCAGTCGGGGTGCCAGATGTCGAGGCTCACGCGCACCCCCGATTCCTCCTCGTGCGTCATCGTTCGTCAAGGGCGACGCGCCCGCAAAAAGGTACGCGTAGACGCGGCGACGCGTCGGCACCGCAGACCCTCTCGTTCCGTGGGGACTCTGAGACCGGTCCGGTTCGTCGTCTATACCTTCCGCGCGAACGCCAGCGTCCCGCTCGTCCGCTCGATGAGTGCACGGACGGTGTCGCCCTCTCGCGCGCCGGTGACGAAGATGGTGTACTTGCCCTTCTCGGCGACGCCGTCGCCCTTGCGACCCGTGCCGGTGATTTCGAGTTCGTACGTCTTGCCCTCCTCGATGGCCGGCCCGGTCTGGGTCTGCGTCTTCGCGGCCTGCTTCTGGACCGGCCGGAACGCACCACACGCCTCACAACGGAGCATGTCCACGCCGTCCTCGGTGACGAGGCGCGTGTCCGGCAGGCCACACTCCGTACAGGAGACGTACTCGGCGACGTACTCGTCGATGGCCGCCTCGAAGTCAGCGACGCTGAACGACCCGTTGTAGCGGGCGCGGTCGCCGTCGAACTGGCCGTTCGTCCCGAGTTCTCGCTGGATGTTTCGGTGGAGGTGGCTCGCCTCGCGGCCGAGGGCGTCGGCTATCTGGCCGAGGTTCGTCAGGCGGGTGAACGCCCCGTCCGTCTCGCCCTCGGGGTCGGGTACGTCGAGGCGCGACTCCTCGTAGTTTCGCTCCGGCAGTGTGTCGAACGCTCTGTCGAGAGAATCTGCGTAGTCCATACCGACCGGAGTGGATGCGGACCTAAAGCCGTTCCGTGTCTCGTGGTGGCGTGGGCGCGGCGGCCGTCGGGGCCGACGAACCGCTCTCTCGACCCGTCCGCACACCACCCCGATACCCGGCTACTCGTGGCCCGAGACGGGCACGGGTTCGTACGGCGCTTCGAGGTACTCGACGTCGGACTCCGAGAGGTCGATATCCAGCGCTTCGACGGCGTCTTCGAGGTGTTCGACGCTGGAGGTGCCGACGATGGGCGTCGTCACCCACGACTTCTCGAACTGCCAGGCCATCGCTATCTGGGCCATCTTCACGCCCTTCTCGTCGGCGAGTTCCTGCACGCGTTCGTTCACCTCCGGCCCGCCGCCCTTCGTGTACCCCCGGTCGTGGTCCGCCTCGTGTTCGCCGCGCGTCGTCGCCTCGAACTCCTCGTGCGGGCGGGTGAGGTAGCCCGCACCCAGCGGCGACCACGGCATGACGGCGACGTCCTCCTTCTCGCAGAGGGGTAGCATCTCGCGTTCCTCCTCGCGGTAGGCGAGGTTGTAGAGGTTCTGCATGGAGACGAACCGCTCCAGTCCGAGTCGGTCCGAGGTGTGCAACGCCTCGGCGAACTGGTGCGCCCACATCGACGACGCGCCGATGGAGCGGACCTGCCCCCGGCGCACCGCGTCGTCGAGGGCGCGGAGCGTCTGTTCGATGGGCGTGTCGTAGTCCCAGCGGTGAATCTGGTAGAGGTCCACCGTGTCCATCCCCAGACGGTCCAGCGATGCGTCCAACTCCTGTTCGATGGTCTTCCGCGAGAGGCCGCCCGAGTTCGGGTCGTCCTCGCGCATCTCGCCGTACACCTTCGTCGCCACGACGAACTCGTCGCGGTCGTAGTCGGCGAGGACGTCGCCGAGAATCTCCTCCGACTCGCCGTACGAGTAGACGTTCGCCGTGTCGAAGAAGTTGATTCCGAGGTCGATGGCGCGTTCGATGAGTTCGCGGCTCTCCGCTCTACCCAGTGTCCAGTCGTCCCAGTTCGTCCCGAAACTCATGCACCCGAGGCAGAGTTCCGAGACGGTGACGCCCGTCGAACCGAACGTGGTGTACTCCATGACTCGACCCTCGTCGCGAGCCGAAAAAAGTGTACGTCACGGCTCCCCGTCCTGCCGGGACTCGGTTGGGGGGCCGCCTCAGTTGCCGCGGCCGGGGTTGCCGCCGCCCCGCCCGGGGTTTCCGCTGCCGCCCCGGCAGGCGTTCTGGAGGTTCTGCCCGTTGGCGACGGAGCGAACCAGCCACGACTCCGCCGCCACCGGACCGAAGTACGCGCTCCGACCCTGCCGGTTCGGACCGTCGGCGGCGGCGAGGTTCCCGTCGACTTCGCGCGGTCCCTTCGGGTGCCCCCAGTAGTTGCAGTTGGCGGTGACTGTCGTCGCGGTGGCGTTGCCGATGCCGACGGGTGCGACCAGGTCGTTGTACTCGACGGTCAGTCCCGACGCGCCGCTGTCGACCTTCACCGACTCGCCGTTGAAGAACTCGGCCGCGATGTCCCCGAGAACGTTCTCCCTGACGGTCACGCCGTCGGTCGAGTCGGCGCTGACGTTGACGCCCTGCGCGTACGTTACGAACTTCGTCCCGTCCTGTTCGGCCCGCGACCTGTCGTTGCTCGCCTCGACGTTCGAGACGTGGTTTTCGGAGACGGTCACGCCGTCGAGGTCTCCCTGCAGAAGGATTCCGAGAGCGCCTGTCTCGGCGGCGATACCGCGGACGACGTTGGCGGTCACCGACGCGTCCCCGTACCCCCCGCCTTCGTCGTCGAGGAAGATACCGTTCGTCGTCGGGTAGCCGGATTCGTCGGCGGGGAACTCGCTCGCGACGTTCTCGACGACGTTGTCCCGTATCCGGAGGCCGTCGTTACCGCCGGCGGCGATGATACCCGTCGTCCCGAGTCGCGTGAACGGACCGAC
Source organism: Halogeometricum rufum (assembly GCF_900112175.1). Taxonomy (NCBI): domain Archaea; kingdom Methanobacteriati; phylum Methanobacteriota; class Halobacteria; order Halobacteriales; family Haloferacaceae; genus Halogeometricum; species Halogeometricum rufum. The sequence goes on along the minus strand of NZ_FOYT01000002.1, from coordinate 770,755 downwards.
GTTCGAGACGTGCGTGTCCTCGACGACGACGTTCTCGAAGCCGCCCTGTATCTTGACGCCGAGCAGATTTCCGGGGTTCTCGACGGCGAATCCCGCGAACGTCACGCCGTCGGCCTCGACGCTCACCGCCGCGCCCGTCTCGTCGTCGCTCCCCGAGACGGTCGCCGTCCGCGGCGACGACGTGCGCACGGTCAAGTCCGCCACGTCGACGGTGAGCGTCCCGTCGTACGTCCCCTCGGTGACGACCACCTCGTCACCCGGACCGGCGGCGTCGACGGCCGCTTGGACGGTCGAGTAGTCCGCCGGAACCGTCAGCGTCGCCGCCGCCGCCGTGCCCGCACTCGCCGCGAGTCCGACGCCCCCCACGGCCGCCGCGCCGGTCGTCCGGAGGAAGCGCCGTCGCGTCGTCGCCGGTCGCCCCTGTCGCTCTCGCGTCCCGTCGTCGCTGTCACTGTTTGTCATCTCGCGTCTGGATTCCAATCACAGAGGTAAAACAGCTGTTCAGACGAACGATACTGTCAACCGGCCGATACTGTCGCCACGGTCGGTCGCGCTCGACCCGGCCGATTCGCCCGTCAGAACCGACTCCGACCGCCGTCTTCCACGACGGCCGCGCGTTCGCGTTCGGCGCGCGCGTCGTCCACCGAGTCGTTCGCCACCAGCCTGCCGAGTTTTCGCTCGAACTCCCGTTCGGTCAACTCGCCGTCGACGTACCGTCGCTTCAGTCGCTCAAGGGCGTCCTGTCGCTTCTCTTCCGGCGACGGCTCCGGTTCGGCGAACGCGTCGCCGAGTCCGAGGGCGCGGAGCGGCGGGTACTCGCTCTCGGCGCGTCGCGCGACGGACTCGATGCGGCCGCCGCGCGGGAGCGACGCCCGTCGAGCGAGACCGTAGACGACGCCGACGGCGGAGACGACGGCGACGGCCGTCGAGAGGGCGAACAGGGGGAGGACCGGGAACGCGAGTTCGAGGAGCGCGGCGACGAGCGTTCCGGCGAGGAACGCGCCGCCGACGACGAGTGCGGCGTAGCCGAGGAGGACCGCCGAGAGCGTTCCCGACGCCACCAGCAGGAGGAACGACACCAGCGTCAGTCGGTCGCGGAGGGCCATTGCCGTCGTTTCGGGCCCCGACCGGACTAAGTTTGTCGGTGGCCGTGAGACGCCGGCGTCGCCGCGGGACGGCGCGTCCGCCCGCGGTCAGAACCGCTCGTCCGCGCGTTCCCGCGCGGCGGCGGCGACGAACGGGAGCGTGATGGTGGCGTCGCCGACGACGGTGACGTTCCTGGCGGACTTCTCCAGTTTCCCCCACGACCGAGCCTCGTCCAGCGTCGCGCCCGACAGGCCGCCGGTGTGGTCGGGGTCCATCGTCAACTGCACCGCGTAGTCGTAGGCGTCCGGGATGGTCAGCATCGTCTGCAGGACGTAGTTCTTGGGGACGCCGCCGCCGACGACCATCGCGCCCGCCTGCTCCGCCTCGAACGCGAGGTCCGAGAGGTGGGTCATGTCCTTCAGGGCGTCCAGCGTGAACTCGGAGGTCTGCGAGTATATCCACGCCTGAATCCCCAGCACGGAGTCCTGAATCGCCGGGCAGTAGACCGGCACGTCGTGTTCGTACGCCGCGGCGGCGACGCCCGCGTCCTCGTCGATTCCCTCTGCCTCGTTCCGTTGGAGGTTCGCCCGCCCCAGTTCGGCGGTGAACTCCTGAATCGACACCGTCCGCTCGACTTCGGGGAAGACGTTCTCGCGGAGGTGTCCCTCGAACAGCGCGAAGTGTTCCTGCGGGAGGTAGACGTTGTAGATGCGGTCCACCTGCTCGTCGCGCAGGTGTTCGTCGTGGTCGCGAAGCGTCTCGCCCGTCGGTGTCGCCGTCTCGTCCGACGGGTGGGGGTCGTGCGGTTCCGCCCGACCGTGGTGGTGTTTGCCGCCGATAGCCTCGATGGCGTCGTGCGTCAGGTTCGCCCCCGTCGTGACCAGCGCGTCGATGTGGCCGTCGCGGATGAGGTCCACGACTATCTGTCGCATCCCGGTGGGGACCATCGCGCCCGCGAGGCCGAACAGGTTCGTCACGTCGTCGCGCCCGAGCATCTCGGCGTACACGTCGACGGCGCGTTCGAGGTTCGACGCGCCGATGCCCGCCTTGCCGTACTCGGTGGCCAGTTCGCCGACGGTCATCCCCGCGCGGACCCGGGCGTGACCGACGGGGTTCTCGTGGAACTCCTCGCGGTGCGGCGGGTGGTACTCGTGGTCAGTCTCGGACTCGTCGGCGTCTGCCGCGCCGTCGTGGTCAGTTTCGGACTCGTCGGCGCCGTCCGCGCCGTCGTCGTGGGCGTCGTCGCTCATACCTCCGGGTGGGTCGCCGCCCCGTTTAGTGGTCGCGGTCCGCGACGGGCGCAGTCGGCGACCCGTCGTCGAACGAAAAAGAGCGCGCGAAGCGTGATCCCTCGCGCCGTCAGTCGGCGCTCTCGGCGGTTATCCGCGCCGACTCCAGCGACCGAACCGACTGGAGGCCGCCGACGGCGACGACGACGAAGCCGACTTTCGACACCAGGTCGAGATACGTCAGCACCAGCACCTGCGTGTTGGGTAGCAGCAGTCCCAGCCCCGTCGGCGCGAGAATCCACACGATGGGGTACAGCGTCCAGACGACCACCGTCAGGTTCCGGACCGTGGTGAACGTCGCCACCACGTCGCCGGACTGGAAGTCCGCCCCCCGCGGGAGCGTCCGCACGAGGAGGTAGACGAGGACGAGGTAGGCGACGACGCCGACGGCGAAGGCGGCGTAGCGCGCCGTCCCGTCGACCGAGGCGGCTACGACGCCGCTCACGATGACGACGACGTCCGTGACGACCAGCAGGGCGTAGATTCGCAGTCCGGACCGCGCGAGGAGGCCGAGGTACAGCACCATCAGCGGCGTCGTCACCAGCCAGTCCGTGTAGCGGACGATAGCGACCGAGTTTCCGCCGACGGCGATGCTCCCGTAGCCCTGCGCCATCAGCGCGTAGGCGACGGCCGCGATGCCCGTCACGAGGGCGAGGACGGCGGTGTACCCCCGGCTCTCGGCATCGGTCAGAAACTTGTACGCCGGCGGTACCGTCCCGAGCGCCATCCCGACGGCACCGACCCACAGCCACAGCGTCGCGTTCAGTTCTATCATCTCAGTCGTCCCCCATCGCCGCCCGCGCGTTCGCGTCGGGCGCCGTTCCGTCCGATTCGGCGACGGTGAAGTCCTCGAGCGCGCTCCGCAGGTCGCGCGCCCGGTCGGCGAGACGCTCCGCGGAGTCGCTCACCGTCGTCATCGTCGCGGTCTGTTCTTCGGCCGCGGCGGCCACGTCGCCCGCCTCGTCGGACGTCTGTTCGCTGATTGCGGCCACCTCGTCCACCCGTTCGACGACGGCCGTCGCAGAGCGCGCCTGCGTCTCCGTCGCCTCGCGTATCTCCTGAATCGAGTCGTCCGTCTCGTCGACGGCGACGGCCACCTCTTCGAGGGCGTCGATGGCCGACTCGACCGTCTCGACGCCGGAGACGATGCTCGTCCGCGTCTCCTCCATCGCGGCCGTCGTCCCGTCGGCCCGCGACTGGATGCGCTCGATGCGCTCTTCTATCTCCGCCGCGGACTCGGCCGTCTCCTCGGCCAGCGACTTCACCTCGTCGGCGACGACGGCGAAGCCCGACCCCTTCTCGCCGGTCCGCGCCGCCTCGATGGAGGCGTTCAGCGCCAGCAGGTTCGTCTCGCCCGCGATGTCGCGGATGACCTCCACGATGTCGCCGACGGCTTCGAGTTCCTCGGCGAGGGCGGTCACCTCTTCGGCGGTCTGTTCGGTCGCGTTCTCGACGGCGTCCATCTCTTCGAGCGCCTGTTCGGCGTCTTCGCGGCCGGACTCGCCGATTTCGGCCGCGCGCCGCGAGGCGTCGGCCACGCCGTTGACCGTCGCCGCTATCTCCTCGGCCGAGGAGGACAGTTGGTCCATCTCCTCGGAGACGGTCAGGAGGTTGTCCGTCTGCTGTTCGGCGCCGTTGGATATCTCCGTCGTCGCCTCCGTCACCTCGGCGGAGGCGTCCATCACCTCGTTCGCGCCCGTGTCGACGCGGTCCGCGGCGTCGACGACGTGGTCGGCGAACTGCGTCACCTCGGCCATCGTGTCGGCTATCTCGTCCAGCATCTCGTTGAACGAGTGGGCCACCTCGGCCATCGCGTCGTTCTCCCGTGAGGCCTCCATCCGACGCGTCAGGTCGCCGTCGGCGACGGCGTTCATCACCGCGCCGTACGACGCCGCCTTCTGTTCGAGGTGGTCGTTGACGCGTTCGGTCTCGCGAATCTGGGCGCGGAGCGTGTCGCGCATGTCCGCGAAGGAGTGATACAGCGTCCCGAACTCGTCGGACCGCGTCGTCCGCAGGTCCACGTCGAGGTCACCCTTCGCCATCGAGTCGGCCCGGTCGGCCAGACGCCGGAGCGAGACGATGGTGTTGGACCCCACGAGGACGCCGACGAGCGAGAGGCTCACGAGGACGAGCAGGATGAGGCCGGTGATGGCCGACGTGACCTGCTTGCCGACGGCGAACGCCTCGGACTTCTGGGACTCGACCTGCACGGTCCAGTCGAGCGTCTCCATCGACGCGCTGGCGACCAGCGTCTCTTCGTTCTCGACGAAGCCGCCGTCTTCGAGGGCGGCCGCGTCACCTTCGTACTCGGTGAGGAGTTTCGACGCGTCGGGGTGGGCGACGAACCGTCCCTCGCCGTCCACGACGGTCGTCGACCCGCCGCCCGCCGTACTGGCGAACGCCGCGGCGTGCGACTCGACGTTTATCATGTAGATGAGCGCCCGGTTCTCGGCGCCCTCGATGGGCGAGATGACCGAGATGACCGGGAAGTCGGCCACCGGAACCGTGAACGGCGACGTGACGTGCGTCCCGTCCGGTCCGTCGAACGTCGGCGGGTTCTCCGCGAACGGCGCGCCCTGTTCGGCCGGGCTGACGCCCTCCATCGCCGGGTTCGAACTCGCGACGATCTCCTGTTCGGCCGTGTCGTAGTAGTGGACTGCGACGACCCCCTTCGGCACGGCGTCGTCCGCGACCGTCTCCGAGAGATGGTCACTGATGGCCGCCTCGTCGCCCGACCCCAGAACCGGGTACGACGAGTGAAGCCGCGTCTGCTTCTCGATTCCGCCGATCCACGTGTCCAGTTCCGCCGCCCGCACCTCCGCGGAGGTGACGAGGTCCGCTCGTTCCTCCGTCTGAAGCGTCTCGGACGTCTGGTCCTGAACCACCACGCCGAACCCCACGACGAGTGCGACGACGGCGAGAAGGGCCACACCGAGTTTCACTCCGAAGCTCGGTGCGAACCGTTTCGATGATGGTCGTGACATTTCCTACGAAGTTCGTACATCTGGTAAAGTAAAAAGACGGCCTCCCAATTATCTGAATAGATAATCCCCACCGTCGGTCCGGAACGCCGTCAGCGCCGCCCGCTCACAGCCCCGTCGGGAAGTCCAGATACGTCGTCTCCAACCCCCACTCCGAGGCGAGGGCCGCGAGACTGCGGACGCCGAACGTCTCCGTCGCGTAGTGGCCCGCGAGGAAGACGTTGACTCCCGCCTCGCGCGCCTCGTGGTACACCTGCTGTTTCCCCTCGCCGGTCACGAGGGCGTCCGCGCCGACGGCCTCGGCCTCCGAGAGCCAGTCCGCGCCCGACCCGGTGAGGACGGCAATCTCCGAAATCTCGTCGGGACCGAAGTCGAGCACCTGCGTCGGTCGTCCGCCGTTGTCGAACCCGTCCAGCGTCTCGCGGAGTTCCTCGACGGTGTACGTCCGCGACGCCCGGCCGCGCTGACCGACGTGGACCGGCCCCAGTTCGCCGAACGGTTCGCGTCCCTCCAGTTCGAGGCGGTCCGCGACGCCGGCCGCGTTGCCGAGCGACTGGTGGCCGTCCAGGGGGAGATGCGAGACGTACAGGCCCACGTCGTTCTCCACCAGCGGGGCGATGCGGTCGTACTCGCGGCCGGTCACGCGGTCCAACCCGCCCCAGACGAGGCCGTGGTGGGTCACGAGCAGGTCCGCACCCGCGTCCACGGCCGCTTCGATGGTCGCCTCGGCGGCGTCGACGGCGAACGCGACGCGTTCGACCGTCCCCGTCTCCGACCCGACCTGCAGGCCGTTCGCGCTGGCGTCCACGTCGGCGTACGCCGCGGTGTCGAGCTGTTCGTCGTACCGTGCTATCACGTCGGCGCGGTCCATCGCCATGGGCGAGTCGTCGGCCGCCCGCGGCTTGTATCCCGCTGGTCTCGGGCGTCGCGGCGTCCGTCGAGCCTGTCACTCGACGGCCACGACACCTATGTACGCCCCGCCGCTACCGATTTGCACCCGTCAGCGAGACGGGCGAACGAACACCGCGACCCACCGCGGGGTGACTGTCATGGGCAAATTCAGGAAAGCGATGCGCGTATGGCGACGCCTGCCGCGAGGAATGAAGCGGAGTATCACGAGCAAGGTACGACGGCTGTTCCGCAGCGGGAAGCGGTAAACCGCGCGGCCGTTCGTTCTTTTCAGCCGGCGTCGGACTCGAAGCCGGACTCGGGAGCCGCGGCGCTGGCGTGCGAGTAGACGAACTCGCGCAGGAGTTTCCCGCCGAGCGACGCCGCCTGTCCGTCGTCCCTGTCGTTCACCTCCACCACGTCGAAGCCGTCGGCGTGAGGGGCGACGGTCCGGACCACGTCGCGCATCTCGCGGGGGGCCATCCCGAACGGTTCGGGCGTCCCCGTCCCCGGGGCGAACCCGGGGTCCGCGCCGTCGATGTCGGCGCTGAGGTACGTCGACCGCCCGTCGAGTCGGTCGCCGAAGTCGAAGTCGGCCACGTCCTCGGGGGCGACGACGGTCACGTCGTCGGCGTCGGCGCGGTCCCACTCCTCGGGCGACCCGGTTCGTGCGCCGAGGATGATCGCCTCCGCCGCGCCGAGTTCGTCGAGGACGTGTCGGGTGACGGTGGCGTGGCTCCACTCGTTGCCGTCGTAGTCGGTACGCAGGTCGAGATGGGCGTCCAGACAGACGAACACCTCGGGTTCGACGGCGTCGACGCCGGCGTAGGTGACGGTGTGTTCGCCGCCCAGCAGGAGGGGGACGGCGTCGTCGCGCACCACGTCGCGGAGCGTTCCCGCGACCCACTCGACGTACTCGCGGGCGTCGTCCCACGAGTGGACGTCGCCCTCGTCGTGGACGAGACAGTCGGAGAAGTGCAGGTCGGTCCGCCGGTCGTAGTCGTCGAACGTCCGGGCGAACCGCCGGATTCTCTCGGGACCGAACCGGGTCCCGGGTCGGAACGTAGTCGAGATATCCAGCGGGGCGCCCACGACGACGTACGCGGCGTCGTCACGCGATGCGGTTGCCCCGGGGAACATCCCGATCAGACGATCTTCCGCTGTCCCTCGTACTCGAGGTACTCTATCTCGTCTTCGGGCGAGAGGTCCTCGTCCTCGGGGATGCGCATCGTGAACGTCTCGTACGTGCTGAGGTCCATGATCTGCGCGTCGGAGCCCGTCACGGAGACGACCTGACCCTGCTTTCGCTCGATGATGGGCACCCACACCTTCGCGTCCACGGGCTGGCTGAGCGACCGCTTCTTGCTGTCGAAGACGCCCTTGCCCTCGATTCGGGCCTTCGCGCTGCCGTGTTTGCCGGGCTTGGCCGTGCTGTAGGCGTTTATCTTGCACGGCGACTCCTCCATCATCACGTAGCTGCCTTCCTGAAGTTCGCGGACCTGCTTCTGTTCTCTGGGCATACCTGCGCGTTGTCGGTAGACCGGTATAAACGGTTTGGAAACGGTCTATTGCCGCGTTCGCCCGCGTGAACGGCTGACGAACGCCGCTGCGACGACGGCTTTTGCGGCCGTCGCCCCCGACGCCTCGTCGCGCTTCCATCAATTGTCACGATATTCGCGCAACAGCGTACATCGTCCGCGGCGCGGACTTCGAAGTATGGCTCAGTACGCGACAGCCCGCACCGACGCGGCCGTCAGCACAGTCGTCCGACGCCTCCGCTGCCCCGAGGGGGAGTCGCTCGCCCGCCGCCTCCTCGCCGCCGTCGCCGCCGACGAGTTACCCCCGGCCGCGGAGCGTCGCTCGGCCGACGGCGACCCGTTCGACCGGTACGGGCTCCTCCCCGCGGCGTTCGGCGCCCTCCGCGTCGTCCGCCGACGACTCGGCTTCGACGTGCCGTCGCTCTCGGCGGCGGCGGAGACGCTGGCTGTCGACCCGAACGCGGCCGCCGCCGCGGAGCGGTCGCTCGTGAGTCGGCTCTCGCCGCCGGCGGACGAGGACGAACGGGCGCGGTTGGACCGCGAGATTCGGGCGGCCCGCGAGGCGTTCGACGCTGTCGAGTTCGCCGCCGAACCCGCCGCCGACTCCCACGCCGGGGTGGGCCGCCACTCGGCGGGCACCTCCGACCCCGTCGCCGAACGCCGCGCGCACCTCCGGCGTCTGGAAGCCGACCGCTCGATGGCGTCGCTCGGATTCGTGCTGTACGAACTCGCCCGCGACGACGCGAGCGAACCGGCCGCCCGGCCGCGGAGCGACGCGGACCGCGCGTAGGCCGTCGCAGTCAGGCCTCGTCGGTGTCGGCGTCCAACCAGCCGTCCACGCCGTCGCCCCCGTCGTCCTCGCGGGCGTCGCGTCCGCGCGAGTAACTCCCGAGGACGCCCGCCGCGACGTTGGGTAGCGTCACGCAGAGCAGAATTCCCGTCGTCGCCTCGCCGGGCGTGTCGAACAGTGGGACGAGGTACTCGAACGGGAAGGGGAGCGTACCGCCGCCGACGACGGCGAGGGCGACGAGGCCCGGGATGAGGACGATACCCCACGTGAGCGCGGACAAGAGGCCGTGCCACGCGCCGTCGGCGGCGTCCGGTCCGACCAGGTAGCCCGCGAACGCGCTCCCGGCCAGGCCGCCGACGAGCGTCACCCGACCGGTCAGGAGGAAGACGAACGCTTCGCTGCACGCCGCGAGGGCGAATCCCGCCACCACGACCCGCCAGCGAGTCATCGGTGGGAAGGTGTCTCGTCATCCGCAATAAACGTCCGCTTCAAAAACTCACGTTTGAGAATCGCCGCCGGGGCGAGGTCGGTTCAGTCCTCGCCGCGACGCTGACGCATGCTCTGCCGGGTGAACTGCGGCGTCGTCCGGAGGCCGCGCTTCTTGCGGAACGACCGGTAGAGTTGGACGACGACGGGTACCGTCAACGCCGCGGCGACGGCGGCGGGGACGACGCTGGTCTGGTCGAACGCGTAGAGGATGGCCGTCGAGAGGGCCCCGACGGAGAGGAGTATGCCGTAGACGAGGCGGCGGGCCAGTTTGTCCAGCACGTCGTTCTTGTCCTCGAGGCGGACGTTGACGGTCAGGTTCTCGCGTTCGACCCTGTCGAGGACGCGGTCCAGTTTCGGCGGCACCGTGAACAGGGCCTCCGTCGTCCGTTGCATCTGTCGCCCCGCGTCGGCGACGAGTTCCTTCGCCGTCTCCTCGTAGTAGCCCTCCTCGCGGAGGTAGTCGGTGGCGACGGAGATGAAGTCGAACTCGGGGTCGAGGGTGACGCAGACGCCCTCGACGACGGTGGCCACCCGGAGGACGAGTGCGAGGTTCCGCGGCAGTCGAAGCGGGAACTCGTAGATGGTGGACTCGACCTGTTCGATTATCTGCTGGACGCGGTACTGCTCGATGTCCTCGCCGCGGGCGTCGGCGATGGCCAGTTCCATCACGTCGCCCATCACCTGCCGGTCCGCCTCGGGCGACAGCGTCCCCATCTCCACGAGGGCGTCGAGGATGCCGTCGATGTTCTGGTTGGCGACGGCGACGTAGAAGTCCACGATTTTGTCCTGGATGAACGGGTCGACGCGCCCGGACATGCCGAAGTCGTAGAAGATGATGCGCCCCTCCTCGTCCACGGCGAGGTTGCCGGGGTGGGGGTCGGCGTGGAAGACGCCGTCGTCGATTATCATCTGGAGGTAGATGCGCTGGAGGCGCGTCGCCAACTCCGTCCGGTCGACGCCCATCTCGTCGATGGCCGCCACGTCGTTTATCTTCGTCCCGGGGAGGTACTCCATCGTCAGCACGCGCGGTCCCGACCGCTCCTCGACGGGGTCCGGGATGCGGATGGTCCGGTCGCCCTCGAAGTTCGACCGAATCTGTTCGAGGATGCGCCGTTCCCGGCCGTAGTCCATCTCCTGTCGGATGGTCTTGGCGAACTCGTCGGCGAGGTTCTCCAGCGAGAACGCCCTGCCCTGTCCGATGAACCGCATCAGTATCGGCAGCGACCACCGGACGACGCGCAGGTCGGCCTCCACGAGCGATTCGATGCCGGGGCGGCGAACCTTCACCGCCACGTCCTCGCCGTCGTACCGGGCGGTGTAGACCTGACCGAGACTCGCGCCGCTTATCGGGTCGTCGTCGAACGACGCGAACGCCTCGTCGATGGGGCCGAGTTCCTCCTCCAGCACCTGCTTCGCGTCGGACCACGGCGCGGGCGGCACGTCGTCCTGCAGACTCGACAGCACCTCGATGTACTGCGGCGGCAGGATGTCGGGCCGCGTCGACAGCAGTTGGCCGAGTTTGATGAACGTCGGGCCGAGCGTCAACAGCGAGTCCAGCAGTATCTGCGCTCGCTCGGCCTGCATCTCGGTCGTGACGGTCCGACGGCCGCCGAACAGCAGGTACTTGCGACGGTCGCGCGCGTACGCGACTATCAGCGGGAAGAACTGGTAGACGACGACCAGAAACCGCCAGTACGAACGTAGATTGACCAGCGTCACCACCTCACCGCGCGGTCAGGCCTCGGTGTCGTCGGCACTGGAGATGGGGATGGTCCGTTCGGGGGCGGCGTCGCGTTTCGGCAGGCGGATGGTGAGGACGCCGCGGTCCATCTCGCTGTCGGCGCCGGCGCCCGTCGCGTCCGGCGGGAGCGGAATCTCGGCGTCGAGGAACAGAGAGCGGTCCTCGCGGACGTACCGGAACTCCGTCGGCAGTTGTTTGTCGCGGCGCGCCTCGATGACGAGGCGGCCCTTCTCGACGTGGAGTTCCGCGGTTTCGGCGGTCACGCCCGGGAGGTCCAACACGAGGAGGTACGCGTCGTCGGATTCCAGCAGGTCGGCGAACACCGCGTCCGGAAGTTCCTGAAGCGCGTCCCGCAATGCAGACATACTCGTTGGTACGGATGCCGGGTCGAAAAAGGCCGCGGTCGGCCGCCAGCGGACGGGTAAGCCTTGTGGTCCGACGGCCGACCAGTCGCCGCGTCCGACCGCAGGTGTCGGCCTCGGCCCCGACACTCGCCGCGGCCGACGCGCGGAGCCTTTTACTCTCCGCCGGCCAACCATCCGCCATGACGAACGCGCACGACCGGCAGACCGCCGGGTTCAAAGAGCGGACGCGGGTCGCCGAGGCGCGCCGGACGCTCCTCGCGGCGGCGACACCGCACGACCGGACGGAGACGCTTCCCATCGGCCGGGCCGACGGCCGCCCCCTGGCGGAGTCGGTCACCGCGCCGAATCCGGTTCCGAACTACGACCGCGCGGCGATGGACGGGTGGGCCGTCCGCGCCGCGGACACGTTCGGCGCGTCGGACCGGTCGCCCTCGACCCTCCGCGTCGCCGTCGCGGAGGCGGAGTCCGACCCCGACGCCGCCGTCGAACCGGGCGCGGCCGTCCGCGTCCACACCGGCAGCGAACTCCCGCCGGGCGCTGACGCGGTGGTGATGGTCGAACACGCCGAGGAGGTCGGAGCGGAGTTGGAGGTGTTCGACGCCGTCACCGAGGGCGAGAACGTCGGCGACGCCGGCGAGGACGTGTCCGAGGGACAGGCCCTGTTCGACGCCGGCCACGAACTCCGGCCCTCGGACCTCGGCCTCCTGAAGTCCGTCGGTCGCGACGAGGTGTCGGTGTACGAACGGCCGACGGTGGGCGTGATTCCGACGGGCGAGGAACTCGTCCAGTCGGACCCCGGGCCGGGCGAAATCGTCGAGACGAACGGCCTGACCGTCTCCCGACTGGTCGAACGCTGGGGCGGCGTGGCGACGTATCGAGACGTGGTCACCGACGACCCCGCGGCCCTCCGCGCGGCCGTCCAACGCGACCTGACGAAGGACGTGGTCGTGACGACGGGCGGGTCCTCGGTCGGCGAACGCGATTTGATTCCCGAAGTCGTCGACGAACTCGGCGAAGTGCTGGTCCACGGCGTCGCCCTCAAACCCGGGCACCCGGTCGCTCTCGGCGTCGTGGAGGAGACGCCCGTCGTGATGCTGCCGGGGTACCCCGTCGCCTGCATCGTCAACGCCGTGCAGTTCCTCCGCCCCGTGCTGAAGCGCGTCGGCCACCTCGACGACCGACCGTACCCGAGCGTGGAGGCGCGTCTGACGCGGAAGATTCCGAGCGAACCCGGCGTGCGGACGTTCGCGCGGGTCCGACTCGGCGAGGCCGACGAGTCCGGTGAACGCACCGCCGAACCGACCCGCGCCTCCGGGTCGGGCGTCCTCTCGTCGGTCGCACTCGCCGACGGGTGGGTCGTCGTCCCCGAGGGGCGGGAGGGCTACGACGAGGGCGACGCCGTGACCGTCGAGGGCTGGGAGTGGTCGGCGTGACTTCCGTCGGACGGCCTCTCGGCCGCGTCGCGGCCGAGCGTGCGACCGACGGCGTCACCCTCGCCACGGGGTGGTTCGCGTGACCCGAAAGGAGTTCCGCGACCTGGCCGACCCCGAGGACGCCCACGCGGCCATCGCGAACCTCGACCTGTCGCCGGCCCCCGAGACGGTCCCGCTCAGGGAGTCCCGCGGGCGCGTCCTCGCCGAGCGAATCGACGCCGAGATGGACGTGCCCGGGTTCGACAGAGCGAGCATGGACGGCTACGCCGTCCGCGCCCGGGACACGTTCGGCGCGGGCGAGGCGTCCCCCGAGGAACTCGAACTCGTCGGCGAGGTCCACGCCGGGAGCGAACCGGACGTCGTCGTCGGCGACGGCGAGGCGGCCGAGATTTCCACGGGCGCGGTGATGCCCGACGGCGCGGACGCCGTCGTCATCGTCGAACGGACGGAGGAACGGGACGGCACCCTCGTCGTCCGCGACGCCGTCGCGCCCGGCGACAGCGTGATGCTCGCCGGCGCGGACGTGGCCGCCGGGGCGCGCGCACTCGGCCCCGGCACGTACCTCACGCCCCGCGAAATCGGCCTGCTCTCCGCGCTCGGCGTGGACGAGGTGCCCGTCCGCGGGAAGCCGACGGTCGGTATAATCTCCACCGGCGACGAACTCGTCCGGCCGGGCGACCCGCTGAACAGCGACGCCGGTCAGATCTACGACGTGAACAGCTACACCGTCGCCACCGGCGTCGAGGAGGCCGGCGGCGAGGTGGTGCTGTACCCCCACGCGGGCGACGACTACGAGGAGATGGAGCGCATCCTCGTGGAGGCGGCCGAGGAGTGCGACCTGGTGCTGTCCTCGGGGTCCACCTCCGCCTCCGCCGTCGACGTCATCTACCGCGTCATCGAGTCGCGCGGCGAACTCCTCCTGCACGGCGTCGCGGTCAAGCCGGGCAAGCCGATGCTCGTCGGCACCCTCGGCGGCGAGAACGGCGACGGCGAGGACGGTGACGGCGAGAACGGCGACGGCGAGGACGGTGACGGCGAGAACGGCGACGGCGAGGACGGCGACGGCGAGAACGGCGACGGCGAGGACGAAGCCCCCGGTTCCGCCTCCGCCTACGTCGGCCTGCCGGGCTACCCCGTCTCCGCGCTGACCATCTTCCAGACGTTCGTCGCGCCCGCGATTCGCCGCGCGGCCGGCCTGCCGGAACCGCGGACGGCCACGGTCACCGGGACGATGGCCGCCCGCGAACGCTACGGCGAGGGGCGACTGCGCCTCATGCCCGTCGGCCTCCTCGAAGACGAGGCCGGCGAGACGCTCGTGTACCCGGTGGACAAGGGAAGCGGCGCGACCACGTCGCTGGTCGAGGCCGACGGCGTGGTCGAAGTTCACCCCGACACCGAGTACCTCGCGGCGGGCGAGTCCGTCGAAGTGCGCCTGTTCTCGCCGGACGTGCGCGCGCCGACCCTCCTCGGCGTCGGCGAGGACGACCCCGCCCTGTCGCGCCTCCTCGACCGACTCGACGCGCCGCGGTACCTCCCGGTCGGGAGCCGAGAGGGCCTGCGTCGCCTCCGCGGCGGCGTGCCCGACGTGGCCGTCGTCGCCGGCCCCACCGACCGCGACGTGGAGAGCGTCGACCTCGGCGGGTGGACGCGCGAGTGGGGACTCGTCGTCCCCGCGGGCAACCCCGCGGACGTGTCCGGCCTCTCGGACCTCGTCGCTGGCGACCTGCGCTTCGTCAACCGCGACGCGAACGCCGGGCTCCGGGCCAGTCTGGACGCGGCGTTCGAGGAACTCGCGGCGGACCGGGGGACGACGCGACGCGACCTGACCGCGGCCGTCGACGGCTACGAGTTGACGACGAAGGCGACGGAGAGTCCGGCGCGCGCCGTCCTGCGAGGGAAGGCCGATGCGGGACTCGGCCTGCGCGCCACCGCCGAGACGCTGGGGATGGCGTTCGTCCCCGTCGGCGAGGAGTCCGTCCGCGTCCGCGCGAACCCCGACCGAACGGCCAAGGAGAGCGTCGAGGCGTTCTCGACGCTCCTCGCCGACACCGTCGTGTTCGACGGACTGGCGGGCTACGAGTCGGACTGACTAGGCAATCAGTCTGACACATCACCTGCCAAGAAAATTTTAGTGCGGTGGGACTAACTCCCACACGCATGGATTCAAGTGCGACCGTCCTGCACGTCGACGACGACCCGGATTTGCTCGAGCTCTCCGAGCTCTCCTTCGAGCGACACGCCGACGACGGTATCGAGACGGTGACGGCGTCGAACGCCGAGGACGGGCTGGAGGTCCTCGACTCCCGGTCGGTCGACTGCATCGTCAGCGACTCGCTCAGACTCGACGACGACACCGCCTTCATCGTCGCCGCGCGCCGGCGCGCCGCGTCGATACCGATCATCTTCTACACCGCAAAGGAGTGGGACGCCGTCGCACTCGACGCGCTGGAAGCCGGCATCTCCGAGTACGTCCGGAAAGCCGACGACGGCGACGTCGCCGCCGTCGTCGAACGGGCGAGCGAACTCGCGACGCGGAACCGGACGCCGACGATAGAGGAGGAGACGCTCGTCGAGGACCGGCCGTGCGACACGCTGGAGGAAGCGGTGGACGCGTTCCCCGCGGAGACGGCCGACGGGACGTGGACGGTCATCGGCGTCCACGACTGGCAGAGGGACGAGGAACTCGGGACGACCATCGCACAGGTGATGGAGGCGCACACCGGCGTCGACGCGATGCAGGCCGAACCGCTGTTCACCTCGCTGGACGCGGAGGCGCTGGAGACACTGCTCGAACCGCGGCCGGGGGAGTCGTCGCGCTACGACATACAGGTCCGGTTCCCGTACGCGAAGTGGGAGCTATCCGTCTCCAGCGACGGCTTCATCGCGATTCGCGACCTGCCGGCGACGGGCGACGAGTAGCGTCACTTCACTCGACGACGAACCCGCCGTCGGTGGCGACGCGCCGGTTCCGTAACTCGTCGAACGTCTCCACGCGCACGTCCGCGAGGACGCACCGGCCGCGTCGCTCCGGGGTGTGACGCTCGACGTGAATCCCGTCGAGTCCGGCGTTCCACGCGGCCCCGATGTCGCTGGACCCGTCGCCGGCGAGAACGCCGCGAGCGCCGGCGTCGGGGTCGATGCCGAGCGCCTTCATCGTGTGGTAGACGGGCGCGGGGTTGGGCTTCCACCCGACTTCCTCCGTGCAGCAGACGACGGCGTCGAACCAGTCGCGGAGGTCGAGGTGGTCGAGGACGGGGTCGGCGAGGAACTGTTGACAGTGCGTGACGACGCCCACCGGCCGGTCGTCCGCGACGGCGGCGAGGAGGTCGGCGGCGTCGTCGTGGAGGTGGGTCGCCTCCGCGCGGGCCTGCGGGTCCTCGACGGCGTGGAACGCGGGCCAGAACTCCTCGGGGTCGACGCCCCACGCCCGCAGTTGCGGGTCGCGCGCGCCGCCGAGGCCGTGCCAGACGACCTCGGCCTCGCGGTCGGTGAACTCGCGGCCGAGTCTGTCGCCCACCCGGTCGAACACCTCGCGGGTGTACGACCAGTCGGCGTCGACGACCGTGCCGTCGAGGTCGAACAGCCAGAAGTCGTACGCGTCGGCTACCATCGGAGGCGAGGGTACGCGCCCGGTGGCTATGTGCTTTTCGGCGGTACTGTCAGCCTCTCCGACGCGTGTTCAGTCGCCGTCTTCGACCCGGATGCTCGACCCGAGGTACTTGTGGAGCACTTCGCGCGCGGAGTCGGCGTTGAAGAGGTCGAGGTGGTCGGCTATCTCGGCCCGCAACGCCGTCAGATACGCCTCGTCGGTGCGCAACTCGCTGAACGAGACGGCGTCGACGGGCACCGAGAGCCACTCCTCGGCGAGTTCGCGGGCGTACCGGTCGTCGTTGACCTCGCCGCGCCACAGGGCGTCCCGGAAGAACGTCCAGTCGTTCTCGCCGGGGTCGGCGGCGGCGACTTCGACCACCGTCTCGAACGTCCGCGGGTCGGTGCGGACGCCCGACGCGGCGTCGAGGCGGAACCGCACGCGGAAGACGTACGCGGCGTTCACGGCTATCGCTCGTCGTCGAACAGGTCGGCCAGGCGGATGTCCTTGTCCGTGATTCCGCCCTCCTCGTGGCTGGTGAGACGGACCTCTACCTCCTCGTAGCCGACGATTATCTCGGGGTGGTGGAACTCCTCCTCGGCGACTTCCCCGACCTTCGTGACGAACTCGATGCCCTTCAGGTAGTCATCGAACTCGTACGTCTTCGTTATCTCGTCGCCGTCGCGTTCCCAGCCGTCGGGGAGTCGGGTCTGAATCTCGTCGTCGTCGAGTAGTTCGGCCATGGCGGGATGTCGTCCGCCGGGCGAATAACGTTTCTCCCCGCCCAGACGGCGTCTCGCGTCGGCCGTCTGCGCGCCCTCAGTCGTCGGCGAGTCCTTCGAGGACGTGCCGGGGGACGTCGGCGTCGTCGGGCACGTCTTCGGGGACGCCGTCGGGCATCCCGTCTCGCGGCCCCGACGGCGACTCCAGCGACGGTTCGTCGCCGCCGAAGTCGGGGTCGAACAGCGTCATCGCCGTCTGGATGGTGTCCCAGTCGTCCTCGACGGCGGCCTCGCGGAGGCTCTTCGTCGGCGCGGAGAGCAGTTGCCCGACGAGGGCGTCAGCGAGTGCGTCCACCGTCTCCCGCTGTTCGTCCGTCAGCCCGCCCTGCGCGTCGAGCTTCGCCAGCGCCGTCTCGACTTCGCGCTGTTTGACCTGCTCTGCGGCCTCGTACATCCCGCTGATGGCTCGGTCGGCGCGGCGCTGCTTGTACGACTCCAACAGCCGTTCGAACTCGTCGTCGATCATGGCTTCGACCTGCTGTGCGGCTTCGCGCCGCCGTTCGCGCGTCTTCTCGGTGACGGCCTCCAGCCCGTCGATGTCGTGGACGACCACGCCCGGGAGCGACTCGACGGCCGGGTCCACGTCGCGGGGTTGGGCGATGTCGATGACCGTCGTCTCTCCGCTCGTCTCGACGTGGTCCGAGGAGAGGACGTACTCGGGACTCCCGGTGGCCGAGATGACGACGTCCGCCGCCTCGATGGCCTCCTCGACGGCGTCGAGCGAGAGGGCGCGCGCCGGCACGTCGACTTCGGTGGCGACGTGTTCGGCGTGCGGGACGGTCCGGTTGGCGACGACGAGGTCCTCGACGCCCGCGGCGGCGAGCGACTGGGCCGCCAGCGTCCCCATCTCGCCCGCGCCGATGACGACTGCCGTCGCTCCTTCCAGCGGCGTCTCCGACTCGGCGAGTCTGACGGCGGCGGAACCGAGCGACAGGGCGCCCTCGTTTATCGCCGTCTCCGTGCGTGCGCGTTCGCCCACGTGCGTGCCCTTCGTCACGGCGTCGTCCAGTATCGGCCCGATGCCGCCCGCGCCGCGGGCCGTCTCGAACGCCCGCTTGAGTTGCCCGAGAATCTGGTCCTCGCCGACGACGAGCGACTCGAGTCCGGCCGCGACCCGCATCAGGTGCCGGAGACTCTCCTCGTGGTTCATCTCGACGACGGCGCCGTCCCGCACGTCGGGAGCGAAGTCGGCGAGCGCCCGGCGGCCGGCCGCCTGCGCCTCGGTGACGACGTAGGCTTCGGCGCGGTTGCACGTCTGGAGGGCGAACGCCTCCGAGACGTGGTCGCGGGCGAGGAGGGATTCGACGGCGGAACGAACGTCCCCGTCCGACGCCGACGCTATCTCGTCGACGGTCGCGTGTTCGTGGGACACACGAACGCCAGAGATGACGCCAGCGTTCCTCATCGTCCACCTCCGACTGTGTTCCGTATCACGCGGTCTGCCTCTTGGCGGGCTTTAGATTCCCCCGTACGTAAAGCCTTCCAAACCCGTTCCGACCGCACGACGGCGCGGACCGCGTCCCGCCGCTCGGCGGCCGTATAGTCCGAATCTCGGAGTTCTCGGCGGAGTCGCCCGGTCAGGTCGGCCATCGCGCCCGCGCCAGTGATGTCGGCCTCGATTCGCTCGCGCAGGTGCTTCGCCAGCGCCGGACTCGCCCCGCCCGTCGAGACGGCGACGCGCACGTCCCCGTCTTCGACGGTGGCGGGGACGACGACGTCGCGCGCCCTTCGGTCCGGGTGTCCCTCGCCGCCGCTCTCGCCGTGTTCGTCGTCGCCGCGTTCGCCGTCGTCGTCCGCGTCCGCGTCGCTTCGGTCCGCGCGGTTCACGAGTGCGCCGACGGCACGCGCGGCGTCGGCGGCGACGTCGTTCACCGCGTCGTCGTCCGTCGCGGCGACCACCAGCGACGGTTCGACGCGGTCGACCCAGTCTCGCACCTCCGCGGGCGACGGTGCCGCGCGGACCAGTTCGGCGTCGCCGTAGTCCGCGGCCTCGAAGTCGGGACTGACGACGGTCACCGCGGCCTCCGCGGCGAACCGCCGGGCCTTCCGCGCGCCGACGGGGCCGCCGCCGAAGACGAGGACGCGTTCGTCCGTGAAGTCGTGGTACAGCGGTATCACTCGGTTTCGGCCTCCGGATTCGACTCGCGTTCGTCCGTCTCTGTGCTGCGGTCGTCCGTCTCCGTCCTGTCCCCCTCGCCGTCCGTGCTGTTCCCCACCATCTCGTGATTACTCCGTGTTCGCGTCGGCCCGTTCGGCCATCCTGATTCCGGTCTTCTTCAGGATGCGCGTCGAGAACAGGGTGTCCCAGTCGCCCTGTTCGTCGTCGGTCGTGCGGTCGCCCACGTCCCAGTACTCGGACATCACGTCGCGCACCTGTTCGATTCGCTCTCGGCTCTCCGCCTCGGTCCGGCCGTGCGTCATCGCGAAGAAGTTGTACGGCCAGACGCCCTCGTGCCGCGGCCGCCGATAGCAGTGCGTCACGAAGTCCAGCGAGGCGACGGCGGGCCCCACGTCCTGCACCACGTCGTCGGGGACGTTCCAGACGGTCATGCCGTTCTCGGTGTAGCCGAGGGCGTAGTGGTTCGGGATGACGCCGACGCGACGGACCTTCCCCTCGACGTCGAACCGCTTTATCGTCCGGACGACCCAATCGGTGTCGGCGTCGAGTGCGTCCGCCACGTCGGCGTACGGCGTGGCCGAGACGGGCAGGCCGCCCTGTATCTCCAACACGAGGTCGCGTTCGGCCGGCGTCAGCGTCCGGCGGTCCTCGGGTTCGACCGCCGGTCCGAGGTCCGACAGGTCCACGTCGCCGTCGGGCACCGGCCCGTCGAGCATGAACTTCGCCTCGACGCGGAACTCGTCGCGCTTGGGGAGGTTGTACGTCGGTTGGCCCGTCTCCGACTCTATCTCGGAGAGCACCTCCGCCACGCGGTCCTCGTCGGCGACGCTGACGACGAACCACATGTTGAGGTGCGGGTGTTCGCGTTCGTAGTTGTGCGCAACCTCGCGGTGGGCGTTCACCTGCTCGGCCACCTCGTCGAACCGGTCCTCGGGGGCGTGCATGGCGACCAGCGTCGCCGTCCCGCCTATCTCCTCGGCGTTGACGAGTGCGCCGAAGCGGGTCAACACGCCCTCGTCGTCGAGGTGGCGGACCCGTTCGAGGAGTTCGTCCGCGGTCACCTCGACGCCGCGTTCGCGAAGCGCCGCCGCGGCCGGTTCGAACGGCCGTTCGACCACCGGAAATCCGCCCTGAAAGGCGTTGACGATGGCCCGGTCGAGCGTCGTCAACTCGGCTCTATCGACGTCGGCCCTGCTCATGGTTTCCCCTCAGGTGTGCGCGAGGATAAGCGTCTCGAAGCCGGGGGTTCGGGCGCTCGATTCGAGTCGGTCACTACTCGAAACGAGTGCGGACGGGGGTGAAAATGTGCGGTTAGCTATGGACGAACCGCCGCCGGCGTCGCGTCACGTGCGGACCGTCCGAACCGCGCCTACGGGACCTGCGTCACGCGTTCGACGTGGTCGAGGGCGTCCAGGTCGGCCGCGAGTGCCTCCTGTTCGACGCCCGCCTCGTAGTAGAACACGAGGTCGAACGTCCCGCCGCGGAGGAGTTGCTGGCACTCCCAGACGAACGACTCGTCGTCGATGGTGAGGCCCTGAAACTGGTTCGACGAGAAGTCGGGCGTGTCGTTCCCGGCGTAGATGTACGTCTCGCCCTTCTCGGCGTGGTCCGAGATGACCTCGTTTATCTCGACGGTGAGTTCCTGCATCTCCAGGTCCTCCTGCCCGGAGAGGTCGGTGTGGACGATGGCCCCGACGAGTTCGATGTCGCCGGGTTCGAGGAGTGCAAGCGTGCGCTTGTAGAGGTCATCGTCTACGGTCTCGCTCATACGTGGACGATAGCCGACGAGAGATAAACGGGTGACGGTTCGCCGGCGGAGTTCGTCCGCCACGAACAATCGTCTCAGAAGGACTGTCTCTACTCGCAGAACGTCGGACTCGCCCGGACGTGCTGCGAGAACGAAAAGAATCATACGTCTCGGTGCGGTTTCACCTCCAATGAGAGAGTGGCTTCGTCGGCAGTTCAACGGCGCCTACGAGCGGATGCTGCGCCGTGAACTCGGTAGCAGTCCCGAACACGTGGCCATCATTCAGGACGGCAACCGACGCTACGCCCGTAGCCACGGCGACGACGCCCCGGACGGTCACAAGAAGGGCGCGAAGACGAGCGAACGGGTGCTGGACTGGTGCGACGAGTCCGGCGTCGAGGAACTGACGCTGTACGCGTTCTCGACGGAGAACTTCGACCGCCCGCAGGAGGAACTCGACCCCCTGTTCGACCTGATGGAGGACAAACTGTACGAGTTCGCCGACGCCGACAGAGTCCACGAGTCCGGCGTCCGCATCTGCGCCATCGGCGAGACGGAACGCCTCCCACCGCGCCTCCGCGACGCCGTCGACTACGCCGAGGACCGGACGAGCGACTACGACAACTTCCGGCTCAACATCGCCCTCGCCTACGGGGGCCGGGCCGAACTGCTCGGCGCCGTCCGCGACGTGGCCCGCGACGTGGAGTCGGGAGCGCTCTCGCCCGACGACGTCACCGTCGACGAGGTGGACGAGCGACTCTGCCGGCAACCCGCCCGCGACGTGGACCTCATCATCAGGACGGGCGGCGACGAGCGAACCTCGAACTTCCTCCCGTGGCACGCCAACGGCAACGAGGCGGCCGTCTACTTCTGTGCCCCCTACTGGCCCGAGTTCTCGAAGGTCGACTTCCTCCGTGGCCTCCGCACGTACGAGTCCCGCGAGAAGTCGTGGCAGCGCACCCGAACGGAGCGAGCGGTGGCGCTCGTCCGCTCCGCGGCCGAGACGGAACTCGCGGAGGCCAAGACTGTCGCGAGTCGCCTCCGGGAGAAGTTGCCCTCGGCCGGGGCCGAGGAAGTCGTCGCCGAGTTGGAACGGCAGGGCGACGCCGAAGCGGCGGACTGAGCCGAGTCGAGACGGGGCCCGACAGGCCGCCGAGTCCGGCGGCGTCTCAGCCCAAGAACAGGTCGAGGAGCGCGTCCGACCCGCCGGTCCGGTAGAACTCCGTGTACCCGCACCGGGTGCAGGAGACGGCCTTGAACTGCCGGTTCTGAACGTCCACGAGTCTCGAGAGCCCCGTCCCCGTCGTCGCGACGTCGTCTCCAACCCCGGGAGGCCCGTCGGTGGGCGGAGGAACCATGCCGTCCAGTTTCGCCGCGGCCAGCACAAACGTCTGGGAGCGCTCGCCGGCGTTCGCGGCCGGCGGGCGGACCGAATCCGACGAGATTCGGCCTATCGGCCGAACCGCCGCTGTCGGTTCTGGAAGTCGAGGACCGCGCGCAGGTAGTCGCGCTTGCGGAAGTCCCGCCAGTTCACGTCGGTGAAGTAGAGTTCCGAGTAGACGGACTGCCAGATCATGAAGTCCGAGAGACGCTCCGCGCCGGTCTTGATGAGCAGGTCGGGTTCGTCGGGGAAGACGAGTCGCTCCTCGACGTGTTCGGCGGCGACGTCCTCGGGCGAGAGGTCGCCAGACTCCACGTCGTCGGCGATGTCGCGGACGACGTCGGCGAACTCGCGCTTGCCGCCGAGGCCGATGCTCACCTGCACCGGTTCGTCGGCGCGTTCCCTGTCGCCGGGGCCGCGGACGGCGACGGGGCGTGGCGACTCGACGTCGCGGAGTTCGCGTTCCAGCGTCGGGACGACAGCCTCGTCGAGGACGCTCACCGAGACGGTGACGCGTTCGGCGCCGAACTCGAACGCCCACTGGAGGAAGTCCTCCAGCGTCTCGTAGGCCCCCTGTTCGAGGAGGTCACGTTCCGTGATGACCACCGCGACGTGCGCCGGCGGGTCGGCTTCGTGGCGGCGGAGTCGAAGGGCGAGGTAGCCGTCGTACAGTCCCACACCACGGAGAGCGTCCTCCCGCCGCTAAACGGCACCGATTCGCGGCGTGGGCGCGAACGCCCGTCCGTCGGCGTCAGTCGGCGTCCGTCCGCCCGTCCGACGCGATAGTCAATGTCGGGAGGGTTAAGTGCGAGTCTGCGATATCCGACTGTGTGCAACCGAGGCTCCGTCGGGCGGGCGGATTCGCCCTCGTGGGGACGTTAGCGCTCGCCGCGCCGGTACTGGACGTGGCGGCGTTCGCCCCCTTCGCGGCCGTCGCCCTCCTCGCGGCGTTCGTCGTCACCGACGGCCCCCTGTTCGAGGTGTTCGCCCGCCCCGGCGACCACCAGGACGGCCGGCTGAACGGCCTCGCCGGCTTCGCCCTCGCGGCGGCCGGTCTCGCCATCCTCGTCGCCGCCGTGGACATGCCCGTCTCGCTGTTCGTCGCCACGGTGCTCGTCCTCTCGTACGGCAACCTCGGCAAACAGGTCGTCGCCACCGCCTCCGACGACCCGTTCGTCGGCACCTCCGGGTTCGTCCTCGGCGGGTTCCTCGGCGGCGTCGCCGGGCAGGCCGGCGTCGCGGCGGTGACGCCGCTCTCGCCCGCGTACCCGCTGTTCGTCTTCCTCGCCACCGCCGGGGCCATCGTCGCGGCGCTGTTCCGCGAACTGCTGTTCGAGCGCGACGACCCGCTGGTGATGCTCTCGACGGGACTGCTCCTGTGGTCGTTCGCCGCGCTGTCCGGACCGATAACCGCCGTGGAGATCGCCGCGGCGCTCGCGCTCACCGTCGCCTTCGGACTCATCTCCTACGCCCTGAAGGCGGCGTCGGTCACGGGCATGCTGTCGGGCGTCCTCCTCAGCCTCCTCGTCATCGTCTTCGGCGGCTTCGGCTGGTTCGCGGTCCTGATGTCGTTCTTCGCCATCGGTGCGCTCTCGACGAAGTTCCGCTACGACGAGAAACTCGCTCGCGGCGTCGCCGAGGAGAACGAAGGCGCGCGCGGCACCTCGAACGTGTTCGGCAACGCCGCCGTCGCCCTCGTCTCGGTCGTCGGCTTCGCCGCCAGCGCGCACGTCACGCTGGACGGGACGCTGTTCCAGTTCGCCTTCGCGGGGTCGATGGCGGCCGCGCTGAGCGACACGCTCTCCTCGGAGGTCGGCGGCCTGTACGACAACCCGCGGCTCATCACGACGCTCGAACGGGTCGAACCCGGAACCGACGGCGGCGTGACGTGGCAGGGCGAACTCGCGGGCCTCGTGGGCGCGGGTATCGTCGCCGCCGTCGCGGCCGCCCTGATGACGGACGTGACGGGACTGCTCGGCGCCGTCCTCGTCCTCCTCGGCGGACTCGCCGGGATGACCGTCGACAGCCTCCTCGGAGCCACCGTCGAGGGCTCTCGCGTGGGCAACGAGGCGGTGAACTTCACCGCGACCCTCGTCGGGGCCGTCGTCAGCACGGGCGTGGCGTTCGCCTTCGTCGCGTGACGCCCGTCCGCCGCGCCCGCCCCGCCGACGCCGAGACGCTCTCGCGCCTCCAGTCGTACCTCGCGGAACCGGCCCCGGACCTCCTCGCGGCGGCCGACGCGGTCGGAACCGTGTTCGTCTCCACCGACGCCCGGAACCGGCCGGTCGGCTACCTCCTCGCCGTCGAGTCCGGCGACCGGTGTCACGTCGCCGAACTCGTCGTCCATCCCGACGCCCGACGCGAGGGCCGCGCCCGGGAGTTGCTGGAGACGCTGTTCGACGCCCGTCCGCGGGGGTCGCGAATGACCGTGACCGTCGCCGCGGGCAACGACGCGGCGCGGTCGCTGTACGAGTCGGTCGGCTTCGAGAAGACGGGTCGGCTACCGGACCACTTCGACGCCGGCGACGGGGTGGCGTACGCCCGACCCGTCGACTGAGTGCGCCGCACCGGGCTCTCGGTCCCCGTGGGCCGCCGGCGTCGGCTACTCGTCGGTCTCGAACAGTTGGTCTGCGGTGAGGACGCGGACGCTCACCGGCTTCTTCACGAAGTCGCCGGTGGTGGCGGCGACGGCGCGACCCACGCCGCGTTGCGCCGACACGTCGGCGAGACGCTGGTCGAACGTCCCGTCGAGGACGACGGTGTCCGGCGGCGTCTCCGCGTCACGGATGGCGTCGAACGCCTCGGCGGCGTCGCGTTCGTCCGTCGTCGCGAAGTCGGCGTCGAGGAACCGGACGGCGCCCGTCCCGCCGCGGACGACCTCTCGGACGTGCTCACGGAGCGACTTCGGGGCCGGTCGGTCGGCCTCGGCGGCCGCCGCCGCGTCGGTCTCCCCGTCCGCGGCAGACGCCGCGTCTTCGACCGACTCCGCCGCCGCGGTCGATTCCGCGCCGGCCGTTCCCTCGTCTGCGTCGGTCGCCGCGTCCGCCGTCTCGTCGCCGCCGTCGTCCGTCTCGGTCGACGCCGACGGGGAGTCGGCCGTCTCGCTGACGACGCTCGCCACGCCGGCCCCGACGCCCGACGCGTCGGCGGAGTCGGCGCTGGCGTCGGTCTCGGTGCCGGTCGCCCCTCCCTCGTCCGTCGTCTGACGCTCCGGCGGCGCCGCGTCCGCGTCGGCGGACGCGTTCGTCGTCGCCGCGGCGTCGTCCAGTCGTTCGACGGTGACGCTCGGGTTTCGGTCGATGCGGTCCTCGTTCGCCCCCGTCTCGGAGGGTGGAGTCGCCGACTCAGTCGTCGGCGACTCCCGAGGAGGGTCCGACGGGTCACCGCCGGCGTCGGCGACGGTTCCGTCGGTAGCGGCCTCGCGGACGCTCCCCTCGGCCGGGAGCATCTCCAGTGCGACCTTGCTCCGCAGGGCGGACATGACCTCGTGACGCTGCAGGTCCTCGACGGACCGCCCGTCGGGCGCGAACGCCACGTAGTCCACGTCGCCCACCTGCACGAGTTCGCGCAGGATGAGTTCGCCGCCCCGGTCGCCGTCGAGGAACGCCGTGACCGTGCGGTCCTGCGTCAGGTCGGCGACGGGGTCCGGAACGTTCGTCCCCTCGACGGCGATGGCGTTCTTGATGCCGTAGCGGAGGAGCGTCAACACGTCCGCGCGCCCCTCGACGACGATGATGGCGTCGGAGTCGAGGACGCGCGGGCCCGCGGGCAGGCCCTCGTACTCGGTGATGTCCTCGACGCGGACGCTCTCTTTGACCTCCTCGAGAATCTCCGAGGAGGTCATGACGCTGTCGTCGAACGAGGTCGACAGCAGTTCTTTCGCCCTGTCGACCACCTCGCGGCGTTTCGCCTCGCGCACGTCCTCGATGTCCGTGACGCGAACGTCGGACTGACACGGTCCGACGCGCGTGATGGTCTCCAGCGAGGCGGCGAGGATGGCCGTCTTCACCTTGTCCAGACTGCTGGCGATGGTGACGTTCCCGAACGACTGCCCGTTCTCGCTCTCTATCTGTACGTCGATGCGGCCGACTTTCGACGATTGTTGGAGGTCCCGCAGGTCCAAGTCGTCGCCGAGCAGACCTTCCGTCTGCCCGAAGATTGCGCCGACGACGTCCGAACGTTCGACGACGCCGTCCGCAGTAATCGCGGCGTGAATGAGATATTTTGCTGTATCGTCCATTGATGAAGCACCCCTCTCGGGTGGTGAGATGATGTCGGTGATAGTGTCACGAATCGGTCGGTGACGGCCTTATATAAGGACTGCTGGAGGCAAATAACTATCGTACTCGTAGTTGTTTCGACGTTCGTCGTCGTCGCGCCGGTGACGCCCCCGGAGTCGGCCGAACTCTGCTCGCCGACGACCCGCCGCGTCGCCGGGGAACCCCCTCGCCCGCCCGTTCCGACGCGTTGGTTGACCGCCGCCACCCAACTTCGACTACTGAAGAACAATATTCTTCGGAACTCCTATCCGAATTAGAAACAACAATGTTTACTTGTTTCGGGGGACTAGAGACGCCAGATGACTCGACCGAGGACCGATTACCTGTGGATTGCGGTGTTCGCCGTACTGGTGACGTTCGCCATCCCGTGGTTCCTGTGGCGCGACGCGACGACGTGGGCGGGACTCCCGGTGTGGTTGTGGTGGCACGTCGGCTGGATGCTGCTGGCGTCGGTGGCGTTCTACCTGTTCACGCGCGGCGCGTGGGACAGAGGGATGGACGTCGACCGGGGGGTGTGACCGATGGCCACCTCCGACCTCCTCGTCCAACTGGGCGTCGTCGGCGTCTACCTCGTCGTCTCGCTCGCCGTCGGCGTCGTGGCCTACCGCCTGACGAGTCGGGACGCCGAGGACTACTACCTCGCCAGTCGGTCGCTCGGCACCGTCGTACTGCTGTTCACGACGTTCGCGACGCTGCTCTCGGCGTTCACGTTCTTCGGGGGCCCCAACCTCGCCTACTCGGCCGGCCCCGAGTGGATTCTCGTGATGGGGCTGATGGACGGCGTCCTGTTCGCCATCCTCTGGTACGCCGTCGGCTACCGCCAGTGGCTCATCGGCCGCAACCGAGGCTACGTCACCCTCGGGGAGATGCTCGGCGACCGCTTCGGGTCCAAGCGCCTCCGCGCCCTCGTCGCCGGCGTCAGCATCTTCTGGCTGTTCCCCTACGTGATGCTCCAGCAGATGGGCGCGGGTGAGGCCATCGTCGGCCTGACCGAGGGCATCGTTCCCTACTGGGCCGGCGCCGCCCTCATCACAGTGTTCATGATAATCTACGTCGTCCTCGCGGGCCTCCGCGGCGTCGCGTGGACGGACACGATTCAGGGGCTGTTCATGCTCTCTATCGTCTGGGTGGCCGTCGCGTGGGTCGTCACCTCGGCGGGCGGCCTCTCGACCATCTCCGCCTCGATGGCCGACAACACGCCCGAGTTCCTCGCGCTCGGCGGCGGCCTCTACTCGCCGGAGTGGATGATATCCACCGCCGTCACCATCGCCTTCGGCGTCATCATGTTCCCGCAGATAAACCAGCGGTTCTTCGTCGCGAAGGACGACCGGGTGCTGAAGCGGTCGTTCGCGCTCTGGCCCGTCCTCGTACTCCTCCTGTTCGTCCCCGCGTTCCTGCTCGGGTCGTGGGCCGCCGGACTGGGGGTGCAGGTGGCGGAGGGGTCGAACGTCGTCCCCGCACTCCTGAACGAGTACACGCCCGTCTGGTTCGCCGCCCTCGTCGTCGCGGGGGCGATGGCGGCCATGATGTCCTCCTCGGACTCGATGCTGCTCTCGGGGTCGTCGTACCTCACGCGCGACCTCTACCGGCCGTTCCTGAACCCGACCGCCTCCGACGAACGCGAGGGCTGGGTCGCTCGCCTCGGCGTCGCCGCCTTCGCCACGCTGTCGTTCGTCGCCAGCCTGTTCCGACCGGGGACGCTCATCGAGGTGGGCGACACCGCGTTCGGCGGCTTCGCGCAACTGGCGCTGCCCGTCATGGTGGCGCTCTACTGGCCGAAGACGACCCGGTCCGGCATGTTCGCGGGCGTCGGCGGGGGGCAGGCGTTCTACCTCCTGCACGTCTTCCTCCCGGAGGTCACCGTCGGCGGGACGACGCTGTTCGGCGCGACGTACTTCGGCTGGGACTTCGCGCTGTGGGGGATGGCGCTCTCGCTCGCCCTCACCGTCGGCGTCTCCTACCTGACCCCCGCGGCCGCGGGCGAGGACGCCGGGACGTTCGCCGTCGGCAGTCGCGCCGACTGACCGACCGCCCGTTCGAGATTCCGACAGCCGTTCGGGCGAACGGACGCCGTCCGAGCGGTTTCGAGGCCCGATAACTGTCGATTCGCGCACCTACCGATTCTCTCACTTCCGAAGCGCTCATGCCGGTTCGGTCGAACGTGTTCGTATGAACGAACCGGGCGTGCAGGCGGTCGTCGACCAGGAGACGATGGCCGAACGGGTCGAGTCCGGAGCGATGCCCGACTGGGTCGTCCGACACTTCGAGACGTTCACCGACGCGGTTCTGGGCGAACGGAACGGCACGCCGTTCCCCTGCCACTTCGGCGCACAGTCCGTCCGCGACGGCGAACCGCTCTACACCGCGGTGCCGTCGACGACAGACAAGGACGCGCTCTTGGCCTTCCGCGACGCGCTCTTGGAGTATCTGGACGTCTACCGCGACCGACCGGGCAGGGCGTCGTTCGTGACGTTCTTCCGGCCGCCGGACCGCGAGTTCACCGAAGGCGACTACCACGAGACGCTGTGGCACCTCCTGCAGTTCCTCCACGTCCACGACCCGGAACCGTGGCCGGCGGACATCCCGACGGACCCCGACGACCCCCACTGGGAGTTCTGCTTCGGCGGCGAACCGATGTTCCCGACGTGTCGCGCGCCGTTCTACGAGGAGCGCAAGAGCAGGTACTGCCCGGTCGGACTGGAGATAACGTTCCAACCCCGGTCGCTGTTCGACGGCATCACCGCCGACACCGAGGCCGGTCGGCAGGCGCGCGAGACCATCCAGGCCCGCATGGAGGAGTACGACGGCGTCTGCCCGCACGCCGACCTGGGCGACTGGGGGGTCGAATCGGACCGCGAGTGGCCGCAGTACCTGTTCCGCGAGGACCCCGACGACTCGCCCGACGAGTGCCCCATCGTCGTCACGCGCGACCACCCGAAGGCCGCCCCGCCCCGGACCGAACCCGCGCCGAGGACCGCCGATGACTGACGCCGCGTTCGACGCCGACCGAACAGCCCTCGTCCTCGTCGACCTGCAGACGGGGCTGGACGACCCGGCGTACGGCGACCGGAGCACCCCCGACGCCGAGTCCAACGCGGCCCGCCTCCTTGACGCGTGGCGGGAGCGTGACCTCCCGTTGGCTCACGTCAGACACGACTCCACGGAACCGGACTCCCCCCTGCGAGGGGACAGTCCGGGGTTCGCGTGGAAGCCCGAGACCGAACCGCGCGACGGCGAGACGGTGTTCACGAAGCGGGTCAACTCGGGGTTCGTCGGCACCGAGTTGGAGTCGTGGCTCCGCGAGAACGGCTGCGAACGCGTCGTCCTCGTCGGCCTCACCACCGACCACTGCGTCTCGACGACGACGCGGATGGCCGAGAACCTCGGCTTCGAACCCACCGTCGTCTCCGACGCCACGGCGACGTTCGAACGCGAGGGACCGGACGGCGAGACGTACTCGGCCGAGACGATGCACCGGACGGCCCTGACCCACCTCTACGGTGAGTTCGCCGACGTGGCGACGACCGACGAGGTCCTCGCCGGCCTCTGAGCGTCCGCTCCGTTCACTCGGTGGCCCCGTCCGACAGGCCGAGTTGCCGCAGCATCCCGAGGGCGTCGTAACTCGCCCACCGCTCGGCGGTCTTCCCGTCCTCGACGCGGGCGATGACGATTCCTTCCGCTTCGAACGACTCGCCCGTCGGGTCGAATCCCCGGAACTCCCCCTCCAACGCCCCACACATCCGCGCGTGGAACGCTACTCTGTCCTCGCCGGCCACCACGTCCCGAACCTCCTACTCCAAGTCGGGGAACGCCTCGGGGTACCGCCGATTGTACGTCTTGAACGCCGTCACACCGCGCCGGTCGCCCGACAGGTCGTGAAGCCTGCATGTGCGTTGGCACCACGAAACACGACAGTCCGCGCAGACGGTGGCTTTACCCCGTCGTCGGCCGAGCGTCCGGTGTGAACCGCCGCGCCCTCCTCCTCGTCCCCGCCGCCGTCTTCCTCCCCGGGTCCGTCGCGTTCGCCGTCCTCAGCCCGCCGCACACCATCCTCACCGCCGTCCTCCTCGGCTGTTTCTTCGTCGCCGGGTTCGGGTTCGCCGTCGCCGGCCTCCGGGCGTCGGTGCCCGTCGGTGGCCGGGACGTGCCGTGGTACGCCTTCGCCGGCGTCGCCGACGTCGCCCTCGGCGTCGGGATGGTCCTGAACGCGACGCGCATGCTCGGCGGCGGGGCGGAAGACGCGTTCCTCTCGGCCGTCACCGCCGTCTCTGGCCTGCCGTTGCTGTTCGTCGGCGTCGACTACCTCCGCGGCGGGCGGCACTTCGACCTGACCGCCTTCGAGTGACGCGAGCGAACGATTATCTTTTTTATACACAGACCACGCGACACGTGGTATGGCCACACACGTCTCTCGCGAGGGCTGCGACGGCGCGACGCTCCCCGCCGTGGTCCCGTTCGAGGTGGACTGTCCGAGTCGGTTGAGCTGGGAACTCGGGTCGCGCGTCGTCGGCGACGACGACGCCACCCTCCGCGGCGAGTGGGAGCACACCGGGTCGTCGTGGACGCTCGCCCTGTACCGCGTGACGACGCACACCGACGTCGTCCGCCTCCGCACGCCGGTGGGACGAGAGCGGTTCTACGGCGCGGCGCGGATGGACCTCGACGCGGCGGTGCCGACGCTCGCTGACGCGCCGACGTGGCGGCGGCGGGCGTAGGCGGGACGGACCGCTCGGCGTCACCGCCCGCCGAGCCGTCTCTGTCCATTTTTAACCTCCGACGGCAACTACCAGGTATGCAGACGCACGTCGTCCCCGTCGGGTTCGATTACGACCGACTCATCGCGCCGCTCATCCGCGACCAGTTGGACGTCGACCACGTCATCTTACTGGAGGGGGCGGTGGGGTCGGAGGCGAACGTCGAGTACTCCCGGAACCTCTCGACCAAACTGGAGAAGGACTTCCGCAACCTCCTCGGCGCGGAGACCGAACGCGTCGTCGTCGAGGACGTGTACGACTACGACGCCGCCTTCGAACAGGCGTACCACCTCATCAACACCGAGTTGGACAAGGCCGACGACAGCGAGGTGTGGGTGAACGTCTCGGCGATGCCGCGGCCCGTCTCGTTCGCGTTCGCCACCGCCGCCCACTCGGTGATGGTCGAACGGCAGGAGGACAGAGAGCGAATCCACACCTACTACACGGCTCCCGAGAAGTACCTGGAGACCGAACTCGCAGAGGAGGTTCGGGCGGCCCGGGACCTGTTGGGCGACATGCTCGACGGCGACGACGTCGCCGACGAGAGGGTCCGCGAGCGGTTCGACTCGGCGTCCGACCTGCTGGAGGAGTTCGACGAACGCGGGACGACCATCGGCGCCAAGCGCATCGGCGGCGAACACATCGTCGAACTCCCCGTCGCCTCCTTCTCCAGCGTGAAGCCGTTCGAGGAGATAATCCTGTTCGAGTTGGGCGAGTACGGCGAGTTCGAGTCCGTCTCCGAGTTGGCCGAGACGCTCGCCCGCGACATGAACGAGGAGTACACCGACTCCTTCCGCTCGAAGGTCATCTACAACGTCGACAGGCTGGGTCCCGGCGGCAAGGGCTACATCGAACAGGAGGAACACGGCAAGTCCTACCGAACCCGCCTGTCGCGCATCGGCGAACTGTGGGTCCGGTCGCACGCCGGCGCCGACGCCGACGAACTCTCGCGCACGGGGAACTGAGCGGCCCGGCCGCACGAGACGGCCCGCCCGCACGAGGTGGGTCGGCCGTACGGAACGCGCTTCCCCGGCGAACCGCGTCGCCGAAACGACCGCCGAGAGCGAACGTTCGGTCCATCGACTCGCGAACGTCCCGGCGGCCGGAGCGAAACGCCCGAGTGACCGCCCTCGAAAGAGGGTAGCCGCGATGGCTCGGATTCCCCCCGCAGACGACCTCCCGGCGTACCTCTCGCCGCTTCCCGACCCGGTCGAATCGATAGCCCTCCGCCTCGCGTGGGTGCTCGTCGCGGTCAACCTCGCGGGCACCGCGTTCGGGTTCTGGCACTACCGGTTTCAGCTCGCGAACAGCC
This sequence comes from Halogeometricum rufum, assembly GCF_900112175.1. Lineage (NCBI taxonomy): Archaea > Methanobacteriati > Methanobacteriota > Halobacteria > Halobacteriales > Haloferacaceae > Halogeometricum > Halogeometricum rufum. The sequence goes on along the minus strand of NZ_FOYT01000002.1, from coordinate 738,191 downwards.
GGCCCGTCATCTGGCCCGCGGTTCCGGACAGCCCGCTGGTGACGCTGTTCATGGTCGCGAGTCTGGTGTCGTGGAAGGTCGGCCGGGACCGGAACTGGATTCACGCGCTGGCGTTCGTGGGGAACCTGAAGTACGGGTTCTGGGTGGTCGTGGTCCAAGTCGCCGTCAACGACGTGTTCGCGACCGGCGACCCCTACCAGTGGTTCCTCCTCGTCAGCCACCTCGGGATGGGGCTTCAGGCGTTCGTCGTCCACCGGTACGCCGAGTTCACCGTCCCGTCCGTCGCCGTCCCCGCGGTCTGGTTCAGCTTCAACGACGTCGTCGATTACTTCCTCCCCCTCGTCGGGGACTACCACCACACGTACTTCGGTCCCAGACTCGCCGGCGCCGGCGACCACTCCGTCCGCGCGCACGACGTCGCCGCCGCCGCGGCCGTCTGTCTGACGGTTCTCGGCACGTTTCTCGCACTCGCGATTCGCGTTCGACGGCTGGAGAACGAGACGTGAGACGCCGCGTCGAGGGGGCAGGGGGTGCGGTCGGTCGACAGAGACCCACCGCCGTCGACACGCGTCCGTCCCGACCCGCTCACCTCACTCCCACGCGAGTCCGACGGTGTTCGACGGCGCGTCGAGCGGACTCGTCGGCAGGTCCGTCGCCACGTCGGGGTCGTTGTACGCGCCCGGCGCGACGTCGTTCGGGCCGTCGGGGTAGAAGACGGCGGCGAGCAGTTGGACGTGGTCGCGCCCGACGTCGAGTTCGAACTGGCCGCCGCCGTACAGCGACACGTCGCGTTCCTCGGCGTACTCGATGGTCTCGAACAGCGACTCGACGGTGCCGAACCGCGACGGCTTGACGTTCAGCCACGACGGTTCGAAGGGGAGGTCTCGGACCGACTCGACGCCCGTTATCGGCGCGTCCCACGAGACGCGGTCCTCCTCGCCGTCGAACAGGGGCCGGGTCTCGTCGGTCAGCGCCGGGTCTTCGACGACCGCGTCGGGAAAGCCGGACAGAATCCGCTCGTACAGGGCGGGGTCCGGGTCCTGGTCCACCTCGGTCCCCTCGTAGTGGCCCTTCAGGTCGACGATGCGGACCGACTCGGTGGCGGCCAGCGAGTCGACCAGTTCGTCGGTCCAGTCGACCGTCGGGTCGAGTTTGAACTCCGTGCCGGGGTAGGCGTCGAGGAGGCCGTCCACCCGGTCGGTCGTCGGCGGGTCGCCGAGGCGCGTGGAGACGACGAACCGAAGCGGACTGGGCGTTCGCCCCACCGCCTCAGAGAGCGACAGGTCGTTCTGCTTCAGCGCGAGGTCCAACCCCGCGGATTCGAGCGCCCACCGGCGGTAGTGCTCGGCCGACTCGCGTGCGGGGGCGGCCGTCGGAAACAGGTCGAGTTCGTCGAGGCGGTCCGAGAAGGCGTCGAACGACCCGTACTCGCCGCCGAGGTCGAACGCCGGTGCGCTCTCGAGGGCGTCGTGGTCGTCGGTGTCGTAGGAGACGTCCTCGCCGTGGCCGGCGACGCCGTCCCCGCGGAGGTGGAACGTCGTCGTCGCGCGACGGAATCCGCTGGAGGTGTCTCTGTCGCGTCGCGTCCGCGCCGTGTCGCCGATTCGCAACGGGAGGTCGGCGACGGCGTCGTAGAGGTCACTCATCGATGGACGTTGAACGTCCGGGGGTATCAGTGTACCACCCCACTTTCTAGGGCCGCGGGCGACTTCCGAGACCCGACTGCCGGCCCCGACGCCGGGCGCTACGGCCGCAGCGACCCCGACTCCAACTTCTTCACGCGCGTCGCGAGCGACGTGAACGTCGCCACCAGCGTCAGGACGACGGCGCCCGCGGCGGCTATCTGGAGGACGGTGCTGCCGGCGAACGGGGCGGCGTCCGCGAGGGGGAGCGACGTGTGGTGGGGGTCGCCGACGATGGGATAGAAGTAGTCCACCACGTCGTTGAAGCCGTACCAGACCACGGCGACGGCGACGGCGCGCACCGGGAAGTCCGAGATGCGGTGAATGACGAACGCCTCGACGACCATCGCGAGGTGGCTGAAGAACAGGAACAGGTACATCGGGAGCGGATTTATCTCCAGAAACGCCTCCGAGAACGTCGCGAGGACGAACGGCGTCCACAGGCCGAGCTTCCAGCAGCCGAAGAACGCCAGCGCGTTCACGTACTCGTTCGTCCGACCGAGTTTCCAGAGGCCGAAGGCGGCGGCGATGAACAGCGTCGCGATGGGACTGTCGGGGACGAACGGCCACATGACGACCGGTTCGGCGGCGAACTGCCACGTTATCAACGGGTCGGACAGCGGAATCGGGTGAAAGCCGTAGTACCAGAAGCCGAACGCCGTCCCGAGGAGGTTTATCGCGACGACGACCCAGACGAGGTTGAGACCGACGTTCTCCAGCCACTCGGGGAGCGGCGAGAGCCACCACGGCAGTCGGTCCGCGGGCGGGAGTCCGTCGCCGTCCGCGAGGCGTCGGAGACCGGTGGACGGTGCCATGTGTGGGGGAAGTCCGACCGATACAAATCGGTGGCGGTTCCGTCGGGGGTGGGCACATCCCCCGAGTTTCGCACCGATGCGTCACCGCGCTTGCATCGGTGCGTCCCCGGCGTCCGCGCCGCAGTCGCGCGGAACCGCCGCTCGGGGCGCTCGACGTCCGGATTCGTAGCGCTATCGTCGTCGCTCGCCGACGGGACGCATGGACCCCTCGTCCGTCCTCGAAGGCTGTCCCGTCGTCGTCGCGCCCGACACGTACGCCGTGGTCACCGCCGACGGCGACGTGCCCGGTGCGTTCGCGACGGTAGACGACGGACGGGAGCGGACCCACGTCGTCCCCGAGGCGCGAGTGGACGAGCGAGCGGTCACCCGGACGAACCCCGGGTGGACGCTCCTGACGTTCGACGTCGTCCTCCCCTTCGAGTTGGTCGGGTTTCTCGCCGCGGTGGCGTCGGCGCTCGCCGAACGCGACGTGGCGGTGTTCGTCCTGTCGGCGTACTCCACGGACCACGTCCTCGTCGCCGAGGACGACGCGGAGTCGGCGCTCGCGGCGCTTTCGGACCTCGGCTGCGACGTCCGGCGCGACTGACGTTCGACCGCGCACTGGTTGGGCTTAAGTGGGTCCGACCGTAACCTCAGGACATGCCCGAGGAGACTGATCTAGAGGAACTCCGTCGCGGGACGGAACTCGTCAAGCGCGGCTTCGCGCAGATGCAGAAGGGCGGCGTCATTATGGACGTCGTCGACGCCGAGCAGGCGCGAATCGCCGAGGAGGCCGGCGCAGTCGCGGTGATGGCGCTCGAAGCCGTCCCGGCGGACATCCGCAAGCGCGGCGGCGTGGCCCGGATGGCCGACCCCGCCGACGTGTCGGAGATTATCGACTCCGTCTCCATCCCGGTGATGGGCAAGTCCCGCATCGGACACACGAAGGAGGCGCAGATTCTGGAGGCCATCGGCGTGGACATGGTCGACGAGAGCGAGGTGCTGACGCCCGCCGACGACCGCTACCACATCGACAAGCGCGACTTCACCGCGCCGTTCGTCTGCGGCGCCCGCAACCTGCAGGAGGCGCTCCGCCGCATCGACGAGGGCGCGGCGATGATTCGCACGAAGGGCGAGGCCGGCACGGGCGACGTGAACCAGGCCGTCCACCACCAGCGCAACATCAAGGGCGCAATCCGCGAAATCGAAGGGAAGACGTTCGAGGAGCGCGAGAAGTGGGCCCGCGAACACGAAGCGCCCGCCGAACTCGTCCACGAGACGGCCGAGATGGGCCGCCTGCCCGTCGTCAACTTCGCCGCCGGCGGCATCGCCACGCCCGCCGACGCCGCCCTGATGATGCACCACGGCTGCGACGGCATCTTCGTCGGGTCCGGCATCTTCGGCGCCGAGAACCCCGAGGAGATGGGCGAGGCCGTCGTCGAGGCGGTCAACAACTGGGACGACCCCGAGCGACTCGCCGAAATCTCCTCGAACCTCGGCGCGGGGATGAAGGGCGAGGCGAACGCCACGCTGCCCGACGAGGAGAAACTGCAGGGCCGCGGCGTCTGAGTCGCTTCCGGACGCTCGTTCTCTCGCCGTCGTTCGACTCGCTCCCGTTTAACTCGCCGTCGTTCGACTTGCTCTCGTTCGATTCACTGCCGTTCGAAGACGCTGCGCGTCGCGGCGGTCGGTCGTCGAAAAATCACCGTCTGGCGGTCGTCGACGACTACGCGACGGCGTCGGTGCCGGGCGTCTCGTCCACGTCTTCGCCCATCAGGAGCGTCACGGGACCGTCGAACTCTAAGAGGACGGTCTGCGCCACGTCGCCGAACAGGGCCTTCCCGGCGGGCGACCGGCGGCGACTGCCGAGGAAGACGTGCTCCGCGTCCTCGGAGTCGGCCACGTCGAGGATGGCGTCGGCCTCGCGGCCGATGGTGCCGACGGCGTGGTAGGAGACGTCGAGTCCCGCCAACGCGTCGTCGGCGACGGTTGTCGCCTCGCGTTCGGCCGACTCCTCGGCCTGTTCGAGGGTGTAGACGGCGTCCGAGGAGCCGATTTCGGCGACCGCTCGGCGTTTCTCCTCGAACTCCTCCTCCGGAACGACGGTGAGGAGGACGAGTTCGGTGTCTGTGCCTTCGGCGTACGCTCCCGCTTCGCGGAGGAGGCGACGCCCGCGGTTCCCGGGCGTGACGACGACGAGTGCTCGTTTCATACAGCCGAAACTACGCCGGTCGGCGTGAAATATCTGCTCGAAGACGTGTTGTCTCGAACCACGCTAGCGGCAGCCACGGAGGCTGAATCGACCGACTGGCCGTGTGCATCCGCGGTCGTCCGGGGCTCAGAACAGGGTCGCGCCGTCGCTGACGCGCGTCTGGTACGCGCGCGCCTCCACGCCGGCGTCCTCGAAGCCGTCTATCATCGCGGCGGCGACGCGGCGTCGGTCGTCGGGGTAGCAGGCGGCGAGGACGGACGGGCCGGCGCCGGAGACGGTGACGCCCGTCGCGCCGGCGTCGAGTGCCGCCGACCGGACGCCCCCGTAGCCGGTGATGAGTTCCGACCGGGCGGGCGTGACGAGTCGTTCGTCCATCCCGCGGCCGACGAGTTCGGGGTCCGACCGGCACATCCCGACGGTGAGCGTCGCCGCCGATCCGACGGTGTGGACGACGTCCTCCATGTCGGCGTGCGAGGGGACGACTCTGCGGGCGTCGCGCGTCGAGACGGCTATCTCCGGCAGGCAGGCGACCAGCGCGATGTCCGCCTCCACGGTGGTCACCTCGTCCTCGCGGGCGACGGTGAAGCCGCCGAGGAGGGCGGGCGCGACGTTGTCGACGTGCGCCTCGCCGGAGACGACGGCCTCGCCCTCGGCGGCGACGGGCACCAACTCCGTCCGCGAGAGGCCGCGACCGTACAGGGCGTTCAGCGCGAGGGCGGCGCCGGCGGCACTCGCCGCCGAGGACCCGAGCCCCGACGACGGTCTGACGCCCTTGTCTATCTCGATGTGCGCCGGGGCGTCCAGCGCCTCCGCGACGGCGCCGACGACGTTCTTCTCCGGGTCTTCGGGGATGTACTGACTGCCGACGCCCGTCACGTCGATGGTCGTTCGCGAGGCGCGTTCGACTCGAATCACGTCCGCAGGTCGGTCGAGGGCGACGCCGAAGACGTCGAAGCCGCTCCCGAGGTTCGCACTCGTCGCGGGTGCCCTAACCGTTCGCATGGCGTTTTTTTCCCCAACTGCGAATAAAAAGGTAGCGAAGCGGAGAACTCGCCGTTCAGCCGTTCGTCACTCGCTCACGGGCGCGAACTCGAAGCGTGCGCCGCCCGCGGCGGACTCGGCGACCCTCGACTCCCAGCCGTGTGCGCTGGCTATCTCGTCGACGATGGCCAACCCCAGTCCCGTCCCCTCGTCGGTGCTGAAGCCCCGCTCGAAGACGTGTTCGCGGTCCGACCCCGGGATTCCGGGTCCGTCGTCCTGAACGTAGAACCCGCCGTCGGGGAGCGCCCCGACTTCGACGGTGAGGCCGTCGGGCGCCGTCGCGTCGCTCGCGGACCCGTGCTCGACGGCGTCGTCGGCCGCTGGCCGGCTGCTCGTGGAGCCGTGCTCCACGCTGTCTCCGGGAGCAGAGCGACCGGAGGCACGTCGAGAGCCGTGCTCGACGGCGTTCCGAAAGAGGTTCTCGAACAGGTGTCGAAGCCGGTCCGGGTCGGCCTCGAACGTCGCCTCGTCCGAGACGACCAGCGTCGGCGTCCCGTCGTCGCTCTCGGCGTCGCCGCCGACGTCGACGGACTGCCACGCCGACTCGGCCGCGGCGGACAGCACCACCGTCTCCGTCTCGCCCAGAACGTCGCCCTCGCGGGCGAGGACGAGGAGGTCGCTGACGATTCGTTCGATGCGGTCGTGCGCCTCGTCGATTCGCTCGAAGTGTTCGTCGTCGCCCGTCTCTCGGGCCAACTCGGCGTAGCCGCGGGCGACGCTGAGCGGGTTCCGCAGGTCGTGGCTCACCACCGAGGCGAACTTGTCGAGTCGCTCGTTCTGCGCCTGCAGACGCATCTCCCGGCGGCGCCGGTCGGTCACGTCGCGGACGACGACGACGGACCCCGTCCGCCGGCCGCGCTCCCGGAGCGGCGAGCGCCGTATCTCGACGTGCCGGACGCCCTCGCCGACTCGTTCGAGGCTCCGGGTGGTGACCGTCCCGCCGTCGACTGTCCCCCCGCCGTCGGTCGCCGTTTCGCCACCGTCCGACGGCCACGCCGCGGTGGCGACGGTCGGATGCAGCACGTCCCGGCCGTCCGCGCCGTACGTCGCCACCGGGTCCCGAGACATGTACGCCTCCGCGGCGGGGTTGTACGCGAGGACGCGTCCCGCCTCGTCGACGACGATGGCCGCCTCGTCGAGCTGTTCGACGACCGCTCGCCAACCGACGGGGACGACGGTGAACAGCCCGTGCCGGACGACGCTCCACGCGACTGTGCCGGCGGCCGCCGCGAACGCGACTGCCGGGAGGTTCACCTGCGGGAACGGGTTCCACGGGGCGGCGTATATCGCGCCGCCGACGGCCGGGAGTGCGGCCCCGACGAGCAGCGTCACCTCCTGCGTCTGCCGGGTGCCGCTCGTATCGCGTGCGACGGCGACGAGACGGGCCATGCCGACGAAGATGACCCCGTAGGCGTACAGGAAGAACGCGTAGAACGCCGGCCCGTGTTCGTTGACGAGCGAGACGAAGCCCATCGCGTCGTTCAGGTAGACCCGCTGCCAGACCAGCGAGTGCCACCCGTTCGTGAGCACCAACGCGAGCGTCACGGCCGGGACGGCCCAGAGGGCGAGCCGTCTGCGCCGGGAGATGGCCTCCGCGCCGCCGACGTGGATGCGGACGTACTCGTACCAGAGCACCGGCAGCGTCGCGCTCCCGAAGTACGCGACGCGGTTCAGAAGCACCTTGGTCGCGTAATCCGTGCGGAGCAGTTCGAGTCCGTACGCGCCAATCCAGACGGCCGCCGCGCCGAGGAGGAGGGCGGCGACGTTCGCCTCCGGCAACCGCTCTCGGACGTCGTGCCGCCCGGCGAGGTACAGCGAGAGTCCGAACAGGACCGCTGCGGCGACCAACAACGGTGGTGCGTACGCGACGAACTGCCAACTTACTGACCCGTCCATCCCCGTATATGTATCTCTCTCCGCTCGTGTGCGATAAATCCTCCTTCTGCGAACGAGCGAAACGGATTTTCCACGGGCCCGCTTAGCCCGACCCATGATAGGCGTCGTCGGTGGCGGAATCGCGGGACTCGCTGCGGCGTATCGGTTGCGACAACACGGCTACGACGTGCAGGTGTTCGAAGCCACGGACGACGTGGGCGGTCTGGCCGCCGTCTACGAGACGGCCGGCGACGACATCGAGAAGTTCTACCACCACCTCTCGAAGTCCGAGGAGACCATCGTCGAACTCGCTCAGGAACTGGGCCTCGGCGACCGACTGGAGTGGCGCGTCGGCAAGAACGCCTACTACGTGGACGGCACCGTCCACCCCCTTGACACCGCGTGGCAGATAGCCGCCTACCCGCACATGAGCCTCTACGACAAGTTCCGCCTCGGGATGCTCACGCAGGGCATCGACGTGCGCGGCGGCCGCCCCGACTTCGACGCCTACGACGACCTGAGCGAGTACGAACACGTCCCCATCCGCGACTTCGTGGTCGAACACACGACGCAGAGCGTCTACGACAACTTCGTCGACCCGCTCTTGGACGGGAAGTTCGGCGACCGAAAGGAGGACGTCTCGGCCGCGTGGTTCCTCGGACGCGTCCGCTTCCGCGGGGAACGGGACCTCCTGCGCGGCGAGATTCTCGGCTACTTCGACGGCGGGTTCCGGCCCCTCTTGGACGCCCTCGTGGACGCCGTCGGCCGCGAGAACATCACGACGGACGCGCGCGTGACGGAGTTGGCGACCGACGGCGAGTCGGTCGATTCGCTCACCGTGGAGACGGCGGACGGAACCGCGACGCACGAGGTGGACGACGTGGTCGTCGCGGCGATGCCGAACGTCCTCGAGGACCTGACCGGCCACGAGTGCGACATCGAGTTCCAGGGCGCCGTCTGCGGTCTCGCCACGATGTCGGAGTCGCTGATGGACACCTACTGGCTCAACGTCGCCCACGACGCCCCGTTCGGGTCGCTCATCGAGCACACGAACTTCGTCCCCCGGGAACGCTACGGCGGCGACCACCTCCTGTACGTCGCCAGTTACGTCCAGGGCCCCCACGAGGACCTCTGGCAGATGGACGACGACGAGGTGGCGGACGTGTGGTTCGACGAGATCGCGCGGATGTTCCCCGACTTCGACCGCGCGGCGGTCGAGGAGTTCCGCGTCGCGCGCAACCCCCGCGCGGGCCCCATCTACGAACGCGGCTACCTCGACCTGGTGGTGCCGTACGACCTCGGCGACGACGTGGCCGACGGCGTCTACTACGCGGGGATGGCCTCCGCGGCGCAGTACCCCGAACGGTCGCTGAACGGCGGCATCGTCGCGGGATACGAGTGTGCCGACCGCATCGCCGAGAAGCGACGGCGCGCACCGGCGGTCGAGTCCGCCGTCGCGGACGACTGAGACGGCCCCCGTCTCTCACGAACGTTCGTTCTCGTTAGCCGACAGGTGCCTACGAACCGAAACCCTTTCTACCGCGACTGACTGACTAGTCAGTTAGTGACCGAACGGACGGACGCGTCGGCACCCCCCGACGTGCACGAGACGGTGATGGAGGCGACCTATCGGGCGCTCTGCGCCCGCGGGTTCGCCCGGCTGACGATGCAGAACATCGCGGACGAGGCGGACGTGAGTTCCTCTCTCCTCCACTACCACTACGACACGAAGCGCGACCTGCTGGTGGCGTTCCTCCGATACCTCCTCGAACGGTTCGAGGAGAAGTTCGAGGACACCGAGGACGAGGACCCCGAAGAGCGACTTCGCGGCCTCGTGGCCCGGATGCTGCCAGAGGACGAGTCGGTCGAGAGCGACGTGGGCGACGGCGGGACCGACGCGGCGGACGACGGTGGGACCGAGGACGCGGAGTACGACCGATTCGGCCTCGCCATCCTCGAAGTCCGGATGCAGGCCCCGTACGAGGACGCCTATCGCGAGCAGTTGCGGACGAACATGGGCGTCATCCGGGCCCGCATCGCGGACGTCATCCGCGACGGCGTCGAGACGGGAGCGTTCCGCGACGTGGACGCCGACCGGACGGCCCGACTCCTCGTCGACGCACTCGACGGCGCGCGGAGCGAACGCGTGACGCTGGGCGACGACGACGCCCCCGGGGAGGTGGCGGCCGCACTCGACGAGTTCGTCCTCTCCTCGCTGGTCGCGGACGGAGGTGACGGGCGGTGAGTTCGCGCGACGTGACCCTCACCGAAGGGGGCATGCTGAAACCGCTCCTCGTCCTCTCGCTCCCCATCGTCCTCTCGCAGTTGATGCAGGTGGGCTACAACCTCGCGGACACGTTCTGGGTCGGCCGCGTCGGCGAGAACGCCGTCTCGGCGCTCTCGTTCTCGTGGCCCATCGTCTTCCTCATGATATCCATCGGCGGCGGGTTCACCGTCGCGGGCACCGTGCTGGTCGCCCAGAACAAGGGCGCGGGCAACGACGACCGGGTGGACCACGTCGCGGGGCAGACCATCGCCTTCGTCACCCTGCTCTCCGTCGTCTTCTCCGCCGTGGGCTACCTCGTCGCGCCGGTGCTCCTGCCCCTCATCGGCACGACCCCCGGCACCGAGGTCCACGCGCTGTCGGTGTCGTACACGCGGACCATCTTCCTCGGCGTCTACTTCATGTTCGGCTTCTTCATCTTTCAGGCGCTTCTACGCGGGTGGGGCGACACGCGCACGCCGATGTACCTGATGGCGTTCGGCGTCGTGCTGAACGTCGTCATCGACCCGTTCCTCATCCTCGGGTTCCAGGGCAACCCCCTGTTCGGCGTGCTCGGACTGGCCGACCTCCAGTCGACGCTGTACGGCCTGACCGGGTTCGCCGGCATGGGCGTGCAGGGCGCCGCCGTCGCGACGGTGTTCTCCCGCGGCGTCGGCGCTCTCGTCGGGTTCGGTCTGCTCTTCTCCGGACGGGTGGGCATCCACCTCTCGACGGAGGACCTCCTCCTGAAGGTCGAGACGGTGCGGAAGATAGTGCGCATCGGCGCTCCGACGAGCATCGAGCAGTCCACGCGCGCCCTCGGCGTGACGGCCCTGACGGCACTCGTCGCCTACGCGGGCGCGACGGCGGCCGGCGTCGACACCTCCGCGGCCGTCGCCGCGTTCGGTATCGGCAACCGACTCAACTCGCTGGTGTTCCTGCCGGCCATCGGCCTCCAACAGGGCGTCGAAACCGCCGTCGGGCAGAACCTCGGCGCGGGCAAAGCCGACCGCGCGAAGCGCGCGGTGTTCCTCGGCGTCGGCCTCATCGCGGGCGCTCTCGCCGTCGTCAGCGTCGTGGGCACCCTCTTCGCCGAACCCATCGTCGCGGTGTTCATCCCGGGCGAACCGAACGTCGTCGCCATCGGCGTGGACTACCTCCGCATCATCGCGCCCGCGTTCGCCTTCCTCGGCGTCTTCCGGGTCGTCTCGGGCGGGTTCCGCGGGAGCGGTTCGACCCGGACCGCCATGGCGTTCTCCTTGCTCTCGCTGTGGGTGCTCCGCATCCCGCCCGCCTACGCCCTCGTCGAGTGGACGGGCCTCGGCGTGACCGGCATCTGGTACGCCATCGCGTTCTCGAACGTCGCAAGCGCCGTCGTCGCCGGCCTCTGGTTCCTCCGGGGGACGTGGACCGAGGGCGTGGTGGACACGGCGCGCGCGGCACCGGCGGCGGACGACTGAGGTGGGGACGCGTTCGCCCTCGGTTCGCCCGCCCTCGCGAGTAGACTTCTCCGAAATCGAGAATCGTACGCGCTATTGACCGATGCTGAGTGCTACTAGCAAACTGGAGGTGACACAACTGGAGAACCAACGGACGAACCGGTCGTCGGAACCAGTCGGCGTCCGCGTCGTGAACGAAGTCGCGCGCCGGACGAATCGGGACCCGCGAAATCTCCCGATACTCGCCGACTGCGTCGACCCGGACGCGCTGGACGCACTGGTGTCGTCGGGGCCGCCCGCGCTGTCCGTCCAGTTCCGGTACGCGGGACTGCGAGTGGTCGTCGGCGGCGACGGCCGGATAGAGATGGCTGCGCCGCCCGCGAGCGACGGGACGCTCTCGGAGTGACGGACGGGCAGTCGGTGCGCCGGCGGCCGCTCCGCCGGTTCACTCGATTCGCTCCGAGGCCGTTCCGGCGACCCGGTCCGACCGGTCGCCGACGACGCCAGCGGTCGCGCCGCGACAAGAAAGGGCCGTTCGCGCGACTACGCTTCGCTCTCGTCCACGTCGGCGTCCTGCACGCCGGGCGCGGCGTTCACGTCGACGTCTTCGGGTTCCTCCTGTCCGCCGACCACGACTTCGCCGGCCTCGTTCTCGACGTAGACGTCGTCCGCGAACCCGCCCACCGCGTGGGGGTGTTCGGGGTCGTCGAGTTTCTCGGGCGTCGACGGCGCCTCGGGCACCTCGCGGGTGCGGAAGTCGCCGAGGGGGTCGGCGATGTCGATGTCGTACCGCCGGAAGAACTCCTCGTATCGTTCGTAGTGGTCCTCCAGTTCGTCGGCGGGGAACTCCATCATCTCCGTCCAGCCGTGGTTGTAGAAGTCGAAGTTCGCCTGGATATGCGTTATCTCGCGGGCCTCGGCCTCGGAGAAGCCGGATTCCAACGCCGCCACGTACGTATCGAACGTGAGGTCGAAGAACGCCTCCATGTGCGGTTCGCGTTCCTCGCGGTGGGCCGGGTCGGCCTTCTCGCCGAACACGCGGACGTGCAGGTCCACCAGTTTCTCCGTGGCGATGTCCCCGACGACCGGCATCGTCAGCGCCTTCTTGGCGGCGAAGTGCCGGATGTTCTGTCGGATTTTCATCTCACCGGACGTTAGGACTGGAGTGTCTTGAAGGGTGCGCGTCGCGGACACCGAATCGACGCCGTCACCCGACCGCTGCGGTCGTGCGTGAACTACCCCACCCTACTCGCTCACGACTGACGCCGTTCGCTCCTTGAGGGTGGGGCTTCCTGTTTTCACGACGCGCTTTGCAGATACCGAGGTATCCACAGGGAGCGCAGTCTCCACAGGCGTTGATTCGGAGTGAACCACTCCTACATCGTTGATACCGCGAGAAAGGATGTTCCACGCCGCGTTCGCGTCCCTGTCCGCCTCAAACCCGCAGGCGGGACAGGAATGGTCACGAACCCACAGTGGTTTGTCCGTCTCCGTTCCGCACGACGCGCATTCTTTGGTCGTTCCTCGCGGGTTCACAGCGATAAAGTGCGTTCCTTTGCGTTCGCACTTGTATTCGAGCATTCGGAGGAACGTCCCCCACGAGGCTCCGGCCCGGTTCCGAGAGTTGCCCGGTAGTTCGACCAATCCCTTCGCGTCCAAGTCCTCGACCGCAACAAGGTCGTACTCGCGGGCATAATATGACGACAGTTTGTGCAGGAAGTCACGGCGCTTTCGCTTCAACTCGGCGTGGCGTTCGGCCACAACCTTGCGTTGTTTCTCCCAATTGTTCGAGCCGTGTTCCTTCCGCGAGAGGCTATGTTGGGCGCATTCGAGTCGCTCGCGTTCCTCACTGAAGTCGGGACTCTCGATAGCATATCCGTCGGTGTCGTGGGCGTACTTGAGAATCCCCAGGTCGATGCCAACGACCTTCTCGGGCGTCTCCGGTTTCTCGGGTGGGGCTTCGTCCACGTCGAGACCGAACGTGGCGAACCATTTGCCCGTGGGTTCTCGCTTGACCGTGACCTGTTTGATGGTCGCGTTCTCGGGAATCTCTCGGTGGAGGTGAATCGGAATCTCACCGATTTTGCTCAACCACAGGACAGGCCGACCACTCGTATTCTTGAGTTCGAAGCCGGATTGGTTGTAGGTGAGCGACCGATACTCCCGAGGTGGTTTCCACTTAAGCATTCCCACGGCGCGTCCGTTCTCCTTCTGTGCTTTGAGCGTGGAGAGGTTGTCGTAGACGCGCTTGACGACCATCTGCAATACCTTCGAGTGAACGTCTCCGAGGTCGTCCCACCACGATTTGAGGTCGGGAAGTCGTCCCTGCACCTCGTAGCGGGCGGGAATGTCGTCTGCCTCGTTGAGTTTGTAGAGGACGTGGTTGTAGAGTTGTCTACAAGTATCGATGTGGTGCAGAAGCGTCTCGGTGAGGGCTTCTGGTGGGTCGAGTCGATACTTGTAGTTGTAGTGCATCTATGACTCTCGTTCCTCGATGAGTTCGTCCAGTTTCTCTTGGACGAACGAGGAGAGGTTCAGGTGGTTGTCCTGAATCCACTCCTCTTGGTCGTCACGGATGGAGATGTTTTTGCGGGTCGCCACAACACACTATACACAAAGTACACAACTAAGAGTTGCGATTGCGTGGGCCTGTGGGCCAGTCGTCGCGGAGTGTTTGTGAGACGATGACGGCGCTGTATCCCCTCCCTACTGCGCTACTCAGTCGCTTCGCTCCCTGCGTTGCTCCTTGAGGAAGGGGACTTAGCGCCTAATTCCAGTTAAACGAATTTGTGCGTGGCTTTTTGCCGTCGGAACCCGGTATCGGAGGGTATGAGCGAAACAGACGCGGGCGACGAGGGACTCCTCACGGACTGTGTGGACTGTCTCGCCCCCGCGGAGGCGTTCGCCGTCGTCGGCAACGAGACGCGCCTCGCCATCCTCGAAGCCCTCTGGCGGTCGCCGGAGCGTCCGGTGACGTTCTCGGACCTCCGCCGTCGGGTCGGGATGCGCGACAGCGCGCAGTTCAACTACCACCTCGGCAAACTCACCGGCCAGTTCGTCGCGAAGACCGACGACGGCTACGAGTTCAGGCACGCGGGCGAGAAGGTGGTCCGCGCCGTCCTCTCGGGGAGTTTCAACGAGAACCCGACGGTCGAACCGTTCGAGGTGCCGGGCGAGTGCGCCGACTGCGGCGGCACGCTCACCGCCTCGTACCTCGACGAACACATCTCCGTCGGCTGTCGGGACTGCGGCCGTCTGCACGCGCACGCGCCGTTCCCGCCGGGCGGACTCACCGACCGGTCGGACGAGGAAGTCGCGCACGCGTTCGACCAGCGCGTCCGGCACCTGCACTGCCTCGCCGCGGACGGCGTCTGCCCGGAGTGCGGCGGACGAATGGGAACGACGCTGTCGCAGGAGACGGGACCGCTCGACGTGGCCGCCTGTTCGGTCCACCGCTGCGAGCAGTGCGACCACCGCATCCGATCGCCCGTCGGCCTCAGCCTCCTCGACCAGTCCGACGTCGTCGGCTTCCACGCGACTCACGGCGTCGACCTGCGGGACAGTCCGCACTGGACGTTCGAGTGGTGCGTCGGCGACCGGACCACCGTCCTCGACGACGACCCGTGGCGCGTCCGCGTGGACATCCCGCTGGACGACGAGGAACTGCGCGTGACGCTCGACGACGAACTCGCCGTCGTCGCCGTCGAACGGCGACGCCTCGGCTGAACTGGTGAAACGCAGTTCAGTAAGCGCGCCTACAAAAATTCAGTTCAGATTACACTTTTCGTGTCGGCGGCCGTCCCTCCACACGTGAGACGACGATGACCCGCCGACTCCACTCCCCCGGTCGTACCGCCCGCTCACCGACGTTCGGCGACCCGACGCGCCGCGGCCACGCCGCCCCCGTGACCGCGGCCGCGGACGCGTTCGGGACGCTCCTCGGGTTCGCCCTGTTCGCCGTCGTCGCGAGCGCACTGGCGCCGTTCGTGCCGCCGGTCGCGACGCTGTTGGCCCTGTGGTTCGTCGGCCTGCCGGCGGCGTTCGCCGTCTCCGTCGGCGGCGTCGACGCCGTGACCCGCTTGCGCCGTCGCCTCCGCCGGTTCGCCTGCGCACACTGGCGGGCCGGCTGTGAGCACGACTCCGCTGACGCGGCCGTCTGAGCGCCGAGCGAGTCGCCGTGCGGACGTGGCCGAGTGCGGCGTGCGGACCCGGTCACGTTTATCTCCGCTCGCGGCGTCCGTCTCGTCCGATGACCGCCTCACGTCCGCAGACGATACGCGAACGGCTCGACGCCTCGGGGGCACCCACCGAGCGTGACCCCCTGTTCGTCCTCGTCTGCTACTGTCTGCTCTCCGTGCTGTCCGTCCTCGCGTTCGGCGTCTTCGTCGCCGTCTCCGCCCCGCACATCGAGAGTCCCGCGGCGTTCGTCGCGGTGTTCCTCGTCGGCGTCCCGGCGGCGTTCGCCCTCCCGGGTATCGTCCTGCGACGCGTGGGCGTCCGGGTCGGAGGGCGTTGAGCGGGGATACCGCCCGTCTGTCGCCGTCCGGGTCGTCCCCCGCCGGTCTCGGGCTCCTCGGACGCATAGCGAGGATAGCAATTCACATTAACCCCGGTGTCAAAGATTCCGCGTATGACCCAGTCGTACGTCATCATCGGCGACGGTATCGCGGGGAGTTCCGCCGCTGAGACCCTCCGTGAGGAGGAACCCGACGCCGACATCACCGTCGTCACCGACGAGGGTGAAGCCCTGTACAATCGTATCCTCATCAAAGAGTTCGCCAAGGGGAAACTCCCCGAAGCGCCGATCTCCATCCACGACCCCGAGTGGTACGACGAGCGCGACATCGAACTGAAGCTCAACACCCTCGTCACCGACGTCGACCCGGACGGGCACACCATCACGACGCACGAGGGCGAGGAACTCTCGTGGGACAAACTGCTCGTCTCCGTGGGGGGGACGCCGACCCAACTGCCCGTCGACAACTCCGACGCCGAGGGCGTCCACCACTTCTGGACGTTCCAGGACGCCCGCAAGATTCGCTCGCACATGGAGGAGGCCGACAGTTCCGTCGTCGTGGGGGCCGGACTGCTCGGCATCGACCTCGCGGCCATCACGGCCGCGCAGGGCGTCGAGGGCAAGTACCTCATGCGCGGGAACTGCTGGTGGCGGTACGCGCTCTCGGAGGAGGGCGCCGAGATAATCCACGAGGCACTCCGCGAACGGAACGTCGAACCCGTCTTCGACTCCGGCGTCGACCACTTCGAGGTCGACGACGACGGCGCGGTGACGACGGCCGTCGACCCCAACGGTGACGAGTACGACGCCGACTTCGTCGGCATCGCCATCGGACTGGACTTCAACACGGAGATTCTGCAGGGCACCGACATCGAGTGCGACGACGGCATCGTCGTCGACGAGTACATGCGGACGAACCACGAGGACGTGTTCGCGGCGGGCGACATCACGCAGTTCCACGACGTCATCCTCGGCGAACGCGCCCAGAACGGCGCGTGGGGGTCGGCGAAGGAACAGGGGACCATCGCCGCGCAGAATATGGTCGACTACGGGTCCGAGGAGTTCCGCTGGGTCTCCTCGTACTCCATCACCCACTTCGACTTCCCGTTCCTCTCGTTCGGTCACCCGACCATCGGGGACGACGAGGCGGAGGCGAAGTACTCCGACAGCGAGTGGCGACGCCTCGCCTTCAAGGACGGCAAAATCGTCGGCGGCGTCCTCATCGGTGACCTCTCGCCGCAGTCGAAGTACAAGAAGCTCATGCGCGAGGAACGCGTCGTCGCCGACCAGAAGGACGTGCTGATGCAACAGCAGTTCGAGATAGACGACCTGGACCTCGAAGAGGAAGCGCCGGCCGAGTAAGCGCCCTCCCCGACAGTCGCGCCGTCGCCCCCTCCGTGCAGTCGTTATCTTCTCTCTCGCTCTCTTCTCCCTCGACTCGTCGCTGACTCTCGCCGCGCGTCTCCCCTTCCGCAGTCCAAATCTTTATCGTCTATCGTGTTGTTTGGTATCGTATGTCACGGACTGCGTGCGAACCGACGTACGGCGACGCTGCGGACGGCGTGACTGTCGTCAGAACCGGTGCGGAGGACATCGACCCGACGGCGCGGGTGTGGCACTACGACGAACTGTCCGACCGGACGCAGACGGCCATCGCGGCGGCGGTGGACGGGTCCAAGCGGGGCGTCTGCGCGCCCGAACTCTCGGTCGGCGACGTGGTCCGGTACACCGGCTACTACGAACTCCATTGACATCCTCCCCGCCCTGAAGGGCGAGGATTCCCGACCGCCGGTGGGATATTGTGGTTTACGACGTGGCCTGTTCTCGCGGTGCGAAGCATCCGCTCTCTGAATCGAACAAGTACGTCGATGGCTGTGCCAACCAGCCGTTACTCCTATCACCGCCATCTGTGGCGGGATTCGGAGATACTTTCTGTCGAATGTTCTCAGCGGCGTTCACGTCTGCATTCGCCACCGTACCGCACTCATCGCAGACATACAACCCACGTTCAACACGGTTCGCGTCACGCTTCCGCCCACAGCACGAACACGACCTCGACGTATCGCGCTCAGACACCCGCTCGACAGTGATGCCTTCCATCTCGGCCTTGTATTCGAGCATCTGTGTGAAGCGGTCGAACGCCCACGAGTGCAGGTCGAGGTTGCCGTGCTTACCCCAGTTCTTCGACTCGCCGTTCTCCTCATCCTCGCGGATACTGGAGAGCTCGCCAACCGCAATCGTCGCCACCCCTTCGTCAACACATCGCTGAACGATGTGTTTCGAGAGCGTGTGGAAGTAGTGGGTTCGACGGGCCGACTTCTTCTGATTCAGTCGCGTGGCCTGCTCTGAGTCTGAGTCGTCACAGCAAGCGATTCGCTTGCTGAAGTAGTAGTCGTCCTGCTTCAGACAGTTGAGCGGATACAGTTCACTGTGACCGTCTTCGTAGGCGAGCGTGGCGAAGTTGTTGATACCGAGGTCAACACCCACGGTCTTCTCACCGGGTGATTCAGCAACCTCGATTTCAACTTTGCACACGAAGTGCAGTTCCCACTCGTCACCAGTCCAGACTGCTCGAACCTGTTGGACGTTTTCCACGGTGGAGAGGTTAACGTCGGGGCGAATCTGATATTCGCAGAGGATGAAGTCCGACCAATACTCCTTGAGGTTCGAGCCTTTCGAGAGTCGGACTCTTTCGTACTCGGTGTCGAGTTTGAAGCCTGCGGCTTTGAACGTGACCGTACTTCGCGGATGGTCGTCGCCGTGTTTGCGGTACTTCGGTGGGTTTGCTCTCGTGTCTCCGTTACGTCGTTTGCCGTACCAGCCGTTGAACGCTTCAGCGAGTTCTTGCAAAACTCGCTGACTTGACTGAGAATGCAGGTCATCGTAGCGTTCGTGCGACTTGAGGTACGAGGTGAGTTCGTTGTGACCGGGGATGTGACCTATCTCTGACCACACTCGGTCGCAAACCCACCGCCCGACGTTCCAGAGTTTTGATGCTGAGAACCCGAGGGCGTCGAGGTCGTCGGACACCCGTTGTTGGTTCCGTATGGAAGCAGTGTAGGTGCGTGTGACGACCTGTTTCGCCATACGTAACCTATGACGAGATAGTTACTTGAAAATATGTATTTGAGCGTGGAATATCCTGCCGAGCGTTTGAACGGTGGATTGCGAAGGGTAGTGTCGGATTCATCCCCGCCCTAAACGGCGGGGCTTTCTCCTCGATTCTCCGTAACTCGGTCTTCTCCTCTCGCTCCGGTTCGACCGGTGAGGCGGCCGTTTCTCGGTCGCGGAACCGAAGCGGTTTTGCGTCCGACGCGACCATCTTCGGGCATGGACGGAGGCGGCTCTACCGACATGACGCTGGCGTTCGAGTTGGCGGCGCTGAAGGCGCTCGCCGACCCGAACGCCGTCTTCAACGACGCACGGCAGTGGACGGAGTACGTCGGCGTGGTGAGCGACAAGCCCACCTACGTCGTCACGAACTTCACTCGGAAACACCGCGTCCGTCAGGACTTCTTCTCCGGACCGCGCGGCGTCGAGGAGAGTCTGGAGAACGTGAAACGGCAGTTCGACACCGACCGCCACGTCTTCGTCGGGACGAGCGACGAGGACCGCGATCTCGCCGACCGGACCGAGTGGGAGTATCTCCCGCTCGAACAGGCCGCAGAGGCCGCAGGCTGGGCGCTCGCCGGCGAGTCGGAGGAGGACGACCCGTTCGAGACGAGCACTCGCGACGACTGGCCCTGACACCGACACCACCTCCCGGCAGACGCGGCGACGTGGGCGATTTCGCCGCCCAGCGCCGTTCCCCTAGCGAAAGCATTAATCGAACACAATCCTACCCTTCTCACGATGAGTCACCAGTTGCCTGACGTTCAGGCAGGTAGACCCGACGTGACCGTCGGACTGAGCCAGGTGGGTGTGACGGGTGTGGACAAACTCGTCAAAATCGCTCGCGACGGCAAGCGCCCGCTGATTCTGATGGCGGAGTTCGAGGTGTTCGTCGACTTACCCAGCGGACGCAAGGGGATCGACATGAGCCGGAACATGCAGGTCATCGACGAAATCCTCGAGGACGCCGTCGCCGAACCGACGTATCGCGTCGAGGACATGTGTGGTGACACCGCGGAGCGACTCCTCGCCAAGCACGACTACACCTCGGAGGCCGAGGTGCGGATGACCGCGGAACTCGTCCTCCGCGAGAACACTCCGGCGTCGGACCTCCAGACGCAGAGCACGGCCAACATCATCGCCAGCGCGGTCGCCACCGAGGACGGCACCCGCGAGGAGATCGGGGCCGAGGTCGTCGGCATGACGGTCTGTCCCTGTTCGCAGGGGATGTCGGCCTCCCGCGCCCGCGACGTGATGCGGGACCTCGACGTCGACGACGACACCATCGAGGAGTTCCTAGAGCAGGTCCCGCAACCGGGCCACTCCCAGCGAGGACACGCGACGCTGACCGTCGAGACGGACGGGTCGCCCGACGTGGACCTCATCGACCTCGTGGACATCGCCCGCGACTCGATGTCCGCACGCATCTACAACCTCGCGAAACGACCCGACGAGGACCACATGACCTACCACGCGCACGCCAACGCGAAGTTCGTCGAGGACTGCGTCCGGTCGATGGCCGAACAGGTCGTCGACGAGTTCGACTACCTCGCCGACAGCGCCGTCGTCCACATGAAGCAGTCGAACGACGAGTCCATCCACCAGCACAACGCCCACGCCGAACGGGTCGCGTCGCTGGGCGAACTCAGAGACGAACTCGCGGACCTGTAGTCCGGGTCGCCGTCGTCGGTCGCGATTCGGGACCGCGCCGACGCAATCGCCGGCGCGAACGCCGCGACGACCGAGCGACTCGCTCTGCCGTGAGCGGTTCTCCTCGTCGGTTCGACGGCGTCGGTCAGTCGTCCGCTTCGACGTTCGACAGCGTGAGGGGCTTGGCCTCCGCCCACCGCGGGTCGAACATCTCTCGGATGTCGGTGGCGAACTCGGCGTCCTTCAGGTCTATCATCGCGAACGGTTCGCCGGGGTCGAGGGGGTTCGGGACCTCGATGCACACCTCCACGTCGTCGATGAGGTTGAACGTCCCCGGCAGTTGTTCCGTCGTCCGCACCTCGAAGCGCGGGTGGTTCTCCAGGCGGTCGACGTAGCGTTGGCCGACGCTCCGGGGGAGCGACGAGACTATCTTCGGCGACATCAGCACGGACACCTCCACGCCGCGGTCCAGTGCGGCTTCGAGTTCGTCCGTGACGAGTTCGCCGACGCGGCCCAGGTCGAACTGCGGCGAGAGCGTCCCGGCGACCATGACGAGCGAACTGTCGGCGGCCGAGAGGCGTTCGAGCAACAGGTCCACGGACTCCTCCATCCCGACGGCGGCGGTCCAGAACTGCCCCTGCACGGGTTCTGCGGTCTCCAACTCGTCGGTGAGTTCGTCGACGACCGCCTCGTACTGTTCGGCCTTCTCCTCTAACTCCCGCCGCTTCGTCTCCAGCAGACGGTCCAGCGCGGTGTCGGGTTCGACGGCGACGTACTTCTTCGGGCGACTCGCCGCCTGACTCCGGACGAGACTGTGCTGTTCGAGACTGTTCAGCACGTCGTAGATGCGGCCCATCGGCACGTCGCTGGCGCGCGACAACTCCTTGGCGGTTGTCGCACCCGTCCGCAGCAACGACCGGTACGCTCGCGCCTCGTACTCCGACAACCCGAGGTCCCGCAGACTGGTCATGGTCACAACAGACCCCCCACGGTTAAAAACAAACCGGGGGTTTACACGTTCTGCCGGTTCACGGCTCTGCGCTCCGAGGCGGCGCTCTCACGCGCCGTCGGTGAGGTCGGAGACGGCGGTCATCAACTGGTCGGGTGTGGTGACGGTCCGTTCGCGGTCGCCGAGGCGAACCGTCGCCGCGTCGGCCGAGACGGCCGGCGCGTCGGGGACGACGACCTTCTCGTGGTCGGCGACGCGGAGGGCCGCGCGGTGGAGGTCCGACCCGGCCGGCGCGCCGACGGCGACGACGAGCGTCGGTCGGGTCAGTCGCGCCGCCACCGACCCGTACCCGGCGACCTGGACGCCGATGCGGTCCCACGCGCCCGCGAACGCGCCGACGGCGTTCCGCGCGGCGTCCTCGTAGGCGTCCTCGCCCGTCACCGCCGCGAGGTCACAGAGCGCGTCGGCCATCTCCACGTTCGCGTCCAGCGGTCGAAGCGGCCGGTCGAGCAACCCGGCGCCCGACGCCGGCCCGTCTCTGAAGGCGCCGTCGCCCGCCTGCAGTTCGTCGAGCGTCGCGTCCGCGACGACCCGCGCCCGGTCGAGATACCGGTCGTCGCCGAGCACCTGTCGCGCCCTGCCGAACGCGGCGACGACCCGCGCGTGGTCCTCGAGGAGGAGCGTCTCGCCCGTCTCCTCGCCCGCCTCGAAGTGCGCCACGACGCCGTCGTCGTCGACGAGTCGGCTGTCGAGGTAGTCCAGCGTCCGAACCGCGTAGTCGCGGGCGGACTCGTCGTCGGTGTACGCGGTCAGCGTCAGCAGGGCGTCCGCCGCGAGGGCGTTCGCGCCGGCGTAGGCGGTCAGGTCCCGCCGCGGCCCCGCGTGGTCGGCGCGGCCGTCGGCGTCCAGTTCGTAGTACTCCTCGCCGTCGTCGGGGCCGACGCTACTTCCGTCGCCGGGGCCGACGCTCCCCCCGAACGCCGCGCCGTTCCAGAGCCGTTCCGCGAGGAAGGCCTGCGTCCGCCGGGCCGGGTCGAGGAGGGCGTCGTCGCCGGTGTAGAGGTAGCCGTTGGCGAACGCCCGCACGAGGGCGGCGTTCGTGTCGAGCAGTTTCTCGTGGTGCGGGTCCGACCAGTCCCGGCCCTCGGCGTAGCGGAAGAAGCCGCCTTCCACGTCGTCGAACAGCGTCTCCGCCAGCGTCCGGAGCGTCTCCACCGCCTGTCGCCGCGACCGCTTCAGGGCGAACTCTATCGTCCGCGGCATCGGGAACTTCGTCCCGTCGCCCCACCCGGCGAACCGGTCGTCGTACTTCTCGTCCAGTTGCCCGGCGAGGTGTTCCTCGATGTGCGTGTCCACCGGCCCCTCCGGCGTCGGGTCGTCCGCGAGAGCGCGCGGGACCCGGCCGGCCGCGTCGCCTCGATCGGTCCACGCCTCCCGGACCCGGTCGAGCACCTGCCGCATGCCGTCGGGGCCGAGGTACATCGCCCCGGTGACGAGTTCGCCCGACGGCGTGCAGAACACCGTCGAGGGGAACCCGCCCATGTTGTAGCGCTCGCGGACGCGCGGGTGGCGGTCCACGTCGACTCGGACCGGCACGAAGTCGTCGTTCACGTTCGCGGCGATGCGCGGTTCGCCGTACGTCTCGACGTCCATCTCGTGACAGCCGTCGCACCACGTCGCCGTCAGCGACAGCAACACGGGTTTCCCGGCCGCGTCGGCCTCCTCGAACGCCTCCGGACCCCACCGCCGCCACTCGACGCGCGTCTCGTCGTCCGTCATGACTCACGCTGGGTGACCGCGGGGGGTAAGCCCTTCGAGGTGTCGCCGGGCCCAGTGCGCTCCGCGCACTCTCCCCTTAGGGCCAGAGTCCTTACGGGGGAGAGAAGAGTAGTCGTCCCCATGCCCTCTCAGTTCGAGTGCTTCCAGGACGGGTGTAGCTTCATGGTTCGCGCAGACACCGACGACGAAGTCGTCCACCTCGTGCAGGAACACGCCCAGTACGCGCACGACCTCTCGATAGACGCCGAGACGGTCGAGGCCGAGATAGAGCGGACCTGACCGCACGCTCGTCGGTGATCACAAACGAGGCACACGAGTGATGGACGACGAAGACGTGGTCGAAGTCGTCAAACGGTTCCCGATACTCGACGCACTCACCGACCGTCCGCGGACCGCGGCGCAGTTAGCGGACCGGCTCTCCTTCTCGCGTTCGACCGTCCACCGCTCGACGAACCGACTCGCCGACCTCGGACTGCTCAGAAAGCGCGAAGACGCGTTCGAACTCACCAGTTTCGGCCGCGTCGCGACGCGGAGCGTCGCCGAGTGTCGCCGCGACCTCGATACCGCCTCGCAGTTGGCGCCGTTCCTCGAGGCCGTCGAAACCGAGGTGTCGTTCCCGGTCGGCCCCCTCTCGGACGCGTCGGTGACCCCGTGCGGACGCCGGCGGCCGCACTTCGCGGTCAAACGCGTCTCCGACATGCTGGCCGACTCCGACTCTCTGCGGATGTTCTCGGGTATCGTCTCTCCGGTGTACGTGGAACGGTGCTGTGAACACGCCACGGACGGGTCGTCCATCCGTGCCGTCTTCGACCGACAGGTCGTCGACATCCTCTTCGACGACTACGCGAGCGAGTCGAAGGCGGCGTGCCGCGAGGGAGATCTCGAGGTCCTCATCCACGACGACTGTCCGTTCGACCTGTTCGTCTTCGACGACCGGGTGGCGATGACGACGCACCGTGCGGACGGGAGTCAGGCACCCTTCGTCGAGTCCGCGGACCCTGACGTGTACGAGTGGGCCGAACAGTTGTTCGAGTCGTACGTCTCGCAGGCGGAGTTCGCGACGCTCTTCTGAGACGTTCGTCCGACTCGTCACTCCCTCCTCACGTATTCGTCCGACTCGTCACTCCCTCCTCACGCTATCCGCCGCCGAACGTGCCTCGTTTCACGTCTGAAACTGCTCCCAAAGTTGAAAAACACTTCATCTTTGCCCTGTGAGTCAGATATAACGTTCTCCAACGACGGATTTTTGTACGAATGTCATCCTACGTTCGAGTGAACACGATGGCCGACGACCGACCCCCTGAGAGCCGAACGCCCGCACCCTACCGCTCGCTCACCGACCTCCGATACGACGAACAGGCCGGACTGTATCGCGCCCGCTACGACCCGGCGTCCGCGCGCGAACTGTTCGTGGACGTCGTCCTCGCGGTTTCGGACGTGCTGGGTGTGGATACGTGCGAGTTAGAACCCGCCTACGAGACCATCGACCCGGATGCTTTCGATACGCTCGTCGACTCGTACGCCACGAACGCCGGCGTCTCGGGGGGGTCGCTCTCGTTCAGACTGGACGACTGCGTCGTCACCGTCCGCCGGGACGAACTCGCTTTCGAACGGCGCGCCACCTGACCGTCGCCGTGGGTCGGAGAGGGGTCGTCAAGCGACCGGCAAAAGATGTTTTATCTCCCCCCCTGCAACGTAGAGAAGAGTTGCGGTCTGGCGGGGACTCACGGGCACCCATGACCTTCGAAACCGACGAGACAGACGGCGACGACGCCGAGACCGAACTGTCTCCTCCCGTCCAACTGGACGGGGGCGAACTGTCGCTCGACGCCATCTTCCACATCCTCAGCAACCGCAGGCGCCGGTTCGTGCTCTACTTCCTCTCGGACGTGCGCGGACCGGTCGGACGCGAGGAACTCGCTCGCAGAGTCGCGACGTGGGAGGCCGGCGTGGACATCGACGAGGCAACCAGCGAACAGGTCACGCGCACGACCGTCTCGCTGGACCACGCTCACCTCCCGCGACTCGAAGACGACGGCGTCGTCACGTACGACCGGGAGGCGGACGTGGTCGAACCGACCGACTCGCTCTCGAAGCTGGAACCGTATCTGGAACTCGCGCGGCCGACGGACTTCGACTGACTGCAGGTCTCCCACCCCGACGGCCGCGCGCCGTTCGTTCCCCACGCCGAGGACACAAGGGCTATGAACGACGACCCAATAGAGACGCGCATGCAGACGCGCTGGGTCATCGCGGCACTCCTCGCGATTCCCCTCTTGGATACGCTCCTGCTGGTCCCGCTGGCCAGCACCATCGGGTTCGTTCCCACGGTCCTGTTGGTCGTTCTGACGGGGCTCGTCGGTATGCTCCTCGTCCGCGCCGAGGGCCGACACACGCTCTCGAAACTCCAGCGGAAAGTCGCGACGGGCGGCATCCCGACGAACGAACTGCTGGACGGCGGCCTGCTCATCGCCGCGGGCGCGTTCCTCCTCACGCCGGGCGTCGTGACCGACCTCATCGGGTTCCTCCTCGCCATCCCGGTGACGCGCTTCCCCATCCGCGAGACGACGAAGCGCTTCGTCGTCAAACCGTATCTGGAGAAGCAGACCGGCGGTTTCGCCTCGGGCAACGTCTGGGTCGGCGGCTTCCCGGACGACGACGTCGTGAACCTCGACCCCGAGAACTACGGTCGGCCGGACGACGACAACTCCTGAGGCGCGCCGCCTCGCGGTCGCCTCGACTCCGATTCACCCTCTCCTTCGACGGTTCAGTCTCCCGCCCGCGTCGCAACGCACGCTGGGGGTGTCCGTTCGTTTCCGCGGCGGTCGTGTGCGTCGTGAGACGCCGTCCGTCCGGGCACCGCCTCGGTGGTCGTGACCGGCATCGTCCGGGCGTCTGTGGAACGGTGCGGCTCACTACCACCCGACGGACCCGTAGCGAAAAGAAACTCTTAAACGAATCCTCGAACAACGACTGAATGCGCTCACCTGGGCCAATAGCTCAGTCAGGTTGAGCGCTCGGCTGATAACCGGGAGGTCCGCGGTTCAAATCCGCGTTGGCCCACCTACTCACCTCACGCCGTTCGGCGGAGGTGGATTGGGTGCGGGAACTCCCCAGCCACCTAATCTCGACACTTCACACTTCTGAGCCACGGCTATTTCCAGGTGCGTTCGGTCACCGCGTGAACGGTAGTCCGCGCAGTCGGGCGGTTGGGGTTGCCGACGGAGGTCGGAACGCGCGTGTCACCACTGTAGTCGAACAGCCCAAAGAGACGTGTGCCGACGAAGCAGTGAGGACAGTAACCGAGTTCCCGAACGACTCCGCAGAACGCAATCCAGCCGTCGAATCGGGGAACGAGCCGAGTATCGACCCGCTCGCCCGGCTATCGCGCCGTGTCTCTGCGGGTCACTTCCCGCCCCGACGCTCCGTCAACCGACTCAGCGTGTAGTAGCCCTCGTTGAGGACGTACTTGCTCGCCTTCAGCGAGAAACCGAGCGGGTTCTCGCTGAACCGCGACAGGTAGCTCGAACTCTTCTGGAACGCGCGGTCGAGGTGCCCCGGATTGAGCATCTCGTTCTCCTCGTAGCAGTGGACGGGCTTTCTCGTCAGGTCGCATATCTTCGTGGCTTGCTGTCGCGAACTCTCGATGAACAGGTCCGCGTCGGTCCGGCGGTACACCTTCGCCTTGTACTCGGCGTGGTTGCCGCGTCGCTTCCGGGCCTCCTTCGACGGCAGGTCCATCATCACCAGGTTCTCGTACTCGATGCCGTGTCGGTCCAGCCACGCCTCCGTCTCGTCGCGGTACTGTTCCAGTCGACACGTCACCAGCCACCCGATTTTCTCCGTGGGGACGACGCGGGGTTCGACCGTCGTGAGGAACTCCCGATAGCGGGGGCCGTCGTCGTTCTCCTCGCGCGTCGGGTCGCGACAGAGGACGCCGTCGATGTCCACGCAGAACTGCTTCAGCATCGGGTGGTGCATCATGTTCCACTCGAACACGCGCGGTTTACTGATGACGTCCACCCAGTGGTCGACTTCCCGGTGGCCCTGCGAGGAGATGTATATCGCGCCGTACTCGAGGTCGAACGGAAACTCCATCTCCGCGAGTCGGCCCTTCGTCTCCCGCATCTGCCGGCCGGTGTCCACGGAGTCGTCGACGACCAGCACCGTCTCCACGTCGTCGAACGAGACCGCGCCGTCGTAGCGGTGCCCCGTCTGCAGGATGCGTCCCTCACACAATCCTTCCACGTCCGTCATCGGCACGTCGAGGCTCAAACAGAGGAGGTTGGCGGCCAGCAGGCCGCTTCTCGGGATGCCAACGACCAGGTCGATGCGGTCCGGGAGTTCCCGGGCCAGTTGGCGAGTATCTCTGTTTAACTCGGAGACACTTCTGTAGTTCACTATCGGGAACTCTGTCCTCGGGGCCGTATTACTCTACCCACGGTAACGCACTTTAGTGGCACCAATAACGCGATTTAGGCAAGAAAAAACCGTGAAACAGTACGACGAGCTGACACTCACGCTCGGAGAACGGTACCCGGCGTGCCGACTCGGACCGTCGTTCGGTCACGTGCCACACTACGCACGGCGCCGCTACGCTCCCGCCGAATCGACCGAGCGTCCGGTGTCGTCCGCGCCGTTCCGGCGCTCTCTCGCCTAATTTACTCGATTCCGCATCACAGTAGTATTATACCCCTGACCGTCGTATCCGCGTTCGATGCCCGAGATAACCGTCTCAGACACGCTGTACCGCCAACTCGTCTCCGTCTCCGACGGGGAGCAGTTGGACGAGACGATGTGGAAGATGGTCGCTCACTACGGCCGCGGCAACAACCCCGGCGACTGAGCCCCCGCGCTCGGCAGCGTCGGAATCGCCTGCCGGTTCCCCCCCGCTCTCCACCCCTCGCCCCCCACCGAAGCGTCCGCACCGCCTCGTTTCACACGCCGCCTACACGTCGCTCACACGCCGCCTCTACACCTCCGTTTGTCGCCCGTGCCGGCGGGCGAACGCGTATATCCGCCGGCCCCCTAGCGGAGGCGTGGCAAACAAGGACGACCTGTCATCCATCGCCGGACTCCCCGAGGAACTCGGCATCGACCGTGACCTCGAACAGTCCCACCAGCAACTCTCCGTCCACGTCGACACGCGACGCTACGGCAAGGCCGTCACCGTCGTCTCCGGATTCGACCTCTCGGCGCCGGAACTGCGGGACGTCGCCTCCCGACTGAAGCGCAAACTCGCCTGCGGCGGCACCGTCGACGAGGGCGAAATCGAACTGCAGGGCGACCACTCGGGGCGCGTCGGCGGCCTCCTCCGCGAGATGGGGTACGAACTGCGAGACTGAGCGCGGTAGACGAACGCAGGACCGGGCGAGCGGCGGTTCCCTCGCCCACAAACGACACGAAACCTATATTTCTCGCGCCGCGACGGTTCGAACGTGACGCCCTCCGTTCCGTTCACCGACCGCATCGCCGACGGGTGGCGACGCTCCGGCGACGCCCTGTGGCTGGCGTTCGTCCCCGTCGTCCTCTCGCTGTTCTCCGTCGACAAGATACTCGGCGTCCTCGGTCTCGACGGCTTCCACATCGGGGTGACGCTGGTCAGTTTTCCCTCCCCGTCGTCGGGGGTCTGGCAGTTCGTCAACACCCCGCAATCGGACGCCTACGTCGGCCTCGCGGCGTCGCTGGGCGTCGTCGCCGCCGCCTTCGTCACGTCGGCGTTCCTCCTCGGCGGCTACCTCGGGAGCCTCCGCCGACTCCTCGACGCCGGCGCGGCCGAGTACGACTTCGTCGGCGACGCCCGCGCGCACCTCGCTCCGATGGCCGTCTGGACGGGCGTTCCGTCGCTCGTCACCGCCGGCGTCGTCCTCGTGACCGGCGGGTTCGGCACCGTCGACGGGTCTTCCGCCTTCCTCCCCGTCGTCTTGGTGCTGTTCGTCCTGTACGCGGTGTTCGGCTACCTGTTCTACGCCGCGCCGTTCCTCGTCGTCCTCCGCGAGACCGGCATCGCGGACGCGCTTCGGTCCAGCTACGACCTCGCGCTCTCGGGCGGCCCGTACGCGTCGTACGCCGTCGGCTACCTCCTCTCCGCGCTCCTCGTCTCCGTGCCGATGTCGCTGTTCGTCGTCAACCTCGGCGTCGTCGGACTCCTGCTCGGTATCCCCGTCGGCGGCCGCGTCGGACTCGCGGCCACGACGGCGTCGATGCGGTTCGTCGCCGACGTCGACGACCGGTCGCCGACGCTCCGCGAGTGGGACGACCACCGGGGCGTCGACACCCCCGGCGACGCCGGCGGCGACTCGCGGGGCGAACGCGACGAGTTCGGCCACGATACACCGGACGACACACCGGACGACACACCGGACGACGCACCGGACGACGACGGCGTCGGCGACCCGCCGCGGTGACGCCGCCCGTCAGCCGACGTACGACGTGATGCCGAGGCTCTCGGCGACCAACCACGCGAGGAACCCGATGTAGACGGCGACGAGCAGGTACGCCTCCCGGCGGGTGAGGCGCATCTCCGTGCGGAGGACGGCGAAGAAGACGACGGAGGCGGCGACGAGAAAGCCCATCATCGGGACGACGGTGCGGAGCGAGACGACGGCCTGCCCCGCCGCGAGGACGCCCACCGGGAGGACGACGAGGAGCGCGAAGATGTTGCTCCCGAGGACGTTCGCGAGGCTCACGTCGGCGTTGCCCCGCCGCGCGGCGACGACGCTGACGAACGTGTCGGGGAGGCTCGTCCCGGCGGCGACGACGGTGAGACCCCAGAGGAACGCCGAGGTGCCGAAGGCGTCGCCGAAGCCCACCGCGGCGCGGACGAGCAACTCCGCCGAGGCGACGATGACCACGAGCGAGAGCATCAGTCGGGCCCACTCGCGTTCGACGTTCACCGCGTCGGGGTCCACGCCGAACGGCGAGGCGAGGCGGTTGTCCATCGTGTCGTGGTACTGGATGAAGATGTAGAGCCCGTACAGCAACACCGGGAAGACGGCGACGCCCGGCGTGATGGTCCCCGTGAGGGAGTCGCCCCCGCGCGGGTCGTAGACGACGGCGAGCGTGAACGCGAGGAAGACGACGGCGACGGACAGCAGGTAGAACTGCGCCTCCTTGAACACGAGGTCGCGGTTCGACGCCAGCGACCCGCCCCCGGCGAGTGCGGAGACGGCGGGGATGACGAGGATGTTGAACACGGCCGACCCGACGACGGCACCGACGCCGATTTCGAACGCGCCGTACCGCACGGAAGCGATGACCGTGCTCGCCAGTTCGGGAAAACTCGACCCCACGGCGGCGACGACGGCGCCCTGCACCACCGGTGGGAGGCCGTAGTACGCGCCGAGGCTGTCCGCCGCTTCCACCAGCAACTCGCCGCCGCGGAAGGCGAGTCCCGCGCCGAGGATGGCACCGCCTAAGAGCAACGTCAGCGTGAACGCGCTCGCCACGTGTCAGAACCCTTCCCGGAGGAACGTCCGTTCGCGCGGGAACAACGCCGCGAGCGTCTCCCGGACCGGGGAATCGGCGACCGTCAGGTCCCCGACGCGTTCGAGTTCGGCGGGCGTGCGCGCCCCGACGGCCAACTGCGAGAGCGCGCCGACGTCGAGTTCCGCGTCCGGCGTCGCCTCGACGCGGGTCACGTGCGCGCCCGCGGCGTCCACGCGGAGTTCGAACGTGTCGTCGTTCCACGCGCACCGGTCGTCCGAGACGGCGAGGACGACGGACTCGCGTGCGTCGTACGACAGCGCCGAGAGCGCGTCCGCCACGTCCACGAGGCGAACCATCGGCCCCGGCTTCACTTCGAGCGTCGCCGCGCGCGGGTCGGCCAACTCGTCGATGGGTCGGGCCCACGCCGGCAGCGACGTGAACGTCACCGTCTCCACCTGCGAGTCGTGGTCACGGCAGAACCGGAGCAGGTGCGCGCGCGCCGCGTCGTCGGCGGACGCGCACTCCCAGACGCGCATGTCGCGGCCGTCGTCGCCGTCGTCGTCGAACGTGTAGACGAGGTAGCCGCGGAGCGTCCCTCCGTCGTCGAACCAGCCGTAGACGTAGGGGTCTTTCTCCCACCCGCGGAACGCGCGCTCGCGCCACCAGCCGTCTGTTCGGCGAACCGCCAGCGACTCGGTCGCCCACGCCTCGTGGACCGTTCGGATGGCCGTCAGGTCGGTCTCTGCGTCCAACTGTCGGAACGACCCCGCCGGGTCGGGGGCGACGGCGGCGAGTTGCTCGGGCGGTATCGTCGCCTCCGCGTAGTCGTTGCAGGTGGCCCAGCCGAGCCGACGGTAGAACGCGTACTCGAACGGCCAGAGCACCGAGAACGCCGTCCCCGCCTCGCGGTAGCGTTCGAGGAGGGCGTCGAGCATCCGGCCGACGGTCCCCTGCCGACGGCGTTCGGGCGGCGAGGCGACGGCCGAGACGCCGCCCGCGCGGTGCCAGTCGCCGCGAATCTTCGCGGTGAAGTCGTAGCTCCCGCAGACGGTCCGGAGGTCCTCCGCGTCCGCCTCTCCGTCCGGCGGAACGTCGTAGAGGCCGAACGCGGTGAACAGGTCGGGCCACGGTCGGTCTCGGTCCTCCCAGTCCGGCCCCTGCGCCGGTCGGAAGGCGTAGTTCACCATCGCGCGCCAGGCGTCGCGGTGGTCCTCGGGGAGCGTTCGGAGCTGCATATCCCCCTCGTCGCCGGCCGGCGTATAAGTGGTTGTGCAACCGTGCGACGGTCGGTCACGAACCGAGCGATTCAGGGTCGTGTAGTTCCGACGGTGAGTATGGGCCACGACGAGACGACAGTCGAGAGCGACGGGGAGTCGAGCATGTTCGCGCTCACCCGCGACAAACTGCTCCTGCTGGTCGTCCTGTTCGTCGGAATCGCCGGCACCGGGCTCGTACGGCGGTTCCTGGGCGAACTCGGCTACAACGGCGTCGGCCGCCTCGTCTTCATCCTCGGCTACGGCGGGATGGTGTTCATCGTCTGGTACGGCTGGATTCGCCCGATGGACATCACCGGGCCGCAGGGTCGGTGACGGGCGACCCGTCGCTCAGTCTGCCGAGGAGAACGGAACTTTAATACTCGATTCGCGCCGAAACTCGCGGTAAGGATGCTCCCCCTACAACTCATCGACAGCTTTCTGCTCAACTACAACGTTGGGCAGGCGCTGTTGCTCGTCTTCGTCTTGGCGACGCTCGGCGCACTACCGCTGAAATCGGCGAAAATCCTCGCCCTCAACACGATGGCGTTCGGCGTCATCTTCATCCTGACGCCCCAGTCACTCGTCCCCACGCACTACCTCTTCCTCGGCATCGCCCTCCTCGTCGTCGGTCCACTGCTGTGGACCACCTCGCGGAGCTAATCCGGCCCGGACGACGGCCCGACCCCGCATCCTTCCGCGCGCACCGCGCCCCTGCCGTCGCCCAGCGCCCGTCTCTCCCCTCCGGAGAACGCGACGTTTAACCCACCGCGACGACAACGACCCCCCATGGCACAACCGCGCGTCCCGGGCGACCGTGGCGAGGAACTCGACCTCCCGTGCGGGGAGACGAAGCGCGTTCGGAGCCTCGACCTCGGTCTCCGCGAGTTCGACTGTCCGTGCGGCGACACGCACGCGGTGGTGATGGACGTGCACCCGCCGGACCGCTTCCTGCCGGAGTTCCTCGTCGACGTCCTCCGCGAGGCCATCGAGACGACGAGCGAGGACATGCCGGAGTTCGGCACCCCGCACCTGATGGGTATCGTCCTCGAGGAGTTCCCCCGAGCGGTCGTCTCGGCGGACGTGAGCGACGACGGCGACGTCGGCGCGGGCATCGTCTGGGTGACCGACTTCGACTCCCGCCGCCTCCACGAGATAATCGTCGAACTCGTCGTCGAACTGATGGAACACGCCGTCTCCCACGCCGAGGACGACTCGGCCGTCTCCGACTTCGAGACGAAGATGCTCGACTTCGACGTGAGCGAGTTCGTCGAACAGTACCGAGCGGAGCGCGACCTCTCCGAAGACGACGTGTACGCGTAGCGCACGTTCCGTTATCCGTTCTCTCTTCGTCCGTTCCGTTCGCCCCGTCTCGGTCTGCCCCGTCCCATCTCGTCCCGTCCTGCCTCCCGCCTCGTCACCCCGACGCCCGTCCGGGTGTCGTCCTCTCGCACGCCGTCGAGCGACGCCGCTGACGCCGCGAGCGCGCTGATTCGCCGACTCCCGACCGCCACTACGAAATTCGAAACTCGATTTCGTATCTCGTAGAAATTCGCCGGGCTTATTACGATGTGCCGATTTCTACACCACGATGACCGACGAGGACACCTCGACTGGCTCTCCGACCGGGAGCGAGAACAGGACAATTCTACTCATCGGAAGCGGGCCGATACAGATCGGACAGGCGGCCGAGTTCGACTACTCCGGCGCGCAGGCGTGTCGAGCGCTCCAGGAGGAGGGGGCACGAGTCGTCCTCGTCAACTCGAACCCGGCGACCATCATGACCGACCCCGAGATGGCCGACAAGGTCTACATCGAACCCATCACGCCCGAGGCCATCTCCGAGGTGATTCGGAAGGAGGAGCCCGACGGCGTCATCGCCGGACTCGGGGGGCAGACGGGACTGAACGTCACGGCCGAACTCGCAGAGCAGGGCATCTTAGAGGAGTTCGACGTGGACATCATGGGGACGCCGCTGGACACAATCTACGCGACGGAGGACCGCGACCTGTTCCGCAAGCGGATGGAGAACATCGGCCAACCGGTGCCGGCGTCGACCACCATCTCGCTGGAGGAGGACGAGAAGGTGGCCAACGTCACGGAAGCGGACCTCGAAGAACGCGTCGAGGCGGCCGTCGACGCGGTGGGCGGCCTCCCCGTCATCGCCCGGACGACGTACACGCTCGGCGGGTCGGGGTCGGGCGTCGTCCACGAGATGGACGAACTCGTCGAACGCGTCCGCAAGGGCCTCCGCCTCTCGCGCAACAGCGAGGTGCTCATCACCGAGTCCATCTCGGGGTGGGTCGAACTGGAGTACGAGGTGATGCGCGACGCCGACGACTCCTGCATCATCATCTGCAACATGGAGAACATCGACCCGATGGGTATCCACACCGGCGAGTCGATGGTCGTCACGCCGTCGCAGGTGATTCCGGACGAGGGGCACCAGGAGATGCGCGACGCGGCGTTGGAAGTCATCCGCGAACTCGGCATCCAGGGCGGCTGTAACATCCAGTTCGCGTGGCACGACGACGGCACCCCCGGCGGCGAGTACCGCGTCGTCGAGGTGAACCCCCGCGTCTCCCGTTCGTCCGCCCTCGCGTCGAAGGCGACGGGGTACCCCATCGCCC
This sequence comes from Halogeometricum rufum, assembly GCF_900112175.1. Classification (NCBI taxonomy): domain Archaea; kingdom Methanobacteriati; phylum Methanobacteriota; class Halobacteria; order Halobacteriales; family Haloferacaceae; genus Halogeometricum; species Halogeometricum rufum. The sequence goes on along the minus strand of NZ_FOYT01000002.1, from coordinate 703,569 downwards.
GCGTGACGGCGAAGGTGGCCCTCGGCAAGCGCCTCCACGAGATAGAGAACGAGATTACCGGCGAGACCACCGCCGCCTTCGAGCCCGCAATCGACTACGTGGTGACGAAGATTCCGCGGTGGCCCAAAGACAAGTTCGACGAGGTGGACTTCGAGCTCTCGACGGCGATGAAGTCCACCGGCGAGGCGATGTCCATCGGCCGGACGTTCGAGGAGTCGCTCCTGAAGGCGCTTCGTTCGACCGAGTACGACCCTGCCGCCGACTGGGCGGAGGTGTCCGACGACGAACTCGAAGCCGACTATCTGGAGACGCCGACGCCCGACCGCCCGTACGCCATCTTCGAGGCGTTCGAGCGCGGTTACTCGGTCGACGACGTGGTCGAGATGACCGAGATGAAGGAGTGGTACGTCGAGCGGTTCAAGCGCGTCACCGACTCCGTCGCCGCCGCGCAGGAGGGCGACTTCACCGCCGCCGCCACCGCGGGGCACACGAACACCGAGATAGCCGCCGCGACGGGCAGCGACGTGGGAACCGTCGAGACGCAGGTACCCGGCCGCACGTACAAACAGGTCGACACCTGCGCCGGCGAGTTCGCCGCGCAGACGCCGTACTACTACTCCTCGCGCAAGCCGGAGTTCTTCTCCGGCCCCTACGAGGGCGACGCCGCCGCCGGCGAACTCCGCGTCGACCGCGACGTGGAGAGCGTCGTCGTGGTCGGCGGCGGTCCCATCCGCATCGGCCAAGGCGTCGAGTTCGACTACTGCTCGGTCCACGCCGTCCGCGCCCTGCGCGAGATGGGCATCGACGCGCACGTGGTCAACAACAACCCCGAGACCGTCTCCACGGACTACGACACCTCCGACGGCCTGTTCTTCGAGCCCATCACGGCCGAAGAGGTCGCGGACGTGGTCGAGGCCGTCGACGCCGACGGCGTGATGGTCCAGTTCGGCGGGCAGACGTCGGTCAACATCGGCCACCCCCTCGAATCGGAGATTCAGCGCCGCGGCCTCGACTGCGAGGTTCTCGGGACGACCGTCGACGCGATGGACCTCGCGGAGGACCGCGACCGGTTCAACCTCCTGATGGACGAACTCGGCATCCTGCAACCCGAAGGCGGGTCCGCCCGGAGCGAGGAGGAAGCGCTCGAACTCGCCCGCGACATCGGCTACCCGGTGCTGGTCCGCCCGTCGTACGTCCTCGGCGGCCGCGCGATGGACGTGGTCCACTCCGACGAGGAACTGAAGACGTACATCGAGGAGGCCGTCCGCGTCTCGCCGGACAAACCCATCCTCGTGGACGAGTTCCTCGACGACGCCGTCGAACTCGACGTGGACGCCGTCAGCGACGGCCGCCGCGCCCTCATCGGCGGCGTGATGGAACACGTCGAGAGCGCCGGCGTCCACTCCGGCGACTCCGCCTGCATGATTCCGCCGCGCGCCCTCGACGAGGAGACGATGGCCCGCGTCCGCGAGGTGACCGAGGACATCGCCACCGCCCTCGACACGGTGGGTCTCCTGAACGTCCAGTTGGCGGTCAAAGACGGCGAGGTGTACGTGCTGGAGGCGAACCCGCGCTCCTCGCGCACCGTCCCGTTCGTCTCGAAGGCGACGGGCGTCCCCATCGCCAAACTCGCCGCGAAGGTGATGGCGGGCGAGACGCTCGAATCGCTGGACGTAACCGAGCAGATTCCCGAGCACACCTCGGTGAAAGAGGTGGTCCTCCCGTTCGACCGCCTGCCGGGTTCGGACCCGCGCCTCGGCCCGGAGATGAAGTCGACGGGCGAGGTGATGGGCACCGCGCGGTCGTTCGGCAGGGCCTACGACAAGGCGCAGGACGCCACGGGCAAGCCGATTCCCGCGGGCGGCACGGCCATCGTCGACCTCTCCGCAGAGGAGTTCCCCGACGCCGACACCGAGGCGGGCGCCGCCCTCCGCGACGGCGTCGCCGAGCACTTCGACATCGCGTCCTTCGAGGACACCGAGGAACGCGACGCCGCCGTCCGCGAGGGGCGGATCGACCTCGTGGTGTCGCGCAACCGTGACCTCCTCGAACTGTGCGTCGAAGAGGAGATAACGTACTTCTCCACGCACGCCTCCGCCTCGGCCGCCCTCGAAGCGGTCGGCTCGAAGGAGGAGTCGCTGGACGTGCTGGCCATCTCCGAACGTCCCAAGCGGACGGCCGACTGGGGCGCGGAGTAGCGGTCGTTCGCGGCGCGCGCACCCCCGACGAGTTTTTTGGCCCGTGCCACCTATTCCCACGGTGCGGGCGACGGCGTCCACGCGGCACGGTGTCTGTCACCTGTCGGCATGCCGTGGGCGCCCTCCCGCGACTGCGTTCGCGACCGCAGATTTTGTCCACCGAACGAACCGTTATGTACGTCCGGGCACCACGATACCGCATGACAATCACGAGCGGGCGAGTGCTGGTCGCCGGCGCGACGGGGGGGACGGGCCGCCGCGTCGTGGACCTCCTCCGGGCGGCCGACGGCGACGTGGTCGTCCGCGCGATGACGCGCGACGCGGACAGCGAGTCGTCGCTTCGCGAACGCGGTGCCGACGAAGTCGTCGTCGGCGACGTGCTGACGCCCGACGACGCCGCCCGCGCCGTCGACGCCGTCGACGCCGTCGTCTGTACGCTCGGTTCCTCGCCCGGTATCGGCACGCTCACGTCGGACTTCGCCGACGGCGAGGGGACGAAGAACCTCGTCGACGCCGCCGCGGCGGCCGGCGTCGACCACTTCGTCCTCGTCTCCTCGCTCGGCGTCGGCGACTCCGCCCCGGGGATGCAACTCGGCCTCCGCCTCCTGTTCCGCGGACTCGGCGTCCTCCCGGCGAAGGCGCGCGCGGAGGCGCACCTCAGAGAGTCGGGAGTCACCTACACGATTCTCCGTCCCGGCGGGCTGACGAACGCCGACGCGACGGGTGACGTCGTCGTCGGCGAGGGCGGCGACACCGTCTCCGGGAGCATCCCCCGCGCCGACGTCGCCGGCCTCTGCGTCGCCTCCCTGTTCACGCCCGCGGCGGCCGACCGGACGTTCGAGGTGGTCGCTCGTCGCGGCCTCCGCGGCACGCCCGAGGGCGTCGTCGACATCGACTGGCAGACCGCGCCCGCGGCGGCGCGACCCGACCCGGGAACCGAAGCGGTCGAGGAGAGCGAGTCGGCGGACTGAGCCCAGTCCGCGGACCGAGCGTCGGCCGGCGGACCGCGCGTCAGTCGAGTTTTCCGAGCGCCTCGAAGAAGTCAGACGACGGTCCGGCGAGTCGGACGGGGTCGTCCGTCGTCGCTATCGTCACCTCGGTCGGCGGCGTGACGTACTGTCGGTGCCGCCCGTCGCTGACGACGACGGCCTCCTCGGCGTCCGTCACGGTGATGCTCACCTCGGCGTCCGGCGCGACGACCAGCGGCGGCATCCCGCTGTCCGGCACCATCTCGTTGACGACGAGGCCCTCGACGCTCGGATGGACGAGCGGTCCGCGTTCGCTCAGGTTGTACGCGGTGCTCCCCGTCGGCGTCGCCACGAGGACGCCGTCGGCGTGGCCGCCGGTGTAGAGCGACCCGTCGACGCGGACTTCCACGCCGACGCCGCCGCCGTGGCCGCGTCTCGGCCCCTGCACGACGATTTCGTTCATCGCCGGGTGGCCGGTCCAGCCGTCGGTCCGGGCGGCGATGCGCGGCACCTCGCGGTGCGTGAGCGACTCGCCGTCGCGGAAGCGCTCGACTTCGGCCATCACCGCCTCGACGGCGTCCTCGGGACCCACGGCGTTCAGGAAGCCGACTTCGCCGAGGTTGACGCCGATGATGGGCGTCCCGCCCGCCCCGCGCGCGGCGAACAGGAACGTTCCGTCGCCGCCGATACTCACCACGAGGTCCGCCGTCGCGAACGTCTCGACCGGGTGGCCCTCGACGCCGAGTTCCGCCGCCGTCTTCGCGTCGACCCGGACCTCCACACCCGCCTCGCGGAGTCGCTCGCGGAGGTCGTCGGACAGGTACGCGGCCCGACTGTTCCCCCGTTGTGCGACGATGGCCACCTGCATGCTCGTCTCTCCGGTTGACTCTCACCCGGCAAAAGCCCACCGTCACCCGATTCGCTCGCCGGTCGCGCGGCGTCCTCGCCACGGCAACATTCATAGCACCTGACCACCACCTACCGACGACTGCGATGGAATCGACCGCTTCGCGTTCTCGCGCCGCCCGACTCGCCGACGCCTCGCGGAGGGACGGCGCGTGAGCGACGACGACTGGTTCGAACGCGCGTTCGCGGACGAGGAGGCGTCGCGCGGCGACGAGGCCGACGACGCACCCGCGGACGACGACGCGGACCCCGGCGACGCTGACCCTGCCGACGCGGAGGGCCGGGGGACGACGGCGTCGGACGACCCATCGACGCGCGACCCGCGCGACACACCGGCAGACGCCTCCGAGGACGCGGCGTCTCGGGGCGACGCCACCGCGGACCCGCCGCCGACCGACGGGACACCGCCGGAGTCTCCGGCGTCCACCGGCGACGACTTCGAGGCCGCGTTCGGCTTCGAGGCGGGCGCGGCGTCCGCGGACTCGGACTCCGAGGACGCCGGCGCGGACCCGTTCGGCGGCGTGCGCGACGGCCCGAAGCGCTCGCCGCCGGGGCGGAGCGAAGACGGCCACGACCCGTTCCCCGAGGACTTCGCCGCCGCGATGAAGGGCGCGCCCTCGGTCTCCGGCGACGCCGAGGGGGAGGCACCGCGCCCGGACGCCGGCACCGAGAGCTTCGACGAGGAGGAGTTCGACTCCGACATCGACCGCCTCGACATCGGCATCGACGGACTGGACGAGATGGTCCTCGGCGGCGTCCCGAAGCGGTCGCTGATGGTCACCATCGGTTCGGCCGGGACGGGCAAGACCACGTTCGGCCTGCAGTTTCTCAACCGGGCGCTCGAGAACGGGGACAAGGCCGTCTACATCACGCTGGAGGAGAGCCGAGAGCGCATCTTCGACACCGCCGAGGAGAAGGGCTGGGAGTTCCGGCAGTACGCCGCGGAGGACCGACTGGCCGTCATCGACCTCGACCCCGTCGAGATGGCGAACAGTCTGGCCAACATCCAGAGCGACCTGCCGCGCCTCGTCGCCGACTTCGGAGCCGAACGCCTCGTTCTCGACTCGGTCTCGCTGCTGGAGATGATGTACGACCACCCCTCGGAACGCCGGAGTCAGGTGTTCGACTTCGCCCGCGCGCTGAAGGACGCGGGCGTGACGACGCTTCTCACCTCCGAGGCGAAGGAGGACAACCCCTACACCTCGCGGCACGGACTCGTCGAGTACCTCGCCGACGCGGTGTTCGTCCTCCAGTACGTCCGCCCGAGCGACTTCCGCGAGACGCGACTGGCCATCGAGATTCAGAAGATACGCGACGCGAACCACTCCCGGGAGACGAAGCCGTACGAACTCACGAGCGACGGCATCAGCGTCTACCGACAGGCGAACATCTTCTGACCGCGGGCGGTGACGGCGGGCGGACCGCCCGCACTCACGCGGGCGTCGGTCCGCCGGGATTGGCCGGGTCACGGCCGTCGTCCGGGTCGCCGCGGTTGAGAATCGCGTCGCGGATACGGTCGAACGCCGATTCGTCCGTGCGACGGATGAGCGGGTACATGACCCATTGGTACGTTAGAGAGTGACACACTTGGGAGTGGCGGGCCCCGGCCGCGTCGACCGGTCGGTGACCGAAGGAAGCTATAACTGCACCGTCCGGGAGTACGAACCATGGTCGCAGACGTCACGCGACGGTTTCGAGGAGTCCACTGTCCGCTCGTCACGCCGTTCGACGCCGACGGCGCGGTGGACCACGGAGCGCTCGGGTCGCTGGTCGAACACGTCCTCGACGGCGGCGTCGACGGCGTGGTGCCGTGCGGGACGACGGGTGAGTTCGCCAGCCTCACGCCCGCGGAGAACCGCGCCGTCGTCGAGACGACCGTCGAACACGCCGACGGTGCGCCGGTCCTCGCGGGGACGGCGGCGACGGGCGTCGCGGAGACGCTCGACCGAGTCGAGGCGGCGGCCGCGGCGGGTGCGGACGCCGCGCTCGTCACCCTGCCGTACTTCCACGGGTCGAACGACCCGGCGGGCGACGCGGCGTTCCTCCGCGCCGTCGCCGACGACGCCGCCCTCCCCGTCTACCTCTACAACCTCCCCGCATGCGTCGGGCGCGAGATACCCGTCGACACCGTGGTCGGGGTGGCCGACCACGAACGCGTCCTCGGGCTCAAGGACTCCAGCGGCGACTTCAACTACTTCTCGGAACTCCTCCGGCGGACGCCCGACGCGTTCCAACTGTTCGAGGGGTTCGACAGCCACCTCGTCCCCGGACTCCTGTTCGGGTCCGACGGCGGCATCAACGCGCTGTCGAACGTGATTCCGGAGGCGTTCGTGGCGGCCGCCGACGCCGTCGAATCGGGCGACACGGCCGCGGCGCGCCGGGTCCACGAGGAACACGTCGCACCCCTGTTCCAGCAGTGCGTCGACCACGGGTTCGCGCCCGTCGCGAAGGCGGGACTTCGGGCCCGCGGCGTCCTCGACGCGGACGCGGTCCGCCCGCCACTCGTCGCCCTCGACGGCGACGCCCGCGACGACGTGGTGAACGCCGTCGCCTCGGTCGTCGCCGCGTACGAGTAGGGCGCGGTCCGAATCGGGCGCGAGACGGCGGTCCTGCGGGTCTGGGGTCGGCGGTGTGACCGACTGGCGTCGGGTCAGTCGTCGGCGGCCGCCTCGGCGACGGCGTCCTCGGGGAGTTCGGTCGACTCGACGGGGTCGAACTCGTCGTAGTGGACGATTTCGTCGACGGGACGGCGGTACTTCCGCTCGTTCTCCACGTCCGCGGCCTCTTCGGCGGGGTAGCCGAGGGTGACGAGCAGCACGGGTTCGTACTGGTCGCCGTCGACGTCGAACGCGTCGAGGACGCCCTCGGGGTCGAACCCGCCCATCGGGCAGGAAGCGACGCCCTCGTCCCACGCCGCGTTCATCAGTTCCGTCGCGGCGATGGTGGACGACCGAACCGTCCAGACGCGTCGTTCCTCCTCGGGCTGGTCGGCCATCCCCTCGACGTTGCCCTTCACGGCGTCGCGAGCCTCGGCGTTCGGCAGGTAGCCCTTCGCCAGCCAGTCGTCGAGGACGGCCTCGGCGTGCGCGGCGGGGTCCTTGTTCCCGAGGACGACGACGGCGACGGGCGCCTCGGTGACGTGTTCCTGGTCGAACGCCGCCTCGCGGAGTCGCTGACGCTTCCCGTCGTCCGTGAGGACGAGGAACTCCCACGGCTGGAGGTTGTAGCTCGACGGCGCGTAGCGGACGCGCTCGAAGATAGACTCGATGACGTCGGTCGGGAGCGGTTCGTCTGCGTACTGGTGGACGGACCGCCGGGACGTGACGACTTCGTCGTATTCCATCGCCCGACCGTACGGACGAGGGACGTAAAGCGCGGGTGACACCGGCGGACGCCTCCGACACCGATTCCGTGCTCTCACGGCTCGTAGGGCGGGCGTCACCGGGTTACGCCGGTGACACCGGCCGGCCGCGCGCCGCCGCCGCCGCGGCCGTCAGTGAACCACGGTCACGGGGACGGGCGACCGCCTGACGACGGCCTCCGCGACGCTGCCGAGGAGGATGCGCGAGATTCCCTCGCGGCCGTGACTGCCGACGACGACGTGGTCGACGTCGCCCTCGCGGGCGACTTCGAGGATGGCCGCGGCGGGCCTGCCGACTTCGACGCGCCGGTCCACCGTCGCGTCCGCGGGGAGTTCGGCCTGCGCCTCGTCCAACACCGCCTCGGCCCGTTCGCGGGCGGCGTCGTACCACTCCTCGGACCCGGCGGGGAACCCGCTCAAGCGGTAGCCGGCGTCCACCGGGTTGATGACGTTGAGCAGGGTGACGCGGGCGTCCTCCCACTCCGAGGCGGCGAACTGAAGCGCCTCCAGGGACTGCGGCGACCCGTCGACGGGGAGGAGCAGGTGTCGGGCCATACTCACGGTACGTTACCAATCTACAAAAATACCTGTCCGCGTTCCGGTCACTCGCCGTGCCGCGTCACGCACGTGGAGAGGCCGACGAGTTCGACCGGTTCGGAGTTGTCCGGCGAGTAGACGACCATCTGCCCCTTCTCCATGTACGGTACCTTGTCCTCCAGGTTCGGCGGGATGTTCACGCTCTTGATGGCGTCCTCGTCGCCGAGGTTGAGGACGAGTTTCGTGTTCACCTGCTTGAACACGGGTTCGGCCACGTCCTGCGGGTCCTGCGTGATGAGGAACAGGCCGAGACGCTCCTTTCGACCCTGCTTGGCCGCCTCGGTGAACTTCGAGACGACTTTCCGCGCCTGCACGTTGTCGGCGTCGGCGAGGAAGTTGTGCGCCTCGTCCATCCCGAGGACGAGGGGCGTCTCCTTGATTCGCGTCGAGTCGGGCGCGTTCGACAGTTTGTCGTCGATGAGCATGCTCGACACCGCGAGGACGAACATCTCCTTGGCGCGACTCGTCGAGAGGTGGTAGGTGGGGACGACGGTGAGGCCGCCCGGTCGGACGAGTTCGTGGTCCAACTCCGTGATGGGCCGCGCGGACTGGTCGAACACGCCGTTCGGGACGCCCCGGACCCGCCGCTTGACGGCGTCGTACGTCGCCTCGTGGACGCGGCCGGACTCGTGCAGTTCCTCCTTCAACGCGGGGTCGTCGAGGAACGTCAGGAACTCCCGGTACGTCCCCTCGTCGCCGTACTGCCGGAAGAACCGCCGGAGGAGTTCCTTCAGCGCCGGGAACTGGTTCTCGTTGAGGCTGCTGCCGGCGACCAGCCACGGCCTGTCGCGCGCCATCGAGAAGGGGATGGTGAACTCCAACTGCTCGGCGCGGTGGTTGTCGCCGCCGTAGGGGACGCCGTCCTCCTTCGGGACGAGACAGAGCGTGTCGTCGTGGCCGCCGTGCGCGACGCCCTCGCGTTCGTACCGCCGCGCCACCGACTCGGTCATCGCCGGGTTGTCGTCGTGCATCTGCGCGTACTCGTCCTGCGGGTCGAACTGGACGACGGCCATGCGAGCGTCGCGCCCGTCGTCCATCTCGTACGTCCGGTCGGCGTCCAGCAGTTGCCGCAGGAGGTTCTTCGAGGCGTGCGTCTTCCCGGACCCGGTGCCCCCGGCGACGAGAGTGTGCCGGAACACGAGTGGGTCGCCGTCGGCGTAGTCGTCCTTCAGGCGGTAGTCGATGGTCGGCGGTTCGGCGGCGGTCCGGACCTTCTCGCCGCCGACGGAGAGGTGGCCGAGGAAGACACCCTCGGCGGGAATCTTCAGGCCCGTCTTTATCTGCTCGGGGTCCGTCGCCTCGGCGACGACGGCGCCCGGTTTGGGGACTCTGTCGACCATCCGTCGCTTGAGTTCGGTCCCGTCGCCGGACGGCGTCCGGCTTTCCGAGACGCTTCGCGTCTCGGTATCCTCGAACAGCACCGCCACGGGGTCCAGCGACGCGACGAACTTGTAGTCGCGTTCCTCGAACCCCTGCCGGCGCATCGCGCGCCGGGCGTGAATCTCCGTCGCGTCGTCCGTCTGGAACTCCTGTGCGTACTCTAAGGCGGTGATGCGACAGAACAGCAGTTCGTCGTCCGGGTAGGGGACGAGCAGGTACTTGCCGAGGCGCACGTCGTCGCGGTTGCCCGTCGTGACGAACGCCCGGAGGGTGGTGTCGTCGCCGTCCTCGGCGACGCGGAGGCCCTGCGAGACGGAGACGGCGCCGATGCCGCGGTCCTCGCCCGCGGGCGACACGTCGTAGGACTCGAACGACACCTCGTCGCGCACGCCGTCGTCGGCGGCGTCGGTGTCGGCGGCGGAGTCGGACGACGCCGTCTGCGTCCGCGTCTGCGCCTCCCCGGCGGCGGACGCGTCGGTCGATTGGGAGGACGACTCCGCCTCGGAGTCGCCCTCGAAGTCGGTGAAATCACCGAGGTCGGACATAGTCTGCGACACGGTAGGCCGTCGTTAAAAATACCCATGGCTCCGACACCCCCGCGCGTCTTTTGGGGTTGGGGTGCGTATCGGAACGGTATGCTTCTAGTTCGCGGCCACGGCGGCGGCACCACGCTGACGGGCACCATCTTCGAACGCGGCGAGGAGGCCCCGTCGTACAAGGGTGCGCCCGACGAGGACGCGCCGTACGTGTGGGTCTGCGACGAGTTCTACGAAGTCGAGAGCGGGGGGTCGGAGACGGAGATAGACGGGCGGACCATCAACGTCGCGTTCGACTCGCCGATGCCCCGCGGGTTCGACACGCGCGAACAGGCCCTCGCGGCGGCCAAAGAGCACGTCCGGACGCAGTTCGCCCGCGTCGGCGTCGCCGCCGACGACGTGCGCATCGAAGTGGTGAAGTCCGAACCCGGCACGACCTGAGACGCCACCCGTCCGCGCTCACTCCTCGGGCGTCCACCGGACGTCGTCGTACCGGCGGACGGCGTCCGAGTCGAGGTTCTCCTCCAGTTTCCGCCTGAGCGCTATCTTCTCGCGCGCGCTGATGCGCGCCAGTTCGTCCGCCTTCGCGACGGACTCGGGCGGCCCCCGTTCGGCCGCGACGCCCCTGAGCATCTGCGTCGTGAGTCGCCGTCGCACCTCCTCGTCGCGCGCGAACGCCACGGGCGTCTCGACGCGGTAGAGGACGTCCGTCCGGGGGTCGTAGACGACGACGAACGCGACTTCGTACAGGTCGTCGTCGAGGTTCCGTTCCAGTCCGTAGGCGTCGCCGTCCGTCGAGAACGTCCGGTCGGACCCGCCGCGGGAGACGAACCAGTTGGTGAACGTCAGTTCCGACGTGTCCCGCCCTTCGGTCCCCCGACTGCCGGCCGCGCGGCGTTCGAGCAGACGGGTGAAGAAGGCGGTGTCGTCCGTCCACGGCGCCTCCATCCCCCTGTCGCGGACGGCGGTGACGAGGTGTTTCGCCGCGGGGTTCTTGACGAACCCGCAGAGGGGGACGTCGCGTTCGACGAACCGTTCGACCAGACGGACGTAGTTCTCGACGACCTGTTTGGGCTTTGCCTCGCGCGACAGGTCGCGGAGTTCGCCGTCCCTGTCGCGCCAGTTCAGGAGTTCCTTCGGGTAGAGGGGGCCGTCGAGGACGAGGAGGTCGTCCACCGCGTCGGCGTGTTCCAGCGCGTGCGTGCTCTCGGCGAGGTAGAGGGCGAGTGCGTGGACGACGCCCTCGGCGTAGCGACTCACCCGGGGCGCGTGGATGATGCGCCAGCGACAGTGCCCCTCGTCGAGTTTGCGCCACGGTTCGTCCAGTTTCAGCGTGGCGTCGTTCGCGTGGGTGGTGGCGACGATGCTGCGGTGGCGGTGGAGGTCGAGGTCCGAGGGGACGGCCGCCATCGCCGCCTGCGCCACGTCGAGGACGATGCCGTTCTTGAACGTCGTCGGGTTGATGGTGCCCGAGTCGAGGCCGTGGACCGTCTCGAACGGCGGGTCCGCGAGGGCGACGTCGTCCACGTCGACCGACCGGAGGCGGCGCGTCCCGAGGGGGTCGAGGACCACGTCGCCGTCGGGGCCGTACAGGGGGTCCAGATACTCCTCCCAGACGGTTCGGGCGAGGTCGGTGTGCTCCTCGTCGTCCACGTTTCGGGCGAGATAGGCCGCCAGGTCCGCGATTCCGTCCACGTGGACGGGGTCGAGGGTCATGGCCCACCTGTGGGCGTGGTCGTAGAAAAACCCTCTCACGCGGCGTCCGTCGCGGCGGCCGCCGCGACGGGAACGGTCATGGTGGTGCGTCGCGTAGCGCCAGCCGTGACTATCCGGGCGGTCGGGTTCGACCTCGACTACACACTCGCGGTACCGACGCGTGACCGAGCGACGATTCTGCGCGACGCCGCGACGGCCGCGGGCGCGCCACCACTCTCCAGAGAGGCCTACCTCGACGCGCACGGGCGCAACCTCACGCGGGAGACGCGGACGCCGATATTCGAGTCGCTTCTGGCCGGCCGGGACACGGACGCCGACCCGGCCGCCGTCGCCACGGCGTACCGCGAACACATCGCCGACGCCCTCGTCCCCGTGCCCGGCGCGGAGGCGTTCCTCGCGGACCTGCGCGAGGAGTACGCCGTCGGCCTCCTCACCAACGGCCCGCGCGTCGCCCAACGCGACAAACTCGCTACCCTCGACTGGGAGGACGCCTTCGACGTGGCCCTCGTCACGGGCGAACTCCCCGCCGGCAAGCCCGACGCGGCGGCGTTCGAGGCCCTCCTGGACGCTCTCGGCACGGACCCCGCGGAGACGGCGTACGTCGGCGACGACGTGGACGCCGACGTGGGGGGTGCGGCCGACGCCGGACTCGTGCCGATTCAGGTCGTCTTCGAGGGCGGCCCGGCCCCGGACGCCCGCGCCGCCGCCCACGTCGAACGCGAGGTACTGGTCGAGCGACTGCCGTCGGTGCTGGCGTCGCTCTGAGACGGGTCGCTTCGACCCGCGGTCACGGGTCGGCGACGGCCCTGAGAGCGGGCAACAGCCACTTCACCTGCGCTCCGTCCTCGACGAAGACGAGCGTCCGCGGCGGACGGACGGCCTTCGGCCGGACGCGGAGCCCCTCCCGTTCGGCGGCGGCGGCGACGGCCTCCTGTTCGACGAGAAACTCGACGCGAGCGCGGTCCGGGTGGACGTACACCTCGGCGACGCGTTCGCCCTCGCGTTCGACGGCGTAGGCGAACGCGCCGTCCTCGGTGGGGTCCACGTCGGGGTCAGACTCGGTCACCGACAGCGACGACAGCGACCGCTCGTGTCCCGTGACTTCGCTGGCGACGAGTTGGGCGATTCGCTTCCCGTGCGTCAGGCGGTCCTCGACCATACGTGCCCGTTGACCGCTCGGCGGTTTAGACGGCGCGGTTGTCGGCGGTCCCGAGTGGGTTCGCGCCGCCGCCCGCGACTCCGCCGTCAGTCCCGTTCGTCGTCCCCGTCCGGGAGCCGGCGGACCGCCTTCTCCCACCTGTCTCTGGCGGCCTGCCCGGGGTCCGCGAACGGGTCGTACGTGATGTCGTCGACGGTTCCGAGATGCTCGCCGCCCTCGCGGTCCCTCACCGTTCGCCACAGGCCGACCGCCGCCGCGGCCGACAGCGACGCGAACAGAACCGCCACCGCGACGCCGGCGACGCCGTCGACTGGGACCGCCACGAAGAAGACGACCAGTAACAGCGCGGCCAGTTGGGACGCGTAGAGGAACCGGGCGAGCGAGTCGCCCGAGAGGTCGACCGTCCGTTCCATCTCTCGTCCGGGTCGTCGAACCGCGGACACATAACGTCTCTCGAACCGCCCCCCGTCCTCGCTCCACGCGACGACGGCGAACGGACGGCACCCTCGCCCGTCCTCGCACGCTCGGCGACGGTTCATCCCGACCGGCCGCCGTCGTGTCCGCGGCTACAACTCCTCGCGCGCGTCACGGGCGGCGTCGGCCACGTCCACGCCGCGCCGCGTGGCGTACAGGGCGGCGGCCGCCTCCACGTTGACGCCGAGTCGACGCTGGAGGTCGTTCACCTCCGCGACGGCCGACTGCTTGTCGTGGCCGGCGGCGACGAGGGCGTCGAGCATCCGTTCGAACGTCGACTGCTCGCGGAGGACGGACTGGTCGGGTTCGTAGTCCTCGGGGACGGTGACGTCGGCGGGGTCGAACGCGGCGACGACGGCGTCGTCCTCGCGCGTCAGGAGGCCGCGCCCGGCGGCGACGTCGATGAGTCGCTTCGCCTGGTCGGGCGAGAACCAGTCGCGGTCCAGGGAGAGAGCGACCACGAACTCGCCTTCGCCCATGCGAGAGGTCCCGCGCTGTTTGAACGGCACCGCCACCGCGACGTCGAGGCTCATGTCCACGTGTCGGGTCGCGCCCGCACAAGGAGTTCCCGGTTTCGTCCGTCCGGCGGGCGCTCGCGCCCCGGGTGAGTGTGCGGCACACGACGAGGGGCGATTCGAGCGATTGAAGTACTTACCGGGATACTCTCCCCCTATGAAGGACCAAGGACGCTCGAAGCGGAAGCGCACCGGCGGGCGACTTCGACCCTCGCACAAGAAGAAGCGATACCAACTCGGCCGCGAACCGACCGAGACGACCGTCGGCGAACCCCGATTCCGCGTCGTCGACTCCCGCGGTAACAAGCAGAAGGTCCGCGCCCTCTCGACCAACGTCGCGCAGGTCGCAGACGGCGGCGACGTCGCCGAAGCCGAGATAGAGAACGTCGTGGACAACCCCTCGAACGTCAACTACATCCGCCGGAACATCATCACGAAGGGCGCCATCATCGAGACCAGCGAAGGCCGCGCCCGCGTCACCTCCCGCCCCGGTCAGGACGGACAGGTCAACGCCGTCCTCGTGGACGACGAGTAACTGCGCCGCGGATTCTCTCTCGTCTTCTCCCGTCGCCAGCGACCGCTCCGCGGTGAGTATCGGCGAGGTGCGGTAGATGGTCAGAAGCGGTAGATGGTCAGAAGCGGTAGCGGTCGGCGAAGAGCGGTGGTGGTCGGTGAGGTGCGGTGCGTGCGACCGAACGGGAAGGTGCAGTTCGGCCCGGTCAGGGCGTCGGCGCGGCCTTCTGGAGTGCCGTCTCGGCGATGTTGCCGCCGTAGTCGGCGCTCCGGGAGACGGAGTCGACGATGAGACCGAGCAGTTGGGCGCGCGCGGGGTCCAACTCGCGCAGGAGTTCGTCTATCTTCCGGGCGCGTTCGTCTATCGCCTGCACCTTCTCCCGGGCGTCGTTGGCGAGGCGCGACGCCTCGTCGGCGTCGTCGGTGAACAGGGCGTCCATACCGTCGTCGACGACTTTGCGCGCCTCGACGTACAGTTCTTCGAGCGCCTCGGCGACTTCCTCGGAGACGGGTTCCTCGAAGTTGAGCGTCAGATGGGCTATCTTCGTCGCGTGGTCGCCGATGCGTTCGAGCTGTCGGGCGGCCGACTGGTAGTCGAAGCACACCTCACGCGGCAGGCCGAGTTCCTCGGCGGCCTTCGGGGTCCGGAGCGTCGCGCGGAAGATGCGGGAGACGACCATCCAGAGGCGGTCCACGTCGTCGTCTCGCTGGATGACGTCGCGGGCCATGTCGTCGTCCAGTTCCGCGATGGCGGCGATGGCGTCTTCGAGCATCGACAGCGCGATGAGTCGCATCCGGGTCACCGCGTTGTGGATGGACAGTTCCGAGGAGTCCAACAGGTCGCGGATGACGACCCGGTCGCGCGTCTCTTCGAGGACTTCGAGGCCGACGAGGCTCTGCGTCGCCTCGCGGATGGTCCGTCGTTGCTCGGTCGTGATGCGGCCGCTCTCTAAGGCGATGATGTCGAACCCGCTGACGTACATCGTCATCACCGCGCGCGTGAGTTCGTCGCCGTCGAGGTTGGCGATGTCGAGGGTCCCCTCCGTCCGCTCGTCCTCCGTGCGCGGCGTCAGGAACAGCGAGTCGCCCTCGGGGTAGAACTCGACCTCGCTCCCCGCGGAGACGTTGTTCTCGGTCGCCCAGTCCTTGGGAATCGAGACGGTGTACGTCGACCCGCCCGTCACCTGCACCTTTCGGGTTTCGACCATACCGTTGCTGTGTCTGTCGGCATGATAAAACTGCCTATCTCTATATACTATACTATCCGACTACTGCTTCCACGTGCGTTTTGCGACTATTAGCCGCTGTTCGCTCGGCTCACCCCCCAACGTGGCGTCTCTCGCATGCGCGCCGTTTCCGATACCGAGAGCAGACTCCTCGGCCGAGCCCCTACATTCGCCCCGAAACCAAGTAATATATACTGAATCCGCTTCCACCATATTTTGTGTGAACACGTCGCACAATTCGGTCGTCTGACGCTCGAACGTTCGTCTCCGCACGACTGTCTGTAGGCAAATTCTCTGGCTACTTCGAGCGGTCTAAACAGACTAAATGGCCTATAACGTAATCTAACTGGAGTTTGCGTATTCAAGAACGTGTGAATTTATGCCAACACAGTATGCCTACCGAGGAATATTTTTTCTATATATCTATAATAGCAGGGGTTTTACAGCGTCTTCGGTTATCCGCAGTTGATGACGCGCGACAGCAAATCAGTGGGAGCGGACTATTCGCGGCGTAAATTCATCGTTGCATCGGGCGCGGCGGGCCTGGCGGGCCTCGCCGGTTGTTCCGGCAGTGGGAACGAGGGCACCGAGGCGTCCGGCGGCGCCGAGGACACCGCGACGGAGGCGTCCGGCGACTCGTCGGACACGTCCACGGAGTCGTCCGGGTCCAGCAAGGAGGACGTCGGCCCGCTGACGGCCGACGGGTCCTCGACGGTGTACCCCATCACGTCCGACGGCGCGGCCGTCTGGAACTCCAACCCCCCGGCGGACGACGAGGAGTACTGGGGCCCCGGGCAGTACGACATCGACACGGACGCCAACATGGCCGACTACTGGGGCGGCCTCTACGGCTTCAGCAGCAGCGAGGAGGGTCAGCCGCCGTTCCTCGTCAACGTCGGTCTCTCGCACTCCGGCACCGGCGTCGAGAAGGTCATGAACGGACAGGTCGACATCGGTGACTCCTCCGCGCCCGTCGCGGACGAACTCCCCGACGCCGACCAGTCCACGCTCGACAAGTTCGTCAACCACGTCGTCGGCGTCGACGGCCAGCCCATCGTCGTCTCGCAGGAGATCGCCGACGCGGGCGTCGAGGAACTGACCGGCGACGAACTCCGCGCTATCTACAAGCAGGAGATCACCAACTGGAGCGAAGTCGGTGGCCCGGACCGCGAGATTCAGGCCGTCGGCCGCGCCGAGGGCTCCGGCACCGACACCGCCTTCCGCGCGAACCTCTACGGCGACCCGGAAGCCGAGATGAGCCCCGACATCCGCAAGGGTCAGAACCAGCAGGTCGCGACGCTCGTCCGCAACTCCGACAACGCCATCGCGTACATGGCGCTCGCGTTCGTCGGCAACGGCGTCGTCCCCATCTCGCTCACGCTCGACGGCACGACGTACACGCCGGGCAAGAACCTGAGCGACAAGGGCTACCCGCTCAGCCGTGACCTCCACTGCTACACGTGGGAGGGCACCTCCGAGCAGGAAGCCGCGTTCCTGCGGATGCTCATCAGCGACTACGGACAGACGATGTTCGTCGAGCCGAACAACTACTTCGTGCTCTCGGACACGCGCCAGGAAGAAGAGCGGGCCAAGCTGCCCGAGCCGTCGAACTGAGGGGACGACTCTCCGCTACGGCGCATCGTCAGGAATTAAACCTAGCGTCTCCCTCTCTTTCCGTACATACAAAACCAGAAAACGATGGCACAATCAAGTTTGAAGCAGTCGTTCGACGCATTCCGAACGGCCGAAGATATCGATACGAGCGCCCTCGTCGCGGGCGCGGTAGGCGCGGTGCTCCTCCTGACGGCGTTGGCGTCGTTCGTACTTCGGCTCGGTCTCGAAGTACCCTCGATACTCGGGTTCCTCGTGGTGCTCGGATACGGATGGTACGCCCACCAGGGGCTGGCGGCGAAGTCGATGACGTTCTTGATGACGGTGTCGACGGTGCTCATTCTCGGGATGATCACCGTCTTCCTCGTCCTCGAATCGCTCCACGCCTTCAGGCTCATGGGCCCGGAGATACTCATCGGCATGAGCGAACCGGTCACCCTGTTCGGGGTGACGGTCCTGCCCGGCCTCGGCGGCGTGTTCTGGCAACCCAGTTCCGCCACCTACTCGCTCGTCCCCGCGATGTGGGGAACGTTCGTGACGACGCTCATCGCGACGGCCGTCGCGGCACCGCTCGGCATCGCGTGCGCGCTGTTCCTCGCCGAAATCGCTCCCAACTGGGTGCGCGAGATAGTGAAGCCGGGAATCGAGATTCTGGCCGGTATCCCCTCCATCGTCTACGGGTTCATCGGATTCACCATCCTCAACACGTACGTGTTTCAGAACTTCCGGACGCCGACGCAGGGGAGTTTCTTCCTCGTCGGCGGCGTCATCGGCCTGATGGCGCTCCCCACCGTCGTCTCCGTCGCCGAGGACTCGCTGGACACGGTGCCGGACTCGATGAAAGACGGGGCGCTCGCCCTCGGGTCGACCGACTGGCAGACGATGACCAGCATCACGCTTCCCGCGGCGTTCTCGGGCGTCTCCGCCGCGGTGCTGCTCGGCGTCGGCCGCGCCATCGGCGAGACGATGGCCGCCACGGTCATCCTCGGAAACACCGTCGGCCTGCCGCAACCGCTGTACGACGTGTTCGGCAACAACGTGACGCTCACCACGCTCATCGCCAGCCAGTACGGCGACGCGGGCGAGACGCAACTGAGCGCGCTGTTCGCGGCCGGAGTCGTCCTGTTCGTGACGGTGCTGTTCCTCTCGCTCACCTCGCTGAAGATAGAGGCCGAACTGAAAGAGACGCTCGGCGGTGAATGACAATGAGTGACGCATACGAACGAGACTTAGTCGAAGGCGACTCGACCACGTACGAACGCACCGCGGCGAGCATCGTCGGTGTCGGGGCACTGGCGTTCGCGTTCTCGCTGGCCGCGCTGTTCGAGTTGGTCAGCCTCGACGCGACGTTCGTCGGACTATCGCTGTCGAACCTCCTCGGCCTCGGTACGACGGTGGTCGGTCTGGGCGTCGTCGGCCTCGGCGTGGCCTCTTACACGGGCTACGTCGAGACGACGCCGGACCGGAGCGCCGGTCTGGTCGCCGCGGTGCTGGTCGGCCTGCTGTGGTTCTGCGTCGGCGGCCTCGTCGCCTCGCAGACGTTCGGACTCGGCTGGTTCCTGTGGCTGCCGGCGGGACTGCTGCTCGGCGGCGTCGCCGCCGGCGTCGCCGTCTTCCTCCGCGAGGACCTGGGGTCGACGCTCGCCGCGGGCGCGTTCGCCCTCCTCGTCGGACTCGTCTTCCTGACGAACGTCATCGGCCCGGAGTGGTCGTGGCGCCCCGCCGACTTCTCCGCGACGTTCACGCCGAAAATCGTCGTCCCCTTCCTCACGCAGACGGCCGTCCTCGTGGCGAGTTGGGCGGCCGGCAAGGCGTACGAGGGCTTCGGGGCGCGCGGGCGACAGACGGGCGCGTACATGCTCATCGCGCTGAACGCGCTGGGCATCCTGTCGGTGCTCGTCCTCCTCGTGGCCTTCGTCGTCAGCAAGGGTATCGGCCCGCTGTTCGAGGGCTTCTCCGTGGGCGCGTCCGGCCTCACGTGGCCGTTCGTCCAGAACGGCGTCCAGTTGACGAACGACGTCGACGGCGTCTTCCCCGCCATCGTCGGGACGTTCTGGCTCGTCGTGGGGTCCGTCGTCATGGCCGTTCCGCTGGCCGTCGGCGCGGCGGTGTTCCTCACCGAGTACGCCGAACAGGGACGGTTCACGCAGGTGGTCGAACTCGCGACGAACGGGCTGTGGTCGACGCCCTCCATCGTCTTCGGGCTGTTCGGCTACGCGTTCCTCGTCCCCCGATTCGGCAACACGACGTCGCTGCTCTCCGGGATGTTCGTCCTCGCCTTTATGCTCATCCCGCTGGTACTCATCACCAGTCGAGAGGCGATCAACAGCGTGCCAGACGAGTACCGCGACGCCAGCGCAGCCCTCGGTGTCAGCCAGTGGGAGACCATCAAGAGCGTGGTCGTCCCCGCGGCGATGCCCGGGGTCATCACCGGCGTCATCCTCGGCGTCGGCCGCATCGCCGGCGAGACGGCGCCCATCCTCCTCGTCATGAGCGGGTCGCCGTTCCCCTCGAAGCGGCAGGCGCCCGACGTTCTCGACATCACTTTCGCCTTCACCAGCAACTTCCCGTTCGTGACCGGGAGCTTCGTCAACCAGGAGGCGCTGTTGAACTCCGCGAGCGCGCTCCCCTACCAACTGTACGCCATCATCACGGCCGGCGTCGGCCAGAGCGAGGCGTTCGGCTGGGGGACGACGCTCGTTCTGCTCCTGGTGGTTCTGTCTTTCTACGCGGTCGGCATCGCCTCGCGAGCGTACTTCCGTAACAAACTCCGATCATGAGTGACTCACAAGCCACATCCAAAGCCCAGTCCGTAGAGACGACGAACCAACAGAGCGCCGGGACGACCGTCGAGGGGGAGACGCAGGAGAAACTCCGCGACGAGTGGGTCCAGTACGACTTCGACGGCGAGACGGCCATCAAGACGCAGGACGTGAACGTCCACTACGGCGACGAACACGCCCTGCACGACATCTCGATGGAGATTCCGAAGAACAGCGTCACCGCGCTCATCGGGCCGTCCGGATGCGGGAAGTCCACCTTCCTCCGGTGTCTCAACCGGATGAACGACCGAATCAAGGCCGCCAGCGTCTCCGGCGAGGTGGAGTTCGACGGCAAGAACATCTACGACGACGGGACGAACCTCGTCGAACTGCGAAAGCGCGTCGGGCAGGTGTTCCAGTCGCCCAACCCGTTCCCGAAGTCGATTCGGGAGAACATCTCCTACGGTCCGCGGAAGCACGGCGACATCGACGTGAGCCTCCTCTCGCGACTCCTCGGCCGCGACGACAGAGCGGAAGAGGAGGAACTGGTCGAACGCTGCCTGCGGCAGGCGGCCCTGTGGGACGAGGTGAACGACCGGCTCGACGACAACGCGCTCGGGCTCTCCGGCGGTCAGCAGCAGCGTCTCTGCATCGCTCGCGCGCTGGCGACGGACCCCGAAGTGCTCCTGATGGACGAACCGGCGTCCGCACTCGACCCCATCGCCACCTCCCGTATCGAGGACCTCATCAACGACCTCTCGGACGACTACACCGTCGTCATCGTCACGCACAACATGCAGCAGGCGGCCCGCATCTCCGACCAGACGGCCGTCTTCCTCACCGGCGGCTACCTCGTGGAGTACGACGACACCGACAAGATATTCGAGAACCCCGAGAGTCAACGCGTCGAAGACTACATCACGGGTAAGTTCGGATAGTCGCGGCGGCGCGCCTCGCGGGCAGTTCTCGTCGTCTCTTCTCGGCTCGATGTAGCCGTGTCTGTTATCCACGTTCGGTCACAACCGTTCTCCCATGTCAGACGCCAACGCCGACGACGGGGCACGTATCGACCGGCGCGCGTTCGCCGCACTCCTCGGCAGCGCAGGCGTCGCGGGACTGGCCGGGTGTGCGGGTGGCGGGTCCGGCACACCCGATGGACAGACCGACGCCGGCGGCGGGTCCGGCGGGTCCACCGAGACGGCACCGCTGACGGTGGACGGGTCCTCGACGGTGTACCCCATCACGTCCGATGGCGCGTCGGTCTGGAACTCCAACCCCCCGGCGGACGACGAGGAGTACTGGGGCCCCGGGCAGTACGACATCGACACGGACGCCAACATGGCCGACTACTGGGCCGGCCGCTACGGCTTCAGCGGCGAGGAGGGTCAGCCGCCGTTCCTCGTCAACGTCGGACTCTCACACTCCGGCACCGGCGTCACGAAAGTGATGAACGGGCAGGTGGACATCGGCAACTCCTCCGCGCCCGTCGCGGACGAACTCCCCGACGCCGACCAGTCCACGCTCGACACGTTCGTCAACCACGTCGTCGGCGTCGACGGCCAACCCTTGGTCGTCTCCCGCGCGGTGTACGACGCCGGCGTGACGAAACTCACCGGCGACCAACTCAGAGCGATATACAAAGGCGAGATAGAGAACTGGAGCGAGATACCGTCGTACACGGGACCGGACAGGGAGATTCAGGTCGTCGGCCGCGCCGAGGGCTCCGGCACCGACACCGCCTTCCGCGCGAACCTCTACGGGAGCGCCGACGAACCGATACCCGGCGTCGACATCCGGAAGGGGCAGAACCAGCAGGTCCAGACGCTCGTCGCCAACTCCGACAACGCCATCGCCTACCTCGCACTCGCGTTCGTCCAGTCCGGCGGGGAGGTCCCGCCCATCGCGCTGGAAATCGACGGGACGACGTACTCCTACGGCGAGAACCTCAGCGCCAAAGGCTACCCGCTCAGCCGCGACCTCCACTGCTACACGTACGACGGCACGTCCGAGAAGGAGGCGGCGTTCCTCCGGATGCTCGTTCACGACTACGGGCAAGCGACGTTCGTCGAGCCGAACAACTATTTCAAACTCACGCAGGCCAGACAGGAGGAGGAACTCGGGAAACTCCCCGACCCGTCCGAGCAGTCCTGACCGGCGTCCGAACCGCCGGTTCAGGCGGGACTGACCGACACCTGCACGCCCTCCTCGTCGACGACGACCCACACCGGTCCGCGCGGCGGGCAGACGTTCCAGACGTAGGTCGCCTCCTCGCCGCGGTCCGACCGGATGCGGAACTCGTACTGCCCGGCGTTCTCGACGACGCTCGGGTCGAGCGTCTCAGCGCCCGCGTCGAGTTCGTACGTCTCTTCGAACAGCGTCTCCCCGTCCGTCGTCACGGCCACGTCGAGTCGGTGCGGCACGTCGTCGGCGTTGACGACGCGCAGGTCGCGGTTGCGCCACCCGCATCGAAAGCGCGCGTTCGCGGCGGTCACGTCCACGTAGAGGCGTTCGCCGTCGCCGACTCGCCAGTCGAACGCCCGCCAGTCGCCGCCCCGACGGACCTCGACGCGGTAGTTCGACCCCCGCCCGTACGCCGGGACGACCAGCGTCGTCTCCCCGGGGACGGCGTACTCGTACTCCGCGAGTCGGTCGCCGTCGGCGACCAGTCGCATCCGAACCGTTCGCGCCGCCTCGCCCTCGTTGCGCAACTCGACGCGTCCGCGTGCCGGCGGTCGGTCCTCCCACGTCGTCGTCCCGCCCCGCGAGACGGGCGGACAGTCGAGTTCGCAGTACGCGCGTTCGACGAGGCGCACGCCGTCCGGTTCGACGCGCGCGGCGAGTTCGGTCCCCGCCTCGCCGTCGCCGACGCGCCACGTCCGCGTCGTCCGCCGACCCGCCGCCGTCTCGACGACGACGTCGTAGGTCCCCGGTTCGACGGCGAAGTCGCCGAACGCCCGGGTCTCGCCCGCCGGCACCTCGCCGCTCTCGATGAAGCGCGTCGTCTCGCCGTCGGTGACGACGACGGAGACGTAGGCGGGCGTCGGCGTGTCGTTGGCGACGCGCACCGCGCGCGGAGACGCGTCGGCCGACGGCGACGAGGAACCGCCCGTCGGTCGGCCGGCCGCGTCGGTCGCCGTCGCCCGGGAAACCGTCGATTCGGCGGTCGGGTCGTCACCGGCGTCGGACCCGAGTTCGAGCCCGCCGCAGCCGGCCAGTACGGTCGGAACGAGTGCGAGGAGCGCCCGGCGGTGCATCGGTGTACTGTGGCGGCGACAGGCGCAAAGCTACTCGGGTTCGCTCGGCGTATAGAGTTCCCCGACATCTCCGAAACTTCGGGATTCCGTCAATAGCACTCCACAGACGAACGTTCGATTGCGTACCAGTTCGCACGACACGTTTATTCGGTTCGACCGTGTGCGGGAAATTATGCCCCGACAACAGTATCAAGACGCGCTCGAATCGCTCCGGGACGACGTCCTCTACATGAGCGAGGTCGTCGCCGAGCGACTTCGGATGGGTCTGGACGCACTCGAACAGAAAGACGATCAACTCGCGGAGGAGGTCGTCGAAGGCGACGGCGAGGTCAACCGCATGTACCTCGACCTCGAACAGGACTGCATCGACCTCATCGCACTCCAGCAACCGGTCGCCTCGGACCTCCGCTTCATCGCGGCGTCGTTCAAGATCATCACCGACCTCGAACGCATCGGCGACCTCGCGACGAACCTCGCCGGGTACGCCACCGAGGCCGAACACGACGTGTTCCCCGAGGTCGACATCCAGCAGATCGGCGACGAGACGATGGAGATGCTCGACACCGCGATGGACGCCTACGCGGAGGAGGACCCCGACATGTGCCGGCAGGTCGCCGCCCACGACGACGAGGTGGACGCGATGTGCGAGGCGGCCAGCGAGACGGTCGTCCGCGACCTCATCGAGAAGGACCCGTTCAGCGAGGAGGAACGCGACGCCGAGTCGTTCATGGGCGACATCTCCCGCATGCTGCTCACCGTCCGCGACCTCGAACGCATCGGCGACCACGCGGTCAACATCGCCGCGCGCGCCCTCTACATGGTCGAAGACGACGACGAACTGCTCTATTAATCGGCCACCCACGTTTCGCAGATTCGGGGTTCTTCGGGCCGCTTCGCGGCCCTGCGGGAACCCTCGTCGGAAAAAGCTGTCTCGCTGAGCGACGCGAAGCGAGGCTCGATGGGCGCTATGCACCCATCGGTGGACCAAAAACTCGCCTCGCGGTACGACTGATTGCGGGTCCTTTCTTGGCCGATGAAGCAGAGCCCGATTCTGGAACGTTCGCCGGATAGGCTTTCGACTCGATAGTGATGAACTCGTCACTCCGGGAAGCTTGCGAACGTAGTCGGGCGCACAGCCCGGTGTGCTTTTAAATCGAATGTGAGGTGTCCAGTTGGGCGTGGACGGGCGTTCTCGCACAGGGTGAGAGACATCAAAGCCAGTTTAATCACCACAAGCGATTTCAACTAGGTGAAAGAAGGGTAATCCGCAACTGGGAGGGCGACCGTGGTTTTGGTCGCCTATTCCTCGGACTCACTGAGCAGCAGCACCAACAGCGTGATAATCTGAATGGTGAGCTCGAGGAGGTTGTTCAGCGTCGTGAGGTGGGTAGCGTTCATGGCGGCCTCTGAGGTGGCTCAAGTAAGCCCTTGCAACTGGGAGGGCGACTGTTGCCACCTCACACACTCGGTGTGGGAGTCAGTGGCTTAACCGTTTTGTCTCCGCCGAAGCGTACTGGGAGTAGAGGGCTTGAGAGGCGGGAATTCGAAACATATTATTATCATTAACGAATCGGTGGGGTATTTAAATAGCACTGAATTTAGCTCACAAGCCTAAGCCGAGGAACCAACATTTCGAGTGGAACCAAGTTTTTGGGCATCAAGCCGCGCCGAGTAGGCGCGGCGACCACTCTTCGTCTGTTTCATCTGAACCCTGAGCGCAGCGAAGGGTGAGGTAATCTGTAGGTGTGAGTCTTTGCTCACACCGCGACGGAGACGTGAGCTACTGTTGAGTGCTACTAGTTCACGAACTCTTTGCTAAACGACGGATACCCCGAATACGTCTACGAGCGCTGGTATCGCGACGAGCGAAATAGGTGTCAAAACAACCCCGCTTCGTAGCCTCTCGTCCACCCCTCCGAGTAGGCACCGAGACGCAGACGACGAAAGCGAATCGACGGCGGAGAGCCACCGTGTCGTGCCGCGACGAGCGAAGCGAGTCGCGGAATCTTTTTAGTGCAGGTTTTTGCGATGAGGGTTCCCGCAGGGCCGCGAAGCGGCCCGAGGAAACCCGAATCTGCAAAAACGTGCTATTGGAAGCCGATACGGCCGCCGCGACTGTCGCCGAGTTGCTCGCGCGCGCCGCCCTTGAACTGGTCCTGCATCTGCTCGTAGTAGTCCATCAGGTCTTCCGTGATGGTCGGGCGGACGGACTCCATCGCCTTGCGGAAGTGCCGCATCTCTATCTCTTCGGCGTCGTCGTCCTCGCGAAGCGCCTCGATGGCTGCCTCGCGGCCGATGGATTCGAGGTCGGACCCGACGTAGCCATCGGTTATCTCCGCGATTTCGCGCAGGCTCACGTCGGGCGCGAGCGGACTCGACTTCGTGTGAATCTTCAGAATCTGCTCGCGGCCCTCCTCGCTCGGTTGGCCGATGAGGACGAGGCGGTCGAACCGACCCGAGCGGATGAGCGCGGGGTCGATCATGTCGGGGCGGTTGGTCGCGCCGATGACCATCACGTCGCCGTTCTCCTCGAGGCCGTCCAACTCGGTCAGCAGTTGGTTGACGACGCGTTCGGAGACGTTGTTGCCCATGTCGTTGCCCCGACTGGGCGCGAGGCTGTCCAACTCGTCGAAGAAGATGATGGTCGGACTGACCTGCCGCGCCTTGCGGAACGTCTGGCGGATGGCCTTCTCGCTCTCCCCGACCCACTTCGACAGCAGTTGCGGGCCCCTGACGGAGATGAAGTTGGCGTTCGTCTCGTTGGCGACGGCCTTCGCCATGAGCGTCTTCCCCGTGCCGGGCGGTCCGTACAGGAGGACGCCCTTCGGCGGT
The DNA here is from genome assembly GCF_900112175.1 of Halogeometricum rufum. Taxonomy (NCBI): domain Archaea; kingdom Methanobacteriati; phylum Methanobacteriota; class Halobacteria; order Halobacteriales; family Haloferacaceae; genus Halogeometricum; species Halogeometricum rufum. The sequence continues at coordinate 677,561 of NZ_FOYT01000002.1, read as the reverse complement.
TCGATGCCCATGCGTTCGAACTTCCCGCGGGAGGTGAGCGGCCACTCGACGCTCTCTTTGACCTGCTGTTTCGGGTCTTCGAGTCCGCCGACGTCGTCCCACGATATCTTCGGCAGTTCGACGAGGACCTCCCGCATCGCCGAGGGTTCCACCTCGGTGAGTGCGCCCTCGAAGTCGTCGCGCTTGACGATCATCCGGTCGATGAGACTCGGCGGGATGTCCTCCTCGTCGAGGTCTATCTCCGGGAGGTACCGCCGGAGGGCCTTCATCGCGGCCTCCTTCGTCAGCGACTCGATGTCGGCGCCGACGAAGCCGTGCGTCTCGTCCGCGAGGTGGTCGAGCGACACGTCGTCCGAGAGGGGCATCCCGCGCGTGTGAATCTGGAGGATCTCCTTGCGGCCGCTCTCGTCGGGGACGCCGATCTCGATTTCGCGGTCGAACCGACCGGGACGGCGGAGTGCGGGGTCGACCGAGTCGACGCGGTTGGTCGCCGCGATGACGATGACCTGCCCGCGCGTCTCCAACCCGTCCATCATCGTCAGCAGTTGGGCGACGACGCGGCGTTCGACTTCGCCGGTCACGTCCTCGCGCTTGGGCGCGATGGAGTCGAGTTCGTCGATGAAGATTATCGAGGGCGACTCCTCTTTGGCGTCCTCGAATATCTCGCGCAGTTGCTGTTCGGACTCGCCGTAGTACTTCGAGATGATCTCCGGCCCGGCGATGGAGAAGAAACTCGCCGACGTCTCGTTGGCGACGGCCTTCGCCAGGAGGGTCTTCCCCGTCCCCGGCGGGCCGTGCAACAGCACCCCCTGCGGCGGTTCGATGCCGAGTTTCTTGAATATCTGCGGGTGCTTCATCGGGAGTTCGACCATCTCCCGGACCCGCTGAATCTCGCCCTGCAGGCCGCCGATGTCCTCGTACGTAATTCCGCCGCCGGTCTTCTCGAACCCGGAGATGGGCTCCTCGCGGAGTTCCACCTCGGTGTCCTCGGTGACGAGACAGACGCCTTCGGGTTCCGTCTCGACGGCGATGAGCGGAATCGCCTGTCCGGGCGACCGCATGAACGGGTGGTTCGTCGAGGACATCACGGGGACGATGTCGCGTTCGACGACGGGACGCTTGAGAATCTGGCGTTTGACCATGCCGGCGGCGTCCGAACCGAACTGGACGCTCGCCTCCTCCGGGGGCGCGAGGACGAGTTTCTCGGCCTTCGTCGCCTCCGCCTTCCGGATGGTCACCCGTTCGCCGATACCCACGTCGGCGTTCTGACGGGTGAAGCCGTCGATGCGAACCGTGTCCGTGTTCCAGTCTTGGCGGTCTGCACGCCACACCTTGGCCGCCGTCGTCTCACCGCCTTCTATCTCGATGATGTCGCCCGGTGAGAGTTTGAGATGGAGCAACGTGTCCGGGTCAAGACGGGCGATGCCGCGACCCGAGTCGTTCGGGTACGCTTTCGCCACTTCGAGTTGCACTTCGTTCATGATTTGCTCGCGGGGATATGTCTGGTTCCTCGGTTTCCGTGCGGGATAAGTGCTTCCCCAGAGGGGATCGCCTGCGCCCGCCTCGCTTTGTGTGACACTCTATATCATGGTAGGGTTCGAGCATACAAATCCCTACCGACTGCGTCCATCGATGCCGTGGAACTTTTACTCGCTACCGCCTCCACGCAGACATGCGCACACTCGCGTTCGACGGCCGGATGGGTGCCAGCGGCGACATGATACTCGCGTCTCTCGTGGCCGCCGGTGCCGACCCGCGTTCGCTCCGACCCGTCGAGGAGGCTCTCGACGTCCGCTACGACGTTTCGACGGTGGTGAAGAACGGTATCTCCGCGACTCGCGTTCGGGTCCTGCTGGACGACGCCGACGAAGACGGTGACGACGACGGCGGCTCGCAGGACATCCACTCGCACGACGACCACGCCCATTCGCACGACTCCGACCACTCGCACGACGCCGACCACTCGCACGACCACGACCACTCACACGATCACGACGACGCCACGCCCGCAGAGGGCCACGGCCCCCACCGCGCCTACGCCGAAGTCGTCGAGATAGTCGAGGCGATGGACCTGCCCGACGGCGTCGAACGGGACGCGAAGGCCGTCTTCGAGAGACTCGGCGAGGCGGAGGCGGCGGTCCACGGCACCGACCTCGCGGAGACGCACTTCCACGAGGTCGGCGCGGACGACGCCATCGCCGACGTGGTCGGCGCGTGCCTCCTCCTCGACGACCTCGACGTCGAACGCGTCGTCACCACGCCCCTCGCGACGGGCGGCGGCGACCAGACGATGGCCCACGGCACCTACCCCGTCCCGACGCCAGCGGTGGTCGAAATCGCCACGCACGCCGACTGGTCGTTGAGAGGAGGCCCCGTCGAGGCGGAACTGCTGACGCCGACGGGCGCGGCCGTCCTCGCGCACCTCGCTGAGGGCGTCGAGACGCTCCCGACCCTGGAACTCGACGCCGTCGGCTACGGCGCCGGCGGCTACGACTTCCCCGACCATCCGAACGTCCTCCGCACCCTCGTCGGCGACGGCGCGGGCCGCCTCGCGCGCGACGAGATAACGGTGCTGGAGACGAACGTGGACGACGCCTCGCCGGAACTCCTCGGAAGCCTCCAGTCGACGCTGACCGACGCCGGCGCGCGCGACGTGACCGTCCTGCCGGCGACGATGAAGAAGTCCCGCCCCGGCCACCTCGTGAAGGTCATCGTCAAGCCCGAGGACGCCGAACGCGTCGCGCACCGACTCGCCGTGGAGACGGGGTCGCTGGGCGTCCGCGAACACGGTGCGGGACACCGCTGGGTGGCATCCAGACGGTTCGAGACGGCCGAACTGGAAATCGAGGGCGAACGCTTCGAGGTGCCGGTGAAAGTCGCGGCCGACACCGACGGCGAGGTGTACGACTACAGCGCCGAGTTCGAGGACGCCGCCGCCGTCGCCGACGCCACGGGCCTGCCCGTCCGCGAGGTGATGCGCCGCGCGGAGAACGCCGTCGCCGACGAGTGACCCGTCCGTTCGGTGCTCCGCCGCCACGTAAAGCACATTAATATGCAACCAGTTCTGTGATTGATTCCCCTCGTCTCTCGGCGAATGCAATGTCCGCTGACTCACTCGAAGACCTGTTCGTGGACGGACTCCAGAAGCTCTACTACACCGAAAAACAGCTGCTGGACGCGCTCGAGGAACTCGAATCCGGGTCCTCCGACGAGAGCGTCAAAGAGGCGTTCTCCGAGCACCGTCAGGAGACGCAGACGCACGTCGAACGACTCGAAGAGGCGTTCGAGCGGATGGACAAGTCCGCCGAGACGAAGCAGGACCGCGTCGTGGACGCGATGATCGAGGAACACGAGGATTTCACCGGCCAGAACCCCGACGGGAAGGTCCTCGAACGGTTCAACATCGCCGCGGGCCAGAAGTCAGAGCACTACGAGATAGCCGCCTACGGCAACCTCATCCCGCTCGCCGACCAGCTCGGTCTGGAAGCGGTCGCGGACCTCCTCGAAGAGAACCTCCGCGAGGAGCAGGAGGCGCTCGACGAACTCTCGCAGATCGGCGAGGAGTTCGACTACGGCGAGATAGAGTCCAGCGCCTGAGACCGCCGGTCCGCGAACGCGCGCCTCGCTCGGTCGGACCCGCTCTCGTTTTTCGCTCCCTCACGTCTCGTCCGCGCCGCCGTTCTCCGCGTCGCCGTTCTCCGCGTCGCTCCCGCCGCGGTGTTCGGTCAGCGCCTCGTCGACGGTGAGGTCACCGGCGGCGACGCGTCTGGCGAGTCGCTCGTCGATGGTCCGGTTGTCGTCGCTCACGCGCCGAGACTCGTCTTTGATGCGCTGGAGTTCGCCCTGCGTCGGTTCGATGTCGCGGGAGTCGACCACCTCGCCGCTCATCCGTGCGATGTTGACCGCGGCGAGGACGTCGCCCATGCCGCGCGCGCCGGTGCCGAGGTACGGCGTCGTCCCCGTCTCGTCCACGAGTTCGACCGTGACGTCCTCCAGTTCGTTCACGATGGTCGACCCCTGGAGGCGCGCGCCGTCGCCGACGCGGACGACGGCGTCGGGGCTGTCTTCGACCTCTCGGCGGACGGTCTCCACCGCCTCCGAGAGCGGAACGTGGAACGCGGCGACGACGGTGTCGCCCGAGAGGACGGCCACGCCCGGTCGGGTGCCGGGGTCGACGCCGACGACGGTCCGCCCGCCGCCCCCGCGGAGGACGCTCACCGCCTCCTCGACGGCGCGTCTGGACTCGCCGGCCGACGCGACGACGGTTTCGACGCCCGCGGGGACGTCCAGTTCGTCCGTCGGGGCGACGACGACCACCTTCGCCCGGTCGGGAATCTCCTCGCCCGGTTCGACGGTGGTGAAGGCGACGCCCCTGTCGCGCAGGTCGGCCACGACGTCGTGGTAGAGTTCGAAGTCCGCGGTGGCGACGACTATCACCCGTGGACGTTCGCGAGGCGGCGAGTAAAGCGTGTCGCGCGAGGGCGAGGGACCGACCGCGTCGGGACGGCGACGGCGACCCGGACCGGGGGGTTTTTCGGCGGACACGACTCACCTCCTCTCGTGTCCGACCCAGTCACTACCGGATGCCGTTCGCTCGACGACCTCTTGGGGGGCGGGTTCGAGCGCGGCACCGTCACGCAGGTCTACGGACCGCCGGCGGCGGGGAAGACGAACGTCGCGCTGTCGGCCGCGGTCCGGGTCGCCGCCGCGGGCGGCACCGTCGTCTACATCGACACCGAGGGGCTCTCGGTCGACCGGTTCCGCCAACTCGCAGAGCACGTCGCGGGGCCGGACCAGTCCATCGAGGACGTGACCTCCCGGCTCATCGTCTCGGAGGCGCACGATTTCGAAGAGCAGGAGGAGGCCGTCCGCGACGCGAGCGAGTTCGCCGAACGCGCGGACCTCGTCGTCCTCGACAGCGCGACGGGCTTCTACCGCCTCGAACGGACGATAGACCAGAACGACGGCGGCGAGTCGCTCCGGCGGGTCGCTCGACAGGTCACGCACCTGCTCTCGCTGGCGCGCAAACACGACCTCGCGGTGGTCATCACGAATCAGGTGTTCACCGACCCCGACAGCGACGGTATCCGCGCCCTCGGCGGTCACACGCTCGAACACTGGACCGGCGCGGTCCTCCGCATCGACCGCTTCCGCGGCGGCAACCGCCGGGCGACGCTGGAGAAACACCGCGCGAAACCCGCCGGCGAGTCGGTGACGTTCGAGATAACCGACGGCGGCATCTCCTCGACGCAACTGTAGCGCCCCGGCGCGTATCCCAGTACTTTTGCCGACCGTTCGGCGTCTTCGGATAGATGTCCGCGCGCCGAAACGAAACTCTCGGCACCCTCGCGTTCGCGCCGACCCTCCTCTCGAACCTCCTTCCGGTCGTCGGTATCGTCGCGCTCGACTGGCGTATCGTCGAGGTGCTGGCGACGTACTGGCTGGAACTGGGCACGACGCTGCTCGTCTACGGCGTCGCCGCCCTGTTCGCCCGCCGTCCGGTCGTGCTGGACGGTCGAACCCTGTTTCTCCCGGGCGTGAGCAACGACACCGAGCGCCACGAGAAGTGGGACCGAGCGCCGAACCCGGTGGAACTGCCCGGACCGCTCCCGCCCGTCTACCCGCGGAACGCTCGACTGGTCCGGCTGTCGTTCGTGTGGGGCTTCGGCTTCCTCGCGTTCCCCCTGTACGCGGAGCCGAAACTGATTGCAGACGCGCTCTCGCCGGCGCTCGTGCTGACCGCACTCGCCATGGTCGCCTCTCACGTCGACCAACTCCGACGGGAGTTCTTCGGCGAGCGACGGTACGAGGAGATGTCGGCGCACATGGTACTGGAGGTGCCGGGGCGACTCCTGTTCTTCGTCATCTGCTACCTCGCGCTGGTCGGTGCCTGCGGGATAGTACTCGCGTTGCTCGCCGTCGGCGTCGCCGACTCGAACACCGTCGTCGTCCCGGCGTTCGAGACGGAACTGGCCGCCACGACGGTGGTCGTCGTCGGGATGCTCCTCGTGGAGTGGTCGCGCTTCCGGGCCGAACACGACCCGGAATCGAGCGGGTTCGCGACGTGGTTCCTCCCCGATGACCCGCGGGAGTAGCGTCGGTCGGCGGCGCAGTCGCTGATAGACGCGGAAGAAGACGGAGCGCGTCGCCCGGGGCCGACTACAGGTCGCCGAGCTTTCGCATGACCTGACCCTGGTACTTCTCGTCGGCGTTGACGCCCTTCAGTTCGAGCACGTTGCGTTCGAGTTTGTCGAGTGCGACGTGGAAGGCGTGTTCCGCCCCGTAGCCCTCGCCACTCCCGGCCACCTGTCCGTGACTGGTGCGGAGGCGCACCTGACACTGGATGAGAGGCGTCCCGCGGAGTTTCTCCTTGTGCTCGTGGAACCGGACGTGCGCGTGGAGGACCTGCATCTGCTGGTACTTGTCGACCACCTGCGTGATGGATTCGACGACGTTCTCGCGGGTCAGCGTCTCCAGCAGGCCGATGTTGGTAATCTGCACGTCCATCTGCTCCTCCTCGGTGAACGTCAGGGCGCGCAGCACGTCCGTCTTCGTGAGGACGCCGAGCACCTCGGCGTCGCTGTCGGTCGGCGTGACGACGAGCCCCTCGATGTCGTTCTCGAACATCCGGGAGACGGCCTCCTGGACCGTCTCGCCGGGCGTCGCCGTGATGACGGGCGAGGACATCAGGTCGTACACCGGCAGGTCGAGCATCCGGTCGATGTCGCCGCGGCGGTCACCGCGACCCTGACGGTCGGCGTTCCGGACCGAGAACTCGATGATGTCGTGCGTGGTCAGCACGCCGGTGAGTTTGCCGTCGTCGTCGGTGACGGGAAGTCGGGAGATGCCGTTCTCGCGCAGGCGGTTGATGGCCTGCCCGACGTGGGACTTCTCGCCGATGGTGACGACGTCCTCGGTCAGGATGTCCTCGACGGAGATGGCGTCGAGGTTCTCCAGCACCGCTTCGAGGATGTCGTTGCCCGTGACGATGCCGTACAGTTTCTCGCCCTCGAAGACGGGGGCGATGCGGGTGTCGCCCTCGACCAGCATCCGGGCCGCCTCGCGCACGTCCTCGTGACGGTCTATCTTGGGGGCAGACTTCATCACCGCCGACGACTTCGTGTCGTCCTCCATGCGGGAGCGGACGAGTTGCTTCTCGCCGATGACCCCGGCGTACTCGCCGTCGTCGGTGACGATGATACCGTGGGAGTTCTCGCGCTCGAAAATCGACCGGACTTTACCCAGTCGTTTGTCTGCATCAACCTCGACGAAATCGGGAGTGGCAATATTAGCAATATCCATAGGCCGAGTAACCTCCATCGTTAACGTACTCCGGCCTCGGTCTTGAAACTTCGCGCCGTTCGTGTCTCGCCGACTGACACGAGTACGACACTGTTTTGGGCGCGGACGTGAACCTGTCGAGACGATGTCGGGTATCCGAACCGCCCCGCCCTCCGCACCCGGACAGCCATGACCACCGAGGACCGCTGGACGCTCCTCGTCGTCGCCGTCTGCGTCGTCGTCGTCGCGGCGAGCATCGCCGCCGTGGCGGTGTGGGCTCCAGCGCCGTCGCGGGCGATTCCGTCGGATTCGACGGCGTCTGAACCGCTCGACCGCCTCCACGCGTCGGGCACCACCGGCGAGAACGTCACCGTCGGCGTCGTCGACGCCACCGGCTTCGACGCCGACCACGCGGCACTCGCGGACCGGGTCGCCGCGACGCGCGCGTTCGGGGCCGAACCGACGGTCGGAAACCGCGGCCGGGACGACCACGGCACCGCCGCCGCGGCGACGGTGGCCCGCGTCGCCCCCGACGCCTCCCTCGTCCTCGCCACCTTCGACTCGCCGCGCGGGTTCCGCGAGGCCGTCCGCTGGATGGTCGCCTCGGACGTGGACGTCGTCGTCGCGCCCGTCTCCTTCCTCGGGACGGCCGGCGACGGCAGCAGTCCCGTGGCCCGCGTCGCGACGAACGCCACCCGCGAGGGCGTCGTCTTCGTCGCGCCCACCGGCAACCTCGCGCGCGGACACTGGGCCGGCCGGTACAGTCGCGTCGAGAACGGGACGCTCCGGTTCGGCGGCGACAGTCGCCTCTACCTCACCGGCGACGGCCGCCGCGTCACCGTCTGGCTCTCGTGGCCCGAACGGTACCGGTCGCAGGACTACACCGTCGAACTCTACCGGACGGGCGGCGGGCAGACGACGCTGGTCGCCCGGTCGCAACCGTACGCGGGCGACGGCGTCCCGAACGAACGCTTCGTCGTCAGCGCGCGGCCGGGCGCGTACCACGTCGTCGTCCGCGGCCCGCAGAACGCCACGGACGTCCCCCTCGAACTGTCGTCGCCGACGCACGACTTCAGGCGGCCCGTGCCGTCGGGCAGTCTCACCGCGCCCGCGACGGCCCCCGGCGTCCTCGCGGTGGGCGCGTTCGACCCGCGGACGGACCGACTGGAGCGGTTCAGTTCGCGCGGCCCGACCCGCGACGGCCGCCTCGGCGTGGACGTGGTCGCGCCCGACAGGGGCGTCTCGCCCGTCACCGACGAGCGATTCGTCGGGTCGTCGGCGTCCGCGCCGTACGCGGGCGGCGCGGCCGCACTCGTCCTCGCGACGGCCCCCGACCGGTCGCCGCGGGAGGTGGAGGTGCTGCTCGAACGGACGGCGACGGACGTCGGCAAACCCGGTCCCGACCCCGCGGCGGGTCACGGCCGCCTCCGACCGGCGGCGGCGGTCCGGGCCGCGCAGAACGAGACGGCGGACGGGAACGAACGCGGGGACGAGGCGGCGGGTCGAATCGCTCAAAGCGGCGTTTGAACTACGAACAGGGCTTAGTGGTCGCCCGAGAGACGACGACCACGCGACGACGCACGACTGTGCACGCGACGACGCGCACTTCACACGAATGTCCGGACTCATCGACCGCATACAGGACCGAACTGCACGCACCGACGAACGACCCCGCGTCCTCGACGTGGACGAAGCGGAGGCGGACGCCGTCATCGACGCCCTCTCCTCGGAGACGCGGCGGGCGGTGTTCCGCACGCTGTTCGACGACCCCGGGACGGCCTCCGACGTGGCCGACCGTCTGGACACCTCCGTCCAGAACGTCCACTACCACCTCTCGACGCTGACCGAGGCCGAACTCGTCGAGGCCGTCGACACGCGGTACTCGGAGAAGGGCAACGAGATGACCGTCTACGGGCCCGCCTCGGACCCCATCGTCTTCGTCGGCAACCGCGACATCGGCCCGCACGTCCGTCGGTCGCTGACCGACGTGGTCGCCGGTCTGGGCGTCCTCGGCCTCGCCTCGGTGCTGGTCCAGTGGGGGGCGAAACGACTGGTCGCGCCCGCGGCGACGGGCATCGGCGTGGTCGAACCGGCGAGTCGGTCGGCCGCGGACTCGACGCTGGCGACTCTCGTGTTCACCGCGGCCGAACCGGGCGTCCTCTTCTTCCTCGGTTGTCTCGCCGTCTTCGGTCTGGTCGCGTACGTACGGGAGTGACGTTCGGCGGGGGCGTTCGACGAGGTTCGGCGAGCGACGGCCGTTCGAGTTCGACGAGCGACGGGCCCTCAGGACCGGAACAGGCCGAGGAGGACGCCGACGCCGACGACGCCCAGCGTGACGCCGAATCCGACGGCGACCAGTCCCGCGGCGTCGCCGCCGAACAGTCCGTCGTCCGAACCGGTCGTGACGGTCCCGGTCCGCGGTCGCTCCGTCTCCGGCACGTCCGTCGCCGTCGCGGCCGTCGCTGTTCCGGCCGTCGCCGTCGGCGCGTCCGTCACCGTCTCGGTCGGCGACGGTTCGACCGTCGGCGCTTCGTGGACGACCAGCGACCCGACGTCGGCGGGGTCGCCGGTGGTGTTCGTCCCCGGATAGACCGCTATCGGGTAGTTTCCGGGGTCGACGAGGGCGGGTAGTTCCGACTCCCGTATCGGGTCGACCGCCGTGCGCTGGTCGGCGTCGAGGACGCTCGCCGTCGTCCGGTCCGTGCCGGCGTGTTCGGTGTGGAACAGGAGGATTGCGCGGCCGTCACCGTCTCGGTCGCGGAGGGTCGCGGCGTACTGGTAGTTGACCGACTCCTCGCCGACGACGACGGTGACGTTCTCGGCGTCGCCGAAGGTGACGGGGATGCGCGCCGTCCGCGTCCGGGTCACCTCGCTGACGGCGACGACGCCGACGCGGTCCGGCGACAGCGTCGTCTCGCCCTCGAAGGAGTCGCGCTCCGTCGCCGTCGCGTCGGTGCAGTCGCCGTCGCAGGGGACGATTCGCCCCTCCGCCTGCCCGAGTCGCTCGCCGTCGTGATACGCCGAGAGGGCGAACGTCCCGTTCGTCGGCCCGTCGCTCATGTCGAAGCGAACCTCGAACGTCCCGTACTCCGTGACCGTCGTCTCGGCGGTCCGGAGGAACTGCGGTTGCGTGTCGCCCGTCGAGCGCATCCTGACGCTCAGGACGGACCCCGCCGGGAGCGTCGTCTCGCCCGTCACGGCCTGTCCGGCCCGCGGGTGCACCGTCAGCGCGTCGCCCTCGTGGACGAACGTCGCGGTGTCCTCGACGGCCGCCGCGCCGGCCGGCGCGAGGGCCGCGCCGAGGACACAGACGAGGAGTGCGACGCGGAGGCTCATCGCGGTCCTCCGTCGATTCCGTGCCGTCTGTCTGTGATGCTGGAGGGCATCGTACGTGCAACGTGAACGGTCGAGAAGTTAGTACGACCGATAGCTCAAAGCGCACGTTGAACGGTAACGTATCCGAGCGAGTCCGGTCCGCCGGTGCGATAGCGCCCGTTCGGGACGCGCTGGCACCGCCCGTCGCGAGCGGATACTGCTCGGACCGAAAGGGACTCAAAGGACCGCGGCGGTTCACCGGTATGACAAGCGGACTACTCGCGCTCGTCCCCGAACTCGTCGAACTCCTCGTCTTCGGCGTCGGCACCGTCGCCCTCTCGGGCTTCGGCGTCTACGTCGAGCGATTCGCGCTCTCGATGTTCGAGAGCGGTCAGGTCGAACTCGGCGCGTGGGCGGCCGTGATGGGTGCGGTTGCGTTCGGGTTCTCCTACCTGCTCGCCACCGACCAGTTCGGTCCGCGCCTCCGGCGTCTGCTCGCCGGCGGCGACGGTCGGTAGCCGAACTCACCGGTCGGTCATCGGCGTCCTGCGGACCGGCGGTGACCGTGGTACCGACGCCCGCCACTGAGATGCGGCCATCCTTCTGCCTCGCTACGACCCCGCGGTGTCGGGGTTGAACAGTCGCTCGTAGCTTCCGGGGAGTTGCGCGCGGATGCCCCCGAGTTCGCCGTCGCCGACGCTGTCGGCGAGGGTGCTGGCGACGGCTTTCGCGTGCGACGCCGCGTCCGACTCGTCGATACGTCCGTCGGTCGCCTCTCGGTCGCGGACCCGGTCGACGAACGTCTCGGCGTCGAACGACTCGGGTTCCGTCCCGCCCTCCCCCGTCAGGTCCGAACCGAACGACTCGGGCACCTGCGCGGCGAGGTCATCGACCTCCGGTTCCGTGAGCCGAGAACCGAAGACGCGGAGCGTCGCCTGGACGGCGGCGCGGGCTTCGTCGGTCGATTCGAGTCCGGCACGTTCGCGAACGTGGCTGACGAACTGGTGTTCGTTCATGTCGAAACCGAGCGTCGGAGGACGCTCGTTCGGGTGACCGGGCGGACCCCGTTTCGCTGTTGTGGCCGCCGGACCGGTCGCGCGAGAAGTCGCACCCGCCGCCAGTCTCCGTCGCTGCCCTCGCCCGCACCCGTCGCTACCGTCGCCGGTACCACCAGTAGCCGAGACTGGCGACGATGAGGAGTGCGAGCACGCCGACCGCGGCGAGGGCGCCCGTGTCGACCGACTGCTCCTCGAGCGAGACGGCGACCGGGACGCGGTGCGACTCGCTGTCCACGTCGCCGTCGGCCGACTCGGAGGTGACGTTCACCGTCACCGGGTGCGTGCTCTCCACGGCGTCTTCGTCCACGCTCAACTCGAACGCGACGCGTTCGGACTCGCCGGGGTCCAACTCGCCCACGTAGGCCGTCGGCGCGACGCTCGTGAACGGCGGCCGCGGTTCGAGGGAGACGGCCACGTCCGTGCGCGGCGCGTCGCCCGCGTTGGTGACGCGGACGACGAGGCGGTTCGTGGTGTCCGGTCCGAACGTCGCGTTCTGCGGTTCCAGCGCGAACCGGTCGCGCTCCGGTTCGACGGTCGAGCGCACGAACAGCGCGTCGCTCTGCCGCGTCGCGTCCTCGCGCCCCCGGTACCGGACGCTCAGGTCGAACTGGTGTGGGCCGGGTTCTCCCCGGTCGGTCACCCGCACGGGGAACGCGACGGCCGCCGACTCGCCCGCTTCGAGCGTCCCGACGGGGTACGACGACTGGAGTGCGACGACGCCGTCGCTGCCCGTCTCGATGTACACGACGGCGTCCCGAGCCGTCTCCGGCCCCCTGTTGACGACGGTGCCCCGGACCGTCCCCCGTTCGCCGACGAACAGCGTCGCGGACGATTCGCGGACGACGAAGCGCTGTTCGGGCGCCGGGACGACGCCGGTGACGAGCGGTTCGGACCGCCGGGGCCGGTCGTCGTCGTCGGAGTAGCTGACCCGTCCGACGACGGTGTAGTTCCGGCGGCCGGCGGTCGAAAGCGCCGTCGACGGCACGTCGACGGTGGCCTCCTCGCCCGGTCGCCACGCGCCGACGAACCGGGAGACGCTGCCGTTCGTGCCGACGCGGAACTCCGCCGACCGGGACTGGACCGAGACCCTCGCGTCCCGCGCCGTCGCACTCCCGACGTTGCGCAGGGTGAGCGTGACGTTCCCCCTCTCGCCGACCGGGGTGTCGGTCGCCGACTCGACGAGTCGGAACCGCGCCTCGGGTTCGACGACGAGTCGCACGCGCGCCGTCCGGAACGCCTCGACGTCATCGTGCTCGCCCGTGTAGTCGTCTATCTCCCGGGTGTAGTCGTAGCGGAGTCGAACCGGGAGACGGTACGTCCCGGGTTCGGCGTCCTCGTCGACGGTCACCCGCACCTGCATCTCCGCGACGCCGCCGTCGGGGATGGACCCGAGCGACGCGCGCGTCGTCTCGACGGTGACGGGGGCGTTGCCCGAGTCGAGTCTGGCTCGCACCCCGCGAGCGGTCGTCAGTCGCTGTTCGACCCCCGGGGCACCGCTGCTCTCCTCCAGCGACGCGACGTTCGTAATCTGCAGTCGGAGTTCGACCGACTCGCCGGGCGAGACGCGGTTCTCGGGCATCGTCGCCGACAGGTGTGGCTCGCCCTCGATGGCCGCGACGCCCGTCGGGACGAGGAGGCAGACGACGAGGACGCCGGCGAGAACCGTCCGCGCCCTCATCGGCGCGCCTCCCCGACGGCCCGCGACGGCGTCCGCGCCGCGCCGTCGCTCCATCTCACGGGGTCGTCGGCCCGCACCCGCCCGCGCGCTACTCCGCTCCGTCCGTCGGTTCTCGTCGCTCTCATATGTCTCTCCGTTGGAACTGCAGTGCGCTGACGATGACCAGCAGGGCGGCCACTTCGAGGAGGATGGCCGCGCCCAGCAGGTCGTACGTGCCGTCGACCAGAATCGCGGTCGGGTCGTAGTACCGGGTCGGGCTGAGCGTCCCCAGCCACTCGTAGTCCGTCCCGACGACGAACGATTCGAGCATGAACAGGCCGAAGACGACGCCCATCGCGCCGCGTTGGGCCAGACTGCCCCTGCTGACGCTGACGGAGATGAGCAGCCCCAGACCCGCACAGGCGAGGAGGTACGGAATCGAGAGGAGGTGGACCATCGCCACGTCGGCCAGCGACAGGGGGTCGCCGACGAACGCCGCCCCGAAGTAGACGACGACGCCGACGACGACGTTGACGACGACGATGGGTGTCAACAGCGAGGCGAACTTTCCCAGGAGGACCGAGACGCGGGAGACGGGGCTGGAGAGGAGCAGGTCGAGTCGCTCGCGTTCCACGTCGCCCGCGATGAGGTCCCCCGCGCTGTAGGCGAAGTAGAGCCCGAGGAGCAGAATCCAGCCGAACTGGTACAACTCGGTGGCGAACAGGCCTTCGAGCGTGCCGATGGCGTCGACGCCGAACGCCGACTGGAACGCCGGCGGGAGCGCCTCCGCGTACGCTTCGAGGTCCACCTCGTCGATGATGGAGGGGCCGATGGCGAGGAACAGGCCGGCGTATATCGACAGTCCGACGGCGATGGCCGCCGTCCCCGGGATGCGTCGCTCCGTCTCGTACCGGGCGATTTCGAGCACGGCTACCCGCCCCCCTCGACCTGTTCGTCAACCGGTTCGTCGGTCGGTCCGTCGCCCGAATCGCCGGTCGGTCCGTCGCCCGAATCGCCGGTCGGTTCGCCCCTCGCCTCGTCGGGCGGCGCCTCCCCGTAGAACCGCATGAAAACCTCTTCCAGCGGTGCCTCCTCTATCTCGACGTCGAGGACGTCGTAGCCGGTCAGGTGGTCGAGGAGGACGTTGTACTCGCCGGTGAACGTGAACGTCACCGTCTCCCCGCCCCGTCTGTCGCCCGCGTCCGTCGTCCCGCCGGACCCCACCGTCAGGTCGTGGACGCCCGGGAACGCGAAGTCGTCGACGCGTATCTCGTCGGCGACGCGAACCCTGACGAACTTCCCCGACCGGCCGAGGAGTGTCTCGACGTTCTCCAACTCCACGAGGCGGCCGGCGCGGATGATGCCGACCCGTTCGCACATCTTCTGCACCTCGCCGAGGATGTGCGAGGAGAGGAACACCGTCTTCCCGCGGTCGTGTTCGCGGCCGACGAACTCGACGAACCGCTCCTGTTTGAGCGGGTCGAGCCCGCTCGTCGGTTCGTCCATGAGTATCAGGTTCGGGTCGTGCATGAACGCCAGCACGATACCCAGCATCTGCTTGTTCCCGCGGGAGTAGCCGCCGATCTTCCGCTGTAACGGCGGGTCGAACATGTCGAGGAGTTCGTCGCTGCGTTCGTCGCCGCGCAACGCGCCGTAGTACTCCAACAGTCGCCGTCCGGTCGCGTTCTCGTCGAACACCGGTTCCGCGGGGAGGTAGCCGATTTCGCGGCGCGCCTCGATCATCTCGCGTTCGTCCGTCACGTCCCGGCCGAGCATCGTCGCTCCGCCGCCCGTCGGCGACTGGAAGCCCAGCAGCGTCCTGATGAGCGTCGTCTTACCGGACCCGTTGGGGCCGAGGAAGCCGAACACCTCCCCCTCCTCGACGGCGAAGGAGACGTCCTCGATACCCCGGGTCTCGCCGTAATACTTGGTCAGCTCATCGGTCTGTATCGCTGCCATTCGGCATCACGCCAGTCGAGGTACAGCGCCGGGGGAGATAGAATCTTGGTTCGCGTTGTCACGTTTTGGGGACGACCGGTCCTGTGGAACCCCTCACTCGGCGACGGGCTTCAGCCCCCGCGGTGAATACGAAGCGCGTCCCGATCAGCGCGGGGAGCGACTCAGGTCGTCGTCAGCGGTCCCCAACAGATAGCCACCGAAGGCGAGTGTCCACAGCACGAGCGGATAGACCACCCAGCGCTCGATTCCCCCACCCCCGAGGGACTCCAGCGGATGAGGGCCGCCGATGACGAGTCCGTAGAAAAACACACTCACGAGAAAGAGGAGCGAGATACCCCCGAAGAGACCACAGAGAACGGAGAACGGCCTGGAGACGACCCGTGACGAGAGGACGACTGCGAGACCGCCGCTGAAGAAGGTGAGAAGCGCGAAGAGCCCGTGCCAGGGGGTCACGTTGCCGGGGAACACGCCGACGCCGAATGCGCCGAAACCAAAGATAGCGAGTACGACCGGGAAGCCACGGCGATTCGTGGCGCGATAGACGAAGAGGGCCGCAACGAGCACGAGTGCCCCCGTCACCAGCATCGTGCCGTTGAATATCGTCGCGGAGGGTTCGTGGATGACCGGATTCGGTGGCCGCGTCGACCCGAGGTCACTGATGTCCTGTCTCGTCGAATAGTTCGGATAGAGGACTTCTGCCGTGATGATTCCCATGAGGGCGATGAATCCGGACAGAACCATGCTGAAGCCCGCTATCGACGAATCCGGATACCCGAGCCGACCCAAAATTCCACGCTGACGTGAGTCACTCATACACGAGTGAACCACGCCCGCTTATGTAAAACAGCTGTCGAACGAGGGTAGCGACGGTCCTGCGGACTCCGTCCACCAACGGCGTGACCGCACGAACGTCCGAATCGAACGGCGGATTTCGGCGAGAACCGCAGACGTCGTGGCGACTCGTGACGCGAGTGAGAAGCGGTGAGGAAGTGAGTTAGGTCAGATTGTGAACCTCACTCGCATCGCTTCGCGATGCTCGCTGGTTCAAATCGATGGCTACCACACACTTCGACGTACGCTCCTCGCTTCGCTCGTCGGTAGCGTCGAAGAGAAGTGGGTTGGGGCAGATTTGAACTGCCGGCCTCCTCCATGTCAAGGAGGTGTCATAACCAGACTAGACCACCAACCCTGGTTACTGCGTCCGTGGCGCCCGTCTGAGCGCATTACCTCGTTTTCCGGGGATACAATTAAGGGTTGCGAATCGAGTCGGCGTCGTTCGATTCGGCCGACGGAACGGTTACGCAGGCACCGACCGCCGACCGACTCCGAGCGTCCGGCGGCGGCGCTCGCGTCACCCCGACAGGCTTAAGCTGGTGAACTGATTTGTGCATTGTATACCGAAGACGTACATCGGTGTCTCTACGATGACGCTCCAAACCTACATCGAACGCACGACCGAGGGCACAGATCTGACGCAAGAGCAAGCGCGCGAGGCGGCGCGCCTCGTCTTCGACGGCGCGACGGAGGCGCAGATCGGCGCGCTCCTGACGGCCCTCCGGTCGAAGGGCGAGACGGAGACCGAAATCGCCGGCTTCGCACAGGGGATGCGCGACGCCGCCCGCACCATCGAACCCGACCGGAACCCGCTCGTCGACACGTGCGGCACGGGCGGCGACGACTACGACACCATCAACGTCTCGACGACCAGCGCCATCGTCGCCGCCGGGGCGGGCGCGGCCGTCGCCAAGCACGGCAACTACTCCGTCTCCTCCTCGTCGGGGAGCGCGGACGTGCTGGAAGTCGCCGGCGCGGACGTGGAGGCCGAACCGCCGGCCGTGGAGGCGGCCATCGAACGCGACGGCATCGGCTTCATGCTCGCGCCGGTGTTCCACCCCGCGATGAAGGCCGTCATCGGCCCGCGGCAGGAACTCGGCATGCGGACCATCTTCAACGTCCTCGGACCGCTCACGAACCCGGCGGGCGCGGAGGCGCAGGTCGTCGGCGTCTACGACCCGGACCTCGTCCCCGTCCTCGCGCGCGCACTCACCAAGATGCCCGTCGAACGCGCCCTCGTCGTCCACGGCTCCGGCATGGACGAGATAGCGCTCCACGACGAGACGGTCGTCGCCGAAGTCGACGGCGACAGCATCGAGGAATACGCCATCGCGCCGGCTGACCTCGGCCTCGACGCCGCGCCGGTCGCCGACGTCGCCGGCGGTACGCCGCAGGAGAACGCCGCCGACCTCCGCGGCATCGTCACGGGCGACGTGACCGGCCCCAAGCGGGACATCATCCTCGCGAACGCGGGCGCGGCCGTCTACGTGGCCGGCCTCGCCGACTCCGTCGAGGAGGGGGCCGAGGTGGCCGCGAACGCCATCGACTCCGGCCGGGCCGCCGAGACGTTCGCCGACCTCTGCGGCACCGACGCGGAGACGCCGGACGCAGAGTCGGCGGAGGTCTGAGATGGTACGGGTGAAGATATGCGGCGTCACGAGCGAGACGGACCTCCGCGCCGTGGACGAGGCGGGCGCGGACGCCGTCGGCTTCATCGCCGGCGTCCCCGTCGACACGCCGCGAGAACTGTCGCTCGCCCGGGCGGCCGAACTCGCCGCCGCCGCCCCACCGTTCCTCACGACGACGCACGTCACGATGCCCGAGACGGTCGGTGACGCCATCGAGGCGGGGGCGCGCGTGAACCCCGACGTGCTCCAGATTCACGGCGACTTCGACGCCGAGGACCTCCGGGCCGTCCGCGCCGGCGTGGACGCGCGAATCGCCGCCGTCGTGGACGCGGCGGACCCGCGACGCGCCAGCGACGTCGCCGCCGCCGTCGACGCCGTCGTCGTCGACTCCGTGAGCGACGAGGGAGCGGGCGGCACCGGCGAGACGCACGACTGGACGCGGACGGCCGACGTCGCCTCGACGCTCGACGCGCCCGTCGTCCTCGCCGGCGGACTGACCCCCGGCAACGTCGCCGAGGCGGTCCGGACGGTGGAACCCTACGCCGTCGACGTGGCGAGCGGCGTCGAGTCCAGCGGCGGCGTGAAGGACCGCGACGCCGTGCGCGCCTTCGTCGAGAACGCGACGGCCGCCGGGGCGCGGGGGGCGACGCCGTGAGACGCGCCGACGGCGTCGCCGGCACCCCGCTTTCGCTCTCCCGCGAGGCGTTCGTCTCGATGGTCGAAGACGAGAGCGGTCCCGTCGTCGCCCACCTCACCGCGGACCTGCCGACGGCGACGCCGCTGACGGCGTACGCGGCGCTCGCGGACCGAAGCGACTACGGCTTCCTCCTCGAGAGCGCGGAGAAGACGGCGTCGAGCGACCCCGCCGGCGCGTTCGCGCCGGACCACGCGACGACGGACAGACACGCCCGTTACTCGTTCGTCGGCTACGACCCCGACGCCGTCGTCACCGTCGGTCCCGACGGGGCGTCGGTCGAGACGCTGGGCGGCCGGGCCGCCGACTACGTCGACCCCGGCGACGGCGACGTGCTGGACCGCCTCCGCGGCGCGCTTCCGGACCTCCCGCGCGTCGGATTCCCCGACGACGACAGGCAGCGACTCCGCGGCGGCCTCGTCGGCTTCCTCGCCTACGAGGCCGTCTACGACCTCTGGCTGAACGAGGTCGGCGTGGAACGCCCCGAGACGGACACACCCGACGCGCAGTTCGTCCTCACCACGCGGACGCTCTCGTTCGACCACGCCGAGGAGACGGCGACGCTCGTCTGCACGCCCGTCGTCGCCCCCGACGACGACCCGGGGGCGGTGTACGACGAACTCCGCGCCGAGGCCGAGGCGGTTTCGGCGACGCTCCGGGAGGCCGAGACGCCCGAACCGGGCGGGTTCGTCCGGACGGGCGAGTCCGCCGGCCCGCGCGAGGAGTACGAAGCCGCGGTCCGCACGACGAAAGACCACGTCCTCGACGGCGACATCTACCAGGGCGTCGTCTCCCGCGTGCGCGAACTCCGCGGCGAGGTGGACCCCGTGGGTCTGTACGAGGCGCTTCGAGCCGTCAACCCCTCGCCGTACATGTACCTGCTGCGCCACGACGACGAACACGTCGTCGGCGCCAGTCCCGAGACGCTCGTCTCCGTCCACGGCGACCGGGTCGTCTCGAACCCCATCGCGGGCACCTGCGAACGCGGGACGAGTCCCGTCGAGGACCGCCGCCTCGCGGGCGAGATGCTGGCCGACGGGAAGGAACGCGCAGAACACACGATGCTCGTGGACCTCGCGCGCAACGACGTGCGCCGGGTGAGCGAGGCCGGCAGCGTCCGCGTCGAGGAGTTCATGAACGTGCTGAAGTACAGCCACGTCCAGCACATCGAGTCCACGGTGACCGGGACGCTCGCGACCGACTGCGACGCGTTCGACGCGACGCGCGCGACGTTCCCCGCCGGGACGCTGACGGGCGCGCCGAAGGTGCGCGCGATGGAGATAATCGACGACCTCGAACTGACGCCGCGCGGCGTCTACGGCGGCGGCGTGGGCTACTACTCGTGGTCCGGCGACGCCGACTTCGCCATCGTCATCCGGACGGCGACGGTCGAACGCCGCGGGGACGAGGACGTCGTCTCCGTGCGCGCGGGCGCTGGTCTCGTCGCCGACAGCGACCCGGCCGCCGAGTACGACGAGACCGAACAGAAGATGAGCGGCGTCCTCGCGGCCGTCGAACGAATCGAACGCGAGGCGGCGGGCGAAGCGGACGACGCCGACGGGACGGGCGACGCCGATACGACAAGCGGCGCCGACGCGGCGGACGACGCCGACGGCGCGCCCCACTCCGCCGAGGCCCGGGAGACCGAGGAGGTGCGCCGATGAGTCTCCGCGTCGTCGTCGTCGACAACTTCGATTCGTTCACCTACAACCTCGTGGAGTACCTCTCCGAGCAACGGGTCGGCGGCGAGAGCGTCGAGGTGGTCGTCCGGAAGAACACCGCGTCGCTCGACGAGATTCGCGGCCTCGACCCCGACGCCCTCGTCATCAGTCCCGGACCGGGGCACCCGAAGAACGACCGCGACGTGGGCGTGACGACCGAGGTGTTGACGACGCTCTCGGAATCGGTGCCGACGCTCGGCGTCTGTCTCGGCCTCGAAGCGGCGGTGTACGCTTACGGCGGCAGCGTCGGCCACGCCCCGGAGCCGATTCACGGCAAGGCGTTCCCCGTCGACCACGACGGCCGCGGCGTCTTCGACGGACTGGACCAGGGCTTTCAGGCCGGCCGCTACCACTCGCTGGTCGCCACCGAGGTGCCCGACTGCTTCGAGGTGTCGGCGACGACGGACCACTTCGGCGAGGAACTCGTGATGGGCGTCCGCCACCGCGAGCGACCCATCGAGGCGGTGCAGTTCCACCCCGAGAGCGTCCTCACGGGCGTCGGCCACGACGTGATTCGGAACTTCCTCGACGTGGTCGTCGACCGCGAACGCGCCGTCGCCTGACACCGAGTCCGCTCCGGCGGCAGGACCTCTCGGACGGCAACGCCCCCACTCCTGCGCGAGGACCTGTGTCTGCGTCCCGAGCGCGTCCCGCCGTTTGCGCCTCTTGTATGTGATGGCCCCGAAACCGCCGGAAACGACCGCGACGGGCGTTCTGGCCACCAGATACAACCCCCTCACTCGTCTGTGTTCGTCCATGGTCGACATCATCGGACACGTCGGAATGGGACTGCTCTGGCTGACCGTCGCCGGTTGGCTGGCGTACGAAGACGAAGCGGCGCTCGGGTTCGTCGCCCTCGGCGCACCGTTCTCGCTCCTGCCGGACATCGACCTCTGGCTTTCGAAGGCGTTCGCCGGCATCAAACACCACGGCGTCGTCCACACCGTGCTGTTCGTGAGCGTCGCCGCCATCGCCATCGGCGCCGTGCTGGGCAAGTGGGTCGTCCCGTGGCTCCGCTCGCGCTACCTGCCCGCGAACGCCATCGGCAACGACTACCTGTACGCCATCGGCGCGGTGTGGGTCGGCGGCGTCGCCCACGTCTTCGCCGACATGCTCTCCGCGCCGGACATCGCGGACAGCATCGAACCGCTCTGGCCGCTGTACCGGCAGTCGTTCGGCATCGACGTCTTCTACTACAACGACCCGGTCGTGAACTGGGGGCTGTTCCTCGGCGGCCTCGCGTTCACGGCGATTCTGTGGTGGCAGGCCGATACCGACGACACCGCCGCGACGGCGTAGTCGCGCCTCGCTGTCGTCGCCCGTCTCGTCCCGACTCGAAACCACACGTCGAACGCGGACTCGAGGATACTCTTTCTGCGAGCGCGTCCAACGGACCCCGGCGACGGCCTCAGAGGCCGATGCCGAAGAACGAGAGCAACAGCAGGATGCCGATGATGACCGCCGCGATGGTGACGAGTCGCCACGCGATGTTCAGGACGATGCGTCCGACGATGACGACGACGGCGAGGGCCACGACGACGGCGAACGCCTGACCGAGCGGTGTCGAGAGCAGTCCGCCGAACTGCATCGGGAGGGAGGGGAGCGTCGCGAGCGCACCCGCAAGTGAAGGGTACATGGCGGATATATCAACCGCGGAGAGAATAAGTCTGTGGGCGTCGGTGCCGGACTGTCCGGCGATAGGACGGTCAGGAGAGAGGTCAGTCGGGCGATAGAACAGGTGGGCGGCCGGGTGACAGGGTCGGACGCTCGGGGTACCGTCGAGAGTCGCGACGGGGGAGGCTGACCGCCTCGGGATAGATTTAACACAGTGGTCCCGTCTGGTTTCAGTTAGAATGTCTACACGTACTGTCCGCGGGACGGTCGGCGGGATGGCGGAGTTGGCGAACCCGGCGTTCGCCGGCGGGGTCGTACTGGTGGCCGTCTCGGCGCTGGGATACGCGCTCACGGTCGCCTCGATACAGCACCACACCTACGTTCACGTGATGACGGGCCTGCTCTGGACGGGCATCGACGTCTTCCTCGGTGCCGTCCTCGGCCCGGTCGTCGGCGGCCTCGACGAGGAACAGAGCGCCGCGGTGTTCCAGCGACTGACGCCCAAGACGGCCTTTCTCCTCCCGTCGCTGGCGTTCGTCACCATCGCCTCGGGCCTCGTGCTCGCGCAGCGACTCGGCCTGTTCCCCCACTCGGAGCCGTGGCTCGCCCTCTTCACGGCCGCCAACCTGATACCCGTCTTCCTGCTGCTCGGCTGGCGGCTGAACGCGTGGTCCGACCTGCGCTGGCAGGCGCCGTTCGCCGTCGCCACCGTCGGCTCGCTGACGTGGGTCGGGCTCACGCTCGGACAGTTGCAGATGACGACGCCCGCCGTCGTCGTCGCCCTCGCCATCGTCACCCTCCTCTCGGTGCAGGGGTTCGGCTTCCTCATGCCCGGCGAGATTCGGATGTACGTCGAGATGCGCTCGCCCGACCCGGACCCGGGCGTCATCAGCGCAATCGGACAGCAGAACGCCAAGCTCGGCGGCGTGCAGGGGTTCTTCCAGCTGATACTGATTCTCGTCATGGTCTACCTCCGCTTCGGCGGGTTCTGAGTCGGTCCGACGGGGCCGTCGCGTTCCCGTCGTCGTCCCGGCGACTGAATTCCACACCGGCCGTTCTCACGGCGCGTTCAACGGTCTGAACGAGAGTAGTAATAGTTCTGATACTACGCCGGTGAACACGGGGTATATCAAATTCAAGTACCCCAACGGGTCGTCGTTGCTTATATACTCCCGGCGGTTCGTGAGCTGTCGAACCCCCCTTCGGTTCCCGTGGATAACTTCACTCCATCTGTCGATTCCCGACCCGAGCACAACACTTTCACTCCGCTTTGGCTACCGTTATTGGCAGACGAGCCGTATCCGATACCAGCCCTGTCGGAACTGACGGGTGCGGTGCCGACAGTATGAACGGAATATGACAGTTCGGACGCTGTTCACCGATACCGAAGCCTTAACGGACGCACCCACAATTACAAGCCATCGTTACAATGACCGGAACTGAGTCAGTCACACGATTCGAAATCGCCCAGCGTGGGGACACTGGGCGGGAGGAACAGTAGATGAGTCGCGCGGACCTCTCGGCGGACGACCTCGTCCTGCCCATCAAACGCACCGAGGGTGAGACGCTCGAAGACCGACTCACAGCGAACGCCTACCAGAACATCCTGCCGGCGCGCTACCTCCGCAAGGACGCCGACGGCAACCCGACGGAGGCGCAGGAGGACCTGTTCGCCCGCGTCGCCAAGAACATCTCGCTGGCCGAGGCCGTCTACGAGGCCGAGAGCCGCGACGTGGACGTCACGGTCACGCCCGAGCAGTTGAAGCCCGACCACCCGCGGCGCGACGAACTCGCCGCCGAGGTGTTCGGCAAAGGCGTGTCCGCCGAGGACGACGCCGAGACGACGCTGTCTGTCTACAACGTCAACAAGTTCGCCTACGACACCGTCGTCCCCGAACTCCCCGACGACATCCGGGCCGTCGTCGAGGAGAAGCGCGAGACGTTCCAGGAGATGATGGAGTCGCTGTCGTTCATGCCGAACTCGCCGACGCTGATGAACGCGGGCGACGAACTCCAACAGCTCTCGGCCTGCTTCGTCGACTCGCCCGACGACGACATCACGGACATCCACCAGACGGCCAAGGAGGCGGCCGAGGTGTTCCAGTCCGGCGGCGGGATGGGGTACGCCTTCTGGAAGCTCCGACCGTACGGCGACGCCGTCGGGTCGACCGGTGGCATCGCCTCCGGTCCCATCACGTTCATGCGGACGTACGACCAGATGTGCGAGACCATCGCGCAGGGCGGCGCGCGCCGCGGTGCGCAGATGGGCGTCATGCGCGTCAGCCACCCCGACGTCATCCAGTTCATCCACGCGAAGAACAAGGACGTCTCGCTGGCCCACTCGCTCCGCCTGAACGATCCCGACGACTTCACACACAACTCCTTCGCCGAGGCGCTGGAGGAGGCGCGCGAACTCATCGACGACGACGGGCGCGTGCCCAAGCACCTCCGGAACGCCGTCGAGGGGCACCTGTCGAACTTCAACATCTCCGTCGGCGTCACCGACGACTTCATGGAGGCGCTGGAGAACGACGAGGAGTTCGTCTTCACCAACCCGCGCACGGAGGAACCCCACGTCGCCACGCCCGAGACCGAGGAGATCTACGAGATGTTCGGCCTCGGCGAGTACGTCGAAGTGGGCGAGGTGCTCTCCGTCCCCGCCGAGGAACTGTGGAGCCAGATGGTCGACGGCGCCTACGAGAACGGCGAACCGGGCGTCATCTACCTCGAACGCGTCAACAAACAGCACTCCTTCGACGTGGAGAAACACCCCGACCACCGCATCCTCGCGACGAACCCCTGCGGCGAACAGCCGTTGGAGGAGTACGAGGCCTGCAACCTCGGGCACATCAACCTCTCGACGCTCGCCGACCTCGACGCACCGGACTGGCGCGTCTGGTACGACGAGCACGGCGACGACTACGACGACTTCGCCGCGGCCGTCGACGCGTTCCTCGAAGCGGCCATCGACTGGGACGAGTTCGACCACCGCATCGACGAGGGGACGCGCTTCCTCGAGAACGTCGTCACGATGTCGGACTTCCCCGTCGAGAAGATAGCGGAGAAGGTCCGCGCGATGCGGAAGATAGGCCTCGGCGTCATGGGACTGGCGCAGCTCTACATCCAACTGGGCATCCGTTACGGCTCCGACCCCGGTAACGAAGTCGCCCGACAGCTGATGACTCACATCAACCACCAGTCGAAGTGGGCCAGCCACGAACTCGCCGAGGACCGCGGCGTCTTCGAGGACTGGGGCGACTCGAAGTTCGCGGACCCGACCGAGTACCGCGAGTGGTTCGAGCACCACACCGGACTGGACGCCGACGAGTGGGCCGACGGCTTCCCCGTCCGCAACCACAACACGACGACCATCGCGCCGACGGGCACCACGTCCATGATCGGCAACACGACGGGTGGCTGCGAACCCATCTACAACGTCGCCTACTACAAGAACGTCTCCGACGACGTGCAGGGCGACGAGATGCTCGTCGAGTTCGACGACTACTTCCTCCGCGTTCTGGAGGAGAACGACGTCGACGTCGAGGAGGTCAAGCGCGAGGCCCAACAGCAGATGGCGAACAACGAGTTCGACGGCGTCGAGGGACTGGAGACGGTGCCTGACGCCATCGGCGAACTGTTCGTCGTCACGGGCGACCTGTCGGGCAAGGACCACGCGGCGGTCCAGTGCGCCTGTCAGGAGGGCGTCGACTCGGCCATCTCGAAGACCTGCAACTTCCCCAACAGCGCCTCGAAGGAGGACATGGACGAGGTGTACCGCTACATCTACGACAACGGCGGGAAGGGCGTCACCGTCTACCGCGACGGTACCCGCTCGAAGCAGGTGCTGACGACGCGCGCGAAGAACACCGACTTCTCCGACGAGGGCGAGGCCGCGGAGACGCTCGTCGAGCAGATAGAGGACGTGTTCGGCGGCATCGAGGGCTTCCTCGACAACGAGGCGGTCCGCAGCGCACTCGACGGCGAAGTCGAGCGACTCCTCGCGGCGGCCGACGGCGAGGTCGACCACGGCAAGAAGCGCCCGCGTCCGGACGTCCTCCACGGCGTCACCCAGCGCGTCGACACCGGCTACGGGAAGCTGTACGTCAACATCAACGAGGACCCCGAGACGGGCGAACCGTTCGAACTGTTCGCCAACATCGGCAACTCCGGCGGCTTCACCGCCTCGTTCACCGAGGCGCTCGCGAAGACAATCTCGACGGCGCTCCGGTCGGGCGTCGACCCGCAGGAGATAGCCAGCGAACTGCAGGGCATCCGCAGCCCGAAAGTCGCGTGGGACAAGGGCGAGCAGATAAACAGCATCCCGGACGCCATCGGCACCGCGATGCGTCGCTACCTCGACGGCGAGATAGACAAAGGCTACCCGCAGCAGCAGAACCTCACCGAACTGTCCGAGGAGGCCGGTGCCGGCGCGGAGAGCGCCGACGCGCCCGAACCGGACGGCGGGGCGGCCGTCGCGGACGACCCGAACCGCGAACAGGACACGCCCGCGAACGACGCGATGGACGACCTGTTGGCCGCGGGCGAGAGCCCCGAGTGTCCCGAGTGCGGGAACATGACGCTCTACTACTCCGAGGGCTGCAAGACGTGCGAGTCCTGCGGCTGGTCGGAGTGCTGAGCCGGTAACACGAGGGGTTCGTCCCTCTCGATCTCTCTCTCTTCGGTCTCTCTACGCTATCCGTTCGACCTGCACCAACGCCACGGGGCCGTCCCAGTCGAACGCCTCGGGCACGTCGCCGACGCCCGTGATTCCGGGGTGTGGGGTGACGACGCCGTCTTCGGCGAGGGACGGGTCGCTCGACCCCGTTCCGTCGACTCCCTCGCGGTGCTCGCCGGTGAGCGACTGCGCGGGCGGCACCAGGTCCGCGAACTGCTCGGTGTTCTGCTCGGTGCCGGCGTCGTATCCGGCCGCGAAGTACGTCAGCGACCCGTTCACCGCCTCCGGAAGCGGCACCGTGTCGAGGCCGGCGAAGCCGTCGTTGGTGGCGACGAGCATGCTGACGAAGCTCAGGTAGCGGGCGCTGGCGTCGGCGGAGACGTGGAGTTCGGCGAAGTACGGATGTCCCGTGTCGCCGGGGTCGGTGCGGGGGACGAGGGGCCCCTCGCCGACGGCCACGCCGCGGACCGCGTTGGACGACTCGGCGAACTCCGAGAGCGGTCCGAGGTTGCCGTTCTCGGCCACCTGTTTGACCGCCTCGCTCGCCGCCTCGCCCACCGCGAACACCTCGACGTCCGGTCGGTGGGCGACGACGGCGGGCGGCGTGAACGGCTGGTAGTCGGTGCGGTTCGCGACGGTGACGCGGTAGTTCCGCGCGCCGTTCGACCCGTCCTGCTGTGCGACTGCTGACCCGCCGAGGGCGAGACTCCCGACGGCGGCGACGCCCGCCGCGCCGAGAAACGCCCGCCGGGTGGTCGAGAGCTGCTTTCGTGACATCGAATTCCTCCGTCGGAACGGACGAGAACCGGGATAAAAGCCGTTTTTCGAAGTTCGTGTCGACTCTCTACACAATTCCGTTCGGAATCGGTGACTGTCCGGAGATGGGCTTCGTCGAAACTCTCGGCAACGGACGCGTACGACGTGCTGGATACAGAGGACATGTTCAGTACAGCAGCTTCATCTCTTTCACGCTGAAGAAAGCAAACCAGCTGGTCAGTAGGTGTACTAAGTGAACACGGAGACTCTACCGTGGTCCAAAAATAATTTCTGGGGCAAAGATAGTGAAACTAAACAACCCAGTCAACAAGAGAATCGCGGCGACACGCAATCTACCCGCTATCTGTCGGCGCTCCGTTGGTAGGGACTCAGCAAGTCCAGACAGAGCGAATCCAACCGCCATGCGAGCTAATGTCGGAAACACCGCGTAGAATATCGTAGTAGATGTAAATACCCAACATGACGAGCGAGCTAGCAAACATTACGAACGCGTGGGTCCTTCCAGATGGCTCACTGAACACAATGTCTCTGATTTTGGAGGGCATGGGACGGTCTATTCTCCGGATAATGTAAATAAATGTGCTAAAACGACGAGCAGCCAGCCATGGTCTTTCCATGGTGCCGAGCCACGCACAGACAGACCCAACATTGACCGATTCACAGTTCTGATTCGTATCCGAAGGTCGCTGACCGACTTGCGCCTTCTATTCAGCACGGCCCCAGCGAACTATCGGCGCCGGAGGATTTCAACGGAGCCACGATTCTCTATCCGGGTCGATTTCACGGGTGAACTGCTCGAAGAAGTTCTCGACAAAGTCCCAGCGAGACTCCCCGAGGCGTCGGCCTGGGTCGGTGTATAGCGAGTCAAGACGTTCTCGCGCCCACTCGCGTAAGAGGTCGATATCCGGTAATTCAGGATAGTCTCCTTCGAGTGTGGACGCGTCGTCGATAACTGCGTACTGCTCACCGGTGCGCCCTGAACGCTCGCCGACGATACAGGCGAGTCGTACGATCCCGACCGCGCCAGCGGCGTCGAGCTTGTCAGCGTCGAAAAGCAGTTTCGCCTCAGTTGTCTCTGGTTCGGGAGAGTTCGCCCGGATGCTATGTGCACGAAGGCAGTGCTCGACAGCGGTGACCCGGTCAGGTGCCACGTCTTCAGCCTGGAGAAGGGGTATGGCTTCGGTGGCCGCCCATTCGTCGTGATCTTCGATCTCTCCGATCCGTTCGAGTGGTCGGCCGATATCGTGGAACCACGCTGCTGCAGCCAGTACGTCTCGGTCGATACTATCGGGATGCTGGTCCGCTAACCGGAGAGATACGTCACGAACTCGTTTCGCATGGAAAATGTCGTGTGCAGGAAATGCATCCTCGTAGTACGAAAACGATAGCTCTCTGGCGAGGGGACCTAATCCGGAGGGCATTGCTGTCAGAGAGTTGCCGCAGAACGCTTAGTGGGTATGAAGTACGCAAGTTGACCTAAAACGGGTTCACGACTGAGGGTGTGGAACAAACCATACGCAACTGCTGACCGCAGAGGGTGTATGCAGCACGCCGGCTTCTTTTCTTTCGTGCTGGAGACGTTGAACCAGTCGCTCAGTGAGCCTGCGAATCGAGTGGTTTGGGTTACCGGGGAGTCAGGACCCGCGCCACTTGTGGCCGCACTCGACGCAGGTGAACAGCCGAACCTCGTAGGAACCGCCCGGCTTCGGCATCATCTCGTAGTAGGCTCGGTCGCTGTCGCAGTCGTCGGCTGGACAGGGCTCCTGCATCGTCTCGGTGGAGTTTTGGGTCGCGTCGGCCACGGCGGGTGCCCCGTCGTCCTGCTGTCCGTCCTGGATCGCCATCTCCGCTTCCGCTTGCGAGTCCCGCGACTCCTCGTTCTCACAGGAGCGACACGTCCACGTATCCCCCTCCGTATGCATCATCGAACCACACTCGTCACAGAATTGCATATAAACCAGAAAGACACTGTCGTCGGATATATGTGTTAACTTCCGATTCGTCGTGGATTTCGGGCAACTGCTCACGCTGACTGTATCGACCGGTTCTCTGTGCACGCTATTCGAGCAGATCGTCGTGCGAGGCTCGCGCTCTGTATTCAGCACAGCTACTGCAGTCTCTCACCGGTCAAAGATTTCAGCCCTGCCTACTGTGGGCTCTCTGAGCGACCGTCGAACAGCGAGGTAAACCGTGTCAGCAGTGCAAGCGCGATGGCGATGCCGAGCATCGGATATTCGACGCTGACGACCATCCACTTCAACGCTTCAGAGCTGTTCGTGAGACCGATCAGGATGGTCGCGTACTCGTCGGGATTCGTGTAGATGAGGATGACCCAGAGGTTCTCCAGCGAATCGAGAAGTCGAGAGACGACTGTCAGGCCCATCCCTATCTTCGGTATCAGGACGAGCCTACCGCGGCCTGCCAGCGCCTTCATGCAGACCGAATGGAGCGAGAAAAACAAGAAGAACCCTGCGACGATGAAGACGTAATCGAGGACGGAGAGAAGCATCACCGATTCCACGACCGGGTCGAAGGCTTGTAGTATCGTGTCCACCTCCGCCCGGGTCGTCGCGGCCTGCAAATCTGTAGTGGAATAGCCGGACGTCTCGATTCGGCGAGTCACCGGAACGAACCCCAGAGCGATCACGCCGACGAAGATGCAAAACGAGACAACGGCGACGATGCCGTGATTTTTAGCGGAGAGCGCATCCGCGTACCGTTCGAGAGGGCGAACGAGTGCATCCAGCCACTGCATACGAGAACAAGACTGTACTCGCGTTTCAGTCGATCGATAGTCCGCCTTCACGGTCCTGCTTCTCGGTCGAAACTAGGTGGCCGATTTGCGCGCTCTATTCGGCACGGCCACGGTGACATCTACAATCGCTGTCAGAAAAGGTGTGCAAGACTTAGCGGGTGTGTGCAGCAACTCAATCTCGTGTCTCTCCTCTCACTCGTAGTGAGTCCCCCGTGAGAACGAACTCGTTACAACAGCAGTGAACCTACCCCGACCGGCTCTATCACCTAGTGAGGAATTCGGGCGCGAAGGCGATGATAACGAGAAGGCTCACCAGTACGGAGATCGCCGTGAGTCGTAGGACACCGGCTGCCCGTCGACGAATTTTCGGCAGGGACTCGGCAATTCCGGACAGGGCCAGTCCGGCGCTCAAAAACAGTACGGAACTGGTCGGCGTCACAGCTCCCACGACGGCGTAGTATCCATACGCCCCCGACAACAGGAGTGCTCCACAGAGGTAGACCACTCCAAGGGGACGGCCGGAGGGCTCGCTAAACACAGTTTGGTCGACGATGGAGGGCATCGGGCGTGTAGTTTCCCGCGAAGGATACATACGAATTCGCCTTCGTACGTGCCCGTTCCCGTCCACTCGGTCAGTTCTTTCGGGTCGAATACGGCGTCGAACGAGAGGCTCAGAGCATCGAGGACGTAAAGATGCCGAGCGAATTCGCCGAGATGCTCCGGACGGGTCCCAGTTACCGACGACCGAGTGGCCCGACCGGGAAAATCGGTCGAGACGCCGTCAGAACGACAGCGCGTTCTTGATCGTCTCGGTTACCCGTTCCGAGAGGGACCGTTTCGTTTCGAGGTCCCGCGCGACGTCTTCGATCTCGTCGAAGAGTTCCGTCACTCGACGGTCCAGTTCATCCCTGATCTCTCGGACGGTCTCGAAGTCTTCCCCCTCTGGGTCGCGGAGACCCCACTCCCTGTGCTCGACGCCGTACGTAGAGGGGTGAAACTCGTTGATCGTACAGCCCATCGTGATCACGAAGTGACTGTGTTCGAGGTCCTCGACGACGACCCACTTCGGTTCCCGATCGGAGATGTCGATTCCGACTTCGTCCATCGCCTCGACGACCGATTCGTGAACCTCGTCGGCGGGTCGCGTTCCCGCCGAGTGTACCTCGACGACGTCTTCGAGTCCACGTTCGGACCCCTCTCGTTCGGCGAATGCGGCTGCCATCTGGCTCCGGCCCGCGTTTTCCACACACAGGAAATCGACGCGTAGAGTCTCTTTCGTTGCCATACCGGACATCTCTTCGTCGGAGTCCTAATGCGTTTCATATGTGGGCACAGTACTGCTCCCTACCCGTACATAGGTCGTTCGCCGGGTCGCGGTTCGGGCGAAGCGGAGACCGACGCTCGACGACTGAACTCAGCAGCAGTCGCTACCTGCGTCGCAGACCTCGCCGTACTCGAGGCGGGTCGTCTCGGTGATCGCTTCGTTGCACGCCACGAGAATCGACTCGAACTCGGAAGACGTCGACTCCGACTGAAGCGTCTGAAGTTTCTTCCCGAGGTCGGCGGCGGCAGTCAACACGTCCTCGTCGGATGTACTCAACAGCACCCACCTCCGAGCGACCGTGCGAACTCCTGACCGATTCGTTCGCTTATCGCGTCGTTGGTCCGTTGGAGGAGGTCGACGAGTTCCGCCTGCGCGTCTCGGTGCTGCTGGATCGTCTCGTTGTTCGAGAGTTCGGTCTGGAGGTCTCGCAACTCACCCATGACCGAGGGATCGAATTCGTCGTCCTGCAACGTGTCCTGTTTCTGTCGATACGTCTCGAGCAACTCGACCGCCTCGGAATCCGCTTCGAGTTCCTTCTGCGCCTCCACGAACCGCTGGCAGGTCTCGGAGTCGCGGAGCGTCTCGAGGAACTCTCGAAGCTCCGTCTCGACAGCAGGCGCTTCGGCTCGACTCTCGCTCACGACGGCGTCACCTCCTCCTGTGTCTCCTCACGAACGCTAGACAGACCGGCAATCTCCGCCCCGAACGAACGGAGTTCGTCCAGTCCGACCGGTTCGTCTCGTCGAAGTGGTGCGAGCATCGTCGGTGCGTCGAACCGGTCGCTGATCTCGTCGAGGTACCGTTCCTGCTGGGCACGACGGTTCTCGAAGAACGCGTTGTCGCCGTACTCTTGGGGAAGTAAGTAGTTAGCCACGACCAGCGAGGTCTCGATACCGACCTGGTCTCGCAGGTCTTCCGCCGCCCGGTACGCTTCCATCATCGGCGTGTACTCGGGGTACATGACGAACGCGAACGTACTCTTGTCGGGGTTCTGCATCGTCTCGATCACGTCGTCGTACTTGTCTCCCTTCTCGGGTGCTGCTCCCTTCGTCAGTGACCCGAGGTCCATGAAGCCCTTCCAGTCCGACGGGAGTTCGAGCAGTCGGAGCGTGTGGCCGGTCGGCGCGGTGTCGAAGACGACCACGTCGTACCCGTCTTCGTCGAAGTAACTGACGAACTTCTCGAGTGCCGCCATCTCCTCGGCACACGGTGACTCCAGTTCTTCCTCGACGTTCTGGATGGCGGCGTCGACGTCGATCGCACTGTCGTCTTTCTCCTCGTACATCTCGGTGACGTGGTCGAGAACGTGCGTCCGATACTCCTCGAGTGCCTCCTCCTGATCGATGCGGGCCGCGTCGAGGTTCTCCTGACCGACCGACGTGGGGTCGTGACCGACGGACTCCTCGAAGATGTCCTCGAGATGCGCCGCTGGATCGGTTGTCACGACGAGCGTCTCGTAGCCTCCTTCGGCGAGTGCGGTCGCCGTCGTGGAGGCGACGGTGCTCTTTCCGACACCGCCCTTTCCGGTGAAGAAGAGGTAGCGCGTCCCGTCGACCGGTCGCAACTGTTCTGCGACGGCATCGGGGTCTGTGAGCGAATCGAAGTCTACCGACCGTTCGTCCGTCGTCGCGTCGGGGACGGTTTCGACGTCGACTGTGGCGTCTTCGCCGTCGTAGAGGACGCCGCCGACGTTCGAGAGCAGGTCGAGCCCGGTGATCTCACCCGGCTGGAGCGGATAGGTGGCGAGCGCCTGTTCGTCGAACGTCGACGCGACGCGGTCGATGACCGACTGCTCGTCGGTTCGCTTACCGCGGAAGAAGGGGTCCTCACAGACCGATTCCGGGAGATAGCCGTTGACGACGAGCATCTGAGATTCGATCCCGAGGTCGGCGAGGTCGGCAGCGCTCCGCTCTATCTCGTCGATCGAGGAGGCCTCGGGTTTTCCGACGAAGGCGAACGAGGTCCGGTCCGCGTCTTGTAGCGTGTCGATGGCACGCTCGTAGTCGGCCTTCTTGTCTTCCATCGACGCCGCCGGACCGATACACGTCGAGCCGCCCTTCTCGAGTTCCGCGTTCCAGTCCGAGGGGAGTTCCATCAGGCGGATGGTGTGACCGGTCGGCGCGGTGTCGAAGACGACCACGTCGTACTCTGGGCTGTCCATGAAGTCGACGAAGTTGTCGAAAGCGGCGATCTCCTCGACGCACGGACTGTTGAGTTGCTCTTCGACCGTTTCGAGTTGCTCGTCGTCGAGTAACTGCCGCATGGGTTCGATCGTCTCTTGACGGTACTCCTCGGCGGCGGCGTCCGGGTCGATCTCGATGGCTGCGAGATTCTCGACCTCGTCGATCGCCGTGACCTCGTGACCGATGTTCTGATCGAAGATGTCGGAGAGGTTCGGTGCAGGATCGGTCGTCACCAGCAGTGTGTCGTAGCCGTTGTCTGCCAGCCAGGTCGCGGTCGCGCAACTCACGGTACTCTTGCCGACACCTCCTTTCCCGCTGAAGAAGACGAACTCGGTCCCGTCGTTCGTCGGTTCGACGACGGTGCGAGCGTCGGTCGGTTTCGACGTCATCGTGACGCCTCCTCAGGTCCCGTGTGATCTTCGAGGATCGACTCGAGTTCGTCGTAGTCGAGATACTCGGACTTCCCGACGATTTCGTCGTCGACGACCGTGATGGGGAGAATCGACGGCCCGTGTTCCTCGACGAGGGCAGAGATACGCTGGGTCTGGAGGAACTGGTCGATGTCGTGTTGCATGTTCGCCCGCGAGACGTCGACGTCCTCGAACGCCGTCTCCAACTGGTCGAGGGCGGCACTGACTTCGACTAGTTCGTCGTCGGGGTCGGGTCCACAGACGCCGGTGGAACAACACATCGCTTCTTCGTACAGGGTAAGTTCAGTCATTCGTGATGGTGAATCGATCGTTCAATTGTCTGGACACGGGACGGACAGCGTGGGGCACCAAATCGTGATATCGCTCCCACGCTCATATGAGTATTTTCTCAACTAATGTATAAGAACTGCGCTTTCGAGCTCGAAGGATTTCGACCGGATTAAATCCGACTACCGGTCGTTTTAACTCCAAATGAGCCCGTGAGCGGTGGCAAAAACCGATGTAGACTTCGGAAGTCATCTTAGAGAATCTGCAATCGTACTACGCTGGTGTTTCTCACACCCACTCCACAATACTTAATCACGTCTCCGTTCGACTGAGAGGTATGTCATCCACCGAGCGACTGCAGCGCTATCTCGCTAGTGAACGGGGTGGTTGTGGCGACGACGAAGTTACCGAACGGTTGGCTGAACTCGAGGAGTTAGACGCGGTCGCCGGCGGCCCGGCTCTCGAAGACGACGTCGGAGTACTCTCGGCACTCGCCAACGAGACTCGGTACAAAATCGTCCGCATTCTCCACGTCGCCGACGAGGAGCTTTGCGTCTGTGAGTTCTCTCCGCTGCTCGACGTCAGCGACAGCGCGATCAGCCACGCGCTGTCTCAGCTAACGGACGCCGGGCTACTCACCCGCCGAAAGGACGGCAAGTGGCGAAAGTACCGTGCGACTCCACGAGCCAACGCCGTTGTCGTCGCCCTCGACGGATCGCGGGGATTGTGACACAGCAACCGACGAACAGGAATCTCGTGGTCACACGTCGTCGCTGAAACGACCGACGTCACAGCGAGTCGTCTGGGAGACGGCTTCTTCTGAGCGCGTGTCTCTTGTCTCCTATTGTGTGATATAGTGAACGAGAGAGAGAACATACGAAGCCTGAAGTCGGTACTCCGGGAGGGTCGACCATGCCGAACGAGTCGACGACGAAACTCGGGTTCGTATGTGTACAGAACGCTGGCCGCAGCCAGATGTCGACGGCGTTCGCCGAACGTGAGCGGGAAGAACGTGACCTCGGTGACGAGGTCGAGATACTCACGGGTGGCACACGTCCTGCCGAGACGGTCCACGAAGAAGTCGTCACGGTGATGGGCGAACTCGACGTCGACCTCTCGGACCGAACCCCGAGAGAAGTCTCGACGGCTGAACTCGAATCGTGCGACATCGTAGCGACCATGGGCTGTTCGACGCTCGAACTCGATGCCGACGACGTCGACGTCCGCGACTGGGCGTTAGCGGATCCCGACGGACAGAGTCTCGATCAGGTGCGTGAGATTCGTGATACCATCGAACGACGGGTCGAAGAGCTGTTCGACGAAGTCGAACCACGGATTGCACAGCAGCGGTAGCCGAACGACCAGTCTCCGTCGAGACCAGACTCCCGACTGTGCGGCGATTGGAATATCGCTGAACCAAGTCGGAGGAATCGTCGTACTGGGTGCTGTAACTATACGGTTCTCCCAGCGACCGCATACGCGCGCTGTATTCGGCGTGGCCTCGACAAATCGGCGTGGCCTCGACAAACTATCGGCGGCTCCGGATTTCGAGAGAGCCCGCCGACGTGGCCGGTAGGTGGGTCGTCCCGACGGCCGTTCACCGCCGCTCACTGCACGGTCACGTACGTGAGGAAGCCGAGCGCGACCAGTTGGAGGGCGCGGAGGGCCAACACCGCCTGCTGGACGTGCGGGTCGCCGGAGTAGAAGCTCTGCATGCTGAAGAAGAAGTAGAGCGCGAGGGCGTTCTCCGCCAGCATCGCCGCGCCGAAGGCGACGAACCCGCCGACGAGCGGCGTCTTGAACGTCCGGTAGTTGTTCACCCACACTGCCGTGAGCGCCACGAGGAGGATGATGTTCACTCCCGCGAGCGCACTCGCCGCCAGAATCGTCGTCTCCATTGCCATCAGTCCAGTTGCTCCGTGATTCGGTCGAACGTCTCCCTGTGCGTCTGGAACCGGTCCGTGAGGAAGTACAGCTTCCCGTAGTCGTTGTCGCCGCCCTCGACGACGCCGTGTTCTTCGAGCAGTTCGAGGTGGTGGCGTATCGTCCGATACCCCAACTCCAGTTCCGTGGCGAGTTGATTCGCGTTCATCGGTCGGTCGGAGAGTGCTCGCACGATACGGACGCGGTTCTCTCCACCCCGCGTCCCCGCGAACAGATACCAGAGCGCCTTCTCCATCGGCCAGTCTCGTCTCTCGTTCGGCGAGCGAACGTATAGTACCGCCCCCGCCGTCGAGCGAGGGCCGGCGCCACCGACTCGCGCGGCGTCCGGGCGGTTCTCACCGACTGTCGTCGGCGACCCCTCAAGAGTCTTGTTCGAAGTTCGTGCCGAATCGCGGTCGCGTCGGCGGGCAGTGGCAACCTACTTGCCCGTCCCGCCCGTCGACTCTCCCGTGAGCGACTCGGAGACGGAAGGAGACGTCGAGGCGGTTCGCGGCCGGCCGTGTCCGCTCTGCGGCGCGTCGATGGCCCGCCGCCACTGCAAGTACGTCTGTCCCGAACACGGCGTCGTCTACGACTGCAGCGACACCTTCTGGTGACCGACGACACCCGGGCGGGGACGAACGCGACGGGGTCGCAGTCTGCCGTTTTTTCGACCCCGAGCCACACGGTGTAGGACTCCCCCGGGTTAAACCTTCGCACGAACGATTATGTCTATGCGAGTGCTAGAGATGTCCAGTAGATGCGTGGTCGCGTCGTCACTGTTCGAAGCGTGCCGCCACTCGATATCCCACAATGGTAAGACAGGACCCGGTCCAGCGAAGCAAGGCTATTCAGCGAAAGACAGGTAAGACCTTCCACCTCGCGACGAGGGTGCTTCCGGAGCGAGTTCGGCACGCGACGTACGTCCTGTACGCATTCTTCCGCGTCGCTGACGAAGTCGTCGACGCCGAGGACACCGCCGAACCGGCGGTGCAACGGGAGCGACTGGAGCAACTGCGGGCGGAGGCGTTGGGTGACCGCGAGACGGACGACCCGGTGCTCTCCGCGTTCGCCGAACTCCGCGAGGAGTACGACATCGACGCGGAAGACGTGAACGTCTTCGTCGACGCGATGCTGTCGGACATCGACAAGAGTCGGTACGAGACGTACGAGGAACTGGAGGCGTACATGGACGGCTCTGCGGCCGCCGTGGGACGGATGATGACCGACATCATGCAGACGCCCGACGCCGAGAAGGCGCGGCCGCACGCGACGAAACTCGGCGAGGCGTTCCAGATGTCGAACTTCCTGCGCGACGTGCGCGAGGACATCGTCGACAGGGACCGAATCTACCTCCCGCAGGAGACGCTCCGGAACCACGGGGTCACGGAGGAACAACTGCTGTCGTTCCGCTGTGA
Source organism: Halogeometricum rufum (assembly GCF_900112175.1). Taxonomy (NCBI): domain Archaea; kingdom Methanobacteriati; phylum Methanobacteriota; class Halobacteria; order Halobacteriales; family Haloferacaceae; genus Halogeometricum; species Halogeometricum rufum. The sequence goes on along the minus strand of NZ_FOYT01000002.1, from coordinate 640,047 downwards.
CGACGGGTTCCGGGCGGCGATGCGCGAGGAGATGCGCCGGACGGAGTCCCTCTACCGGGAGGGCGTCCGCGGCATCCAGTACCTCCCCGACGACTGCCAGTTCGCCGTCCTCCTCTCGGCGGTGCTGTACGCCGACCACCACCGCGAGATTCGCCGCCGGAACTACGACGTGCTCTCGGTCACGCCGTCCATCTCGACGACGCGGAAACTCGCGCTCCTCGCGAAGACGAGGCTCCACTGGGCGTTCAAACGGGACCCCGAGGCGGTGTTCCGGACCGTGAGCGCCGTGCCGTACCCCGCCGAGAGCGACGACCACACCCACCGCGAGCACGGCCACTCCGGCGTGGCGCGTTCGCTGACGCCGAGCCTGTTCGGCGGACGGCTCAGCGACTGGGTCCGCAGTTTCACGCGCGGCGAGTAGGCCGCACGCAGACGGCTACGGGTCAGTCGGAACTGTTCTCGCCGGACTCCCGGCGTCGGCCGAACCGAAGCACGCGCGAGTCGAATCGCTCGGTCTTCAGGAGGCCGACGCCGAACAGGGCGGCGACGGCGACGGCGAGCCAGTTACCGAACCACGCGTTGATGCCGCCCCAGAGGATGACGAACGAGACGAGGTCGTCAAGCATGAACTCGCACTCGGCGAGGCGGCCGAGCAGGACGCGTCGGTCGTAGCCCCAGTCGAGGAGGACGACGGCGACGGTGGCGCTGAGCACCCAGCCGACGTAGTTCGAGAGCGGGACGCCGTAGAACGCGCCCGGCGGGTAGTACTCCCAGAAGCCGAGCGCGACGGCACCGGGGTCCAACACGACGTCCATCGCCAACACGGCGGCGACGACGGACCCGAGGCGGACGGCCGCGTTCTCGGCCCTGTCGCCCAGCAGGAGCAGACAGAGCAGGTACGCGTTCATCACGAGGGGGACGAAGAACACCGGCAGGCCCAGCGGAACCCCGGCGACGGTCGGCCCGAGGTCGACGCCGTAGGCGAACTCGCCGTACGGGACGCCGGTGTGGACGCCCACGTACTCGATGGCGTAGGCGTACAGCGCCAACAGGCCGACGCCGGTGGCCGCCCGGCGGGTGGTGTGCGGGAGGACGCCGACGAGGAGGGGCGAACGCATCACGAGCGTTCCGAGCAGGATGAACAGCCCGTTGAACGCGAGCGGTGCGAGCGGCGTCCCGGCGAAGACCCCTTCGGCGCTGGCGAGGAGGAGGAAGACGCCGTTCAGCGGGAAGAACACCGAGATGGTGAAGCGGTTCTCCCGGACCAGTCGGTCCAGTCGGTGCTCCCACTCCTCGCGAGTTCCCGGCAGCCGGTTCGACAGCGAGAGGCCGGATTCAGCCATACAGGAGCCTCCAGAGCGCGCCCATCGTGAGCGCCATCCCGACCAGCGTGTTCAGCGCCGGGAACCACCAGTACGCGCGGTCGACGCTGATGCCCGAGGCGGCGACGGCGACGACGGTGAGCGGGTACGCCAGCAGCACCGCGCCCAGTCGCCAGTCGACGAGGGCGAAGGCGGTTGCGGCCGCCAGCCAGCAGGCGACGCAGTAGACGTACGTCCGACGCTCGCCGAGGAACGTCGCCGTCGTTCGGATGCCCGCCTCGCGGTCCGGTTCGATGTCCGGGACGGCCGAGAACGTGTGCATCCCCATCGCCCACGTCCACGCCCCGACGAGGGCCGCCAGCGGCGGGTGACGACCCGCGACGGCCGCGAACGCCGCCGCGCCGGGGAGGACGTAGAGCCCGTTCGACAGGGAGTCGAGGAACGGCGTCGTCTTGAACCGGAACGGCGGCGCGCTGTACTCCACGCCGAGGACGAAGAACCCGGCGAGGTAGGGCCACGCGAGTCGGGGGACGACGGCGAACAGGGCGAGTCCGAGCAGCCCCGCCCCGACGACGGCGGCGGTGACGGCGGCGTCGCCCCGCCAGCGCGCCTCCCGTTCGTCCTTCTTCGGGTTCGGTTCGTCCACGTCGGCGTCGAAGGCGTCGTTGACGCCGTAGAGGAGGACGTTCCCCGGGACGAGGAAGTAGCCGAACAGGACGACGGCGGCGGTCGTGAACAGGTCGCTCGTGGCGTCGGCGGCGAACGCGACGCCGACGAGTATCGGGCCCGCGAGGTAGAGCCAAAAGCGCGGGCGCGAGAGGGTGAACAGGTACGTGAGCCGGCCGCGTGCGTTCATCGCGCCGCCCATCACGCCGTCCGCTCGGCCATCTCCTCGGCCGTCAGTTGCCCGCTGATGAGACACATCGGAACGCCGATGCCGGGCGTGGTGAACGAACCGGTGAAGTAGAGCCCCGGAACCTTCTCCGAGTGGTGGGGCGGGCGGAGGAGCGCCGTCTGTCGGAGCGTGTGCGCGAGGCCCAGCGCCGTCCCCTGCGTCGCGTTGTACCGCTCCGTGAAGTCGTCCACGCAGAACGACTCCTCGAGGACGATTCGGTCGCGCAGGTCCTCGCCGGTGTGTTCGGCGATGTCGTCCAGGACGAGGTCACGGTAGCGTTCGCGCTGTTCGGGCGTGTCGTCGAGTCCGGCCGCGACGGGGACGAGGACGAACAGGTTCGAGTGGCCCTCGGGCGCGACGGTGTCGTCCGTCTTCGAGGGGACGCAGAGGTAGTACGCCGGGTCGTCCGGCCACGCCGGGTCGTCGAAAATCTTCTCGAAGTGGTCGTTCCAGTCCGTCGGGAGGACGAGCGTGTGGTGTTCGAGTTCGGGCACGTCGCCCTCGACGCCAAGGTACAGCAGGTACGCCGAGGGGGCGTACGTCCGTGACTCCCAGTAGTCCTCGTCGTACTGCCGCTTCCCCTCGGGCAGCAGTTCCATCTCCGTGTGTCGGTAGTCGGCGTCGCTGACGACGTAGTCGGAGTAGAACTCGCGGCCGTCTTCGGTGCGGGTGACGAACGCACCCTCGCGCCCCCGAATCTCGGCCACCGGGCTATCGACGCGGAAGTCGACGCCGAGTTCCTCGCCCAGCGAGACCATCGCGTCCACGACGCCGCCGAGGCCCCCCTCCGGGTAGTAGACGCCCATGTTGAAGTCCACGTGACTCATCAGGTTGTAGAGCGCGGGCGTGTTGTTGGGCGCGCCCCCGAGGAAGACGAGGGTGTACTGCATTATCTGCTGGAGTTTCGGGTGGTCGAAGTAGCGCTCGACGTGGTCCTGCATCGACCCGACGAGCGACAGTCCCCGCGCGTTCTTCACGACGTTCCAGTCGGCGAAGTCGGACAGTTTCGTCCGGTCGGTGTAGACGAAGTGTTCCATCCCCACCTCGTAGTTCTTCTTCGACTTCTCCAGATACCGCTCGAACTGCTCGCCCGCGCCGGGTTCGTACGACTCGAACGTCTCGCGGTTCCGTTCGCGGTCCGGAACCATATCCACCTGGTCGCCGTCCTTGAAGAAGATGCGGTAGTGGGGGTCCAGGCGAGTGAGTTCGTAGTAGTCGGAGGGCGTCCGGTCGAAGTGGCCGAAGAAGTCCTCGAACACGTCGGGCATCAGGTACCACGACGGTCCCATGTCGAAGCGGAACCCGTCCCGTTCGAGGCGACTGGCCCGGCCGCCCAACTGCTCGTTCTTCTCCAGTAGCGTCACGTCGGCGCCCGCGTCGGCGAGGTAACACGCCGTCGAGAGGCCGCCGAATCCGCCGCCGACCACGACCACGGACGCTCCGTCGAGGACGGAGAGGTCCGAGACTGCGTTCATATACCCTCTCTAGGGATGACGAAACTATAAATCGACTGACTGTGGGAGCGCCCGCGGCCGGTTCCGGGAACTGTGGCTTTACCTCCGCTTCGCCCCAAGGGACCGTATGGACCTGACTGGAAGAACGGTCGTCGTCACGGGCGCGAGTCGCGGAATCGGTGCGGCCCTCGTCCGCGCGTTCGCGGGGGAGGGAGCGCACGTCGTCGCGTGCGCCCGCGACGCCGACGCCCTCGACGACGCGGTCGCCGCGGTGGACGTCGTAGACGGGTCTGCGGAGGCCGTCCGCGCCGACGTGCGCGACGAGTTCGACGTGGAACGCCTGATGGAGACGGCCGCGCGAGGCGGCCACGACGACGGTATCGCCGTCCTCGTGCCGAACGCCGCCGTGAACCACGGTTCCCCCGGCGAGACGCCGATGGGCGAGGAGTCGTACACCCGGTTCGACGACACCCTCCGGACGAACGTCCGCGGCGTGTTCGCCGCCGTCCGCGAGGCCCTCCCCCACGCGGCCGACGACGCGCGCGTCCTCGTCCCCTCGGGGTCGATCGCGGCCGACACCAAACCCGGGATGGGGGCCTACGCCGTCTCGAAGGCGGCCGTCGAGGGACTCGCCCGACAGTTCGCGGCCGACACCGCGCCCGCCGTCGGCGTCGTCGACCCCGGACTGGTGGCGACCGAGTTGACCGACGGGCAGGGGAGAGGCCCCGACGACGTGGCGCCGATGTACGTCTGGGCCGCCACGGAACTCCCCCGGGAAGAACTCGACGGCGGCCGGTTCGACCTCCGCGCGTGGAAGAAGGCGACGCGGTAGGTCGGGTGCGAGGGGGGAGTCGCGGACCGTCACCGTTATCGAATCGAGGAGGGAGAGTCGTATCGTGAGCCCTATTAACCACAACGCCGGAGTTAATAGCGTGACACGACTCTCGCGCGTCGGCGTCGGCGCCACCGTCGTCTTCGTCGGTCTCTCGGCGTACGCGGCCAGCGTCGGTGCGTGGAAGCTTCTGGGCATCACGTGGGTGGCGTTCGCGGCGATGGCGCTGGCGGCACCGCTCGGGGTGCGCCACCACGACGAGGGAGCGAACGCGCTCGTCTGGGGGTACGGCCTCGCCAGCGGTGCGATGGTGACGAGTGCGGCCGTCTTCCTCGTGCCGCAGGCGATGGGCCACCACCCGCAGTACGGCGGGTTCGGCATCGCGGCGGGGTTGCTGATCGGTTTCGCCTCGCACACGATCGGTCACCGCCTCGCCCACATGGACCTGCCCGTGGACCGCACGGTGGCCGAACTCGCCGCGCACGCCTTCTCGGCCGGCCTCATCATCGGCATCGTCTACGGCAACATGCCGGATCTCGGCCCGACGCTCGGCCTCGCCATCGTCTCGCACAAGGGACCGGCGGGCTACGCCGCCGCGCGACGCCTCGCCTCGAAGGGACGCGCCGTCTCGGCCCTCCTGCTGCCGGCGGCCGCCCTCGGCATCGCCGCCATCCTCGCGAGCGTCGTCGTCCTCCCCGAGTCCGCGCCGTTCCGCGGCCTCGTCTTCGGCTTCGCCGCCGGCGTGTTCCTCCACGTGGCGATGGACTTCCTGCCGCGCTGTGAGATCGGCAGCGAGATTCACGACCACCTCGCCGTCGACGGGGACGCCCACGCCATCCTCGACCGACTCCGACTCCACGCCGTCGCCAGCACCCTCCTCGGCGGCGTCGTCGTGTTCGTCGCGTGGCTGTTCGTTGCGTAGCGTCGCGCGCCCTCCCGGCTACGGCCCGAGGTAGCCCCACGCCTGCAGTCTGTCGCCGTCGCCGGCTATCCACCGCTCGCCGATGTCGTCGCGGTAGTAGAGGTTCGGGATGACGATGTCGTCCACGCGCTGGTAGGCTTGTCGGCGAGCGGTCTGCATCGTGTCTCCTTTGCCTGTCACGACGAGCGGCATGCCGCTCTCTCCGGCGACCCGCCACTGTCCATCGATCTTTTTTACGTCTTCCAAGTGGATTCCGTCACGGCTCTCAGTCTGGAAGACGACGGCGGCGTTTCGGGAGTTCTCGTCGTACGTCTTCTCGTCGTCGAACGGGAACGGCGGGAGGACGACGCGCACACCGATCTGATAGCCGTTGTGGACCTCTAACTCAGGGTCGTTTCCGTGGGCCAGGTCGTAGAAGAACTGCCCGGTCGAGGACTCGAACGACTCTTCCTGTAGTGCGATCGTCGGATAGCCGAATCGCGGGGTGAACTCTAGCGGATAGATGCCGGTCTCGTTGACGATGCAGTTGATGTCGATACTCCCGACGTAGCCCTCCTCGGCGAGCCAGTCTTCGAGCCTGCCGAACGTCTCCTCGAACAGTTTGTTTCGGCCGCCCCAGAACATCGACGTACCCATCTCGCCCGTCGACGGGCCGATGTTTCCTGGGAACAATTTCTTATGCTCAAAGTTGAAATTGACCTGGTCGATGAACCGCTCACCGTCGAAGAACCCACAGATGGCGATCTCCACACCCTCGACCCGACGCTGGAGTTGGAACCCCTTCATCCGGTGCCCCCACGCCTTCTCGTAGGCCTGGAGCACGTCCACCACGTCGCTGCCATCGTCCTCGTCTCCGACGTAGAGGAGTCGCTTGACGTTCTGGACCTCGCCGAGCGGTTTTACGACGTACGGCGCGGGGTTCCGTCGGATGTGGTCGATTGCCTCCCCGAAGTCGTGGAAGACGTGGTGGTCGACGGTGTCGACGCCGTGGCTCTCCAACACGTCCATCGCGTACCCGCGGTCCTCCTCCAGTCGGTCGGTGTTGGGCGTGCCGCCGACGACGGCCTTCCCTCGCTCTCTGAGTTCCTGCGCCAGTTCACCCGTCCCCACGTCGGACCCGACCCAGACGTCGTCGAAGACGACGACGTCAGCCCAGTCTACCTCGGCGCGCCAGTCGTCGGTCTTCGGGACGAAGCCGTCGCCTATCTCGCGGTCGCTCTCGGCCTCGATGTAGTACTTCACGTCGTGGCCCTCGCGATGGACCTGCCACGCGAGGTCGGTGACGAGGGCGGCGTCGGCGGAGACGAACAGGAAGTTCGGCATGACTCGACCCACGCGGGACGGGGGGAAAAGTTTGTACCGCGGTCCGGGAGCGACCGTCCCGCGTCCGGCGTCCGGACGGCCGTCACTCCGACGCGTCCGACCCGGTGAGGCGGCGCAGTTGCACCGAGATACCGAGGGCGGCGACGAGGAGGACGACGAGGTTGAACGCGGCCTGCACCGGCGCGCGGTACTCGTAGACGACGAACGTCGAGATGGTGCGCGAGATGGCCCAGTACAACTGTACCGCCGAGAGCACCGCGAGGAGCAACAGGCCCGCGAGGACGGCGTAGTTGAGGACGGTGCGCAGTCGGTCGACGGTCTCGGACCCGTCGGACCCGTCAGACGCGTCCGACCCGCCGGGGTCCGCCCCCGGGGGTCCGTCGCCGTCCTGCCGGTCGCTCCCCGACCGGTCGCCCGCCGTTCGTTCGTCCGCGGGGCCGCCGGTCGCGCGGTTCGGCCCGTCGGCCGTCCGGTTCGCCGCCTCCGTCGTCTGCTCTGTCTCGTCGGTCATCGGTGTCGCCTCCGTGCCAGAAGCGCCGCCGCCGCGAGGGCGACGACGGCGGCGACGGGCCCGAATCCGGGCTGTGACGTCGCCGTCCCCGCTTCCGTCTCGAACTCCGTCTCGCGCTCGACTCCGTCGCCGTCGCCGGACTCGAAGTCCTCGACGCGGAACTCGACCTCCTCCTCCGTCTCGTTGACGGAGATGCGCTTCGTGGGATCGAGGTTGACGGCGGTGCGCGCGGTGTCCACGACGACGCCGTCGCGCGTCAGCACGGCGTCGAGATAGTAGTTGTACTCCGTCGGCACCGTCGCCGTCGCCGTCGTCGTCGCGGTTCGTCCCGGCCGAATCGCGTCCACGTCGCTCGTCGCCCGCGTGGCGACGACGTTCGAGTCGGCCTGCCGCAGGACGAACGTCACCGCGAGGTCCTCCGAGGGGGCGTCGCCGCCGTTCGTCAGCGACGCCGCGAGGTCCAGCGTCGTTCGGTTCCCGGCGGCGTCCGCGACGGAGACCGAGAGCGGGGGGAGCGCCGCCCGGTCGCTGAACGCGACGGTCGAACGGGCGTACGTCGGCGTCAGCGCCTCCAGTCCGCGGACGGTCTTGCCGGTTCCGTCCACTCGCCGCTCGTCCTGAAACAGCACCGTCTCGATTCGGTAGCCCCCGGCGCGTTCGACCGTCACGTTCGTCGCGACGACCGTCTCGCCGTCGTCGCGGAGCGTTCCGACGTCGACCGTTCGGGTCGTCTCGACCAGTCCGGAGTCGGCGTCGACGGCGCGAACGAGGAGCGTCACGTTCGGCGTCGGATTGCCGCGGTGTCTGACGCGCGTCTCCACGCCGAGCGTCACCGTCTCGCCGCGGACCGCCGACTCGTCGTAGCCGATGTTCGTCTCGGCGATGTCGACCGGTCCGGGGCGCACCGGCCCGTCCTCGGTCGGGTCGGCGAGGACACCGGGGACCGCCACGACTGCGAGGAGGGCGAGGGCGGTCACCCCGACGGCGGCCCCCGCGAGGGCGGCGTCGCGGTTCATAGGTCGTCTGACACGTGAGTTCGGTATAGGTTTTGTGCCGTGCCGAATCGCGGCCCCGCACGGGCGGAGCGCTCGAAGGGGTGGATTTTTATCGTCGTACGACCGTCGTGGGATATGACAACGTACGTTCTGGCGACGAACCACGTGGACACGAGCGCCGTGCTCTGTGACTACCTGCAGTCGCGCCTGGCGGCGGACGACACGGTGTACGCGGTGAACTCTCTCGTCGGCGGTTCCGAGACATCCAGCGAGGACGTCCTCGACGGCGAGGAGGCGCTCAACGTCGTCAGTTCGCGTCTCGGCGGGGTCGCCGAGGTGGAGACGCACCAGTTCGTCCGCGGCAACGACCCCGACGAGGACGTCCTCTCGTACGCCGAGGAGGTCGACGCCGACGAACTCGTCATCGGTATCCGCAAGCGCAACCCCACGTCGAAAGTCGTCTTCGGCAGTACGGCGCAGTCGATTCTCCTCAACGCGAACGTGCCGATGGCCGTCGTCCCTCTCGAACAGGTCGACTGAGCGTCTCTCTCGAACGGGTCGACTGAGCGTCTCTCTCGAACGGGTCGACTGAGCGTCTCTCTCGAACGGGTCGACTGAGCGTCTCTCTCGAACGGGTCGACTGAGCGTCTCTCTCGAACGGGTCGACTGAGCGTCTCTCTCGAACGGGTCGACCGAGCGTCGGTCGGCGGACGAATCGATACGGGGCCCGAACCGACTCAGCGTCCGGGGCAGTGACCGCCGCGCGAGTCGTCGGACTCCGAGTCGCCTCGGTCGTTCCCTCCGTCGCCCTCGGCGTCGCCGCCGTCCGTGACGGCGCTCTCGCCCGTCAGTATCTCGTCGGCCAGCGTCGGCACGAACGTCCCGATGTCGGTCACCATGCCGATGGCCTGCGAACTCCCCCGGTCGAGCAACTGCGTCACCGTCGCGGGGTTGATGTCCACGCAGACAACCTTCGTCGTCGAGGGGAGGCAGTTGCCGACGGCGACGGAGTGCAGGAGGGTCGACAGCATCAGCACCATGTCGGCCTCGTGCGCCTGTTCGCGGATGGCCTTCTGGGCCTCCACCGCGTCCGTGATGGTGTCGGGGAGGGGGCCGTCGTCCCGGATGGACCCCGCGAGGACGTACGGCACGTCGTTCCGGACGCACTCGTACATGATTCCGCTCCCGATGAGTCCCTCTTCGACCGCCTCCTCGATACCGCCCGCGCGGATGACCTCGCTGATGGTGTAGATGTGGTGTTTGTGGCCCTTCCGGGGGTGTTCCATCGTCTCCATGTCCATCCCGAGCGAGGTCCCGTACAGACCGCGTTCGATGTCGTGCGTGGCGAAGCCGTTGCCGGCCGAGATCATGTCGACGTAGCCCTCCCGAACCAGACGCGCTAAGTCGTCGCCCGCGCCCGCGTGGATGAGTGCGGGTCCGGCGACGACGAGCACCTTCCCGCCCTGCTCCTTCGTCGCCTCCAACGCGTCGGCCACCTCCCTGATGAGCGACTCGGAGGGTCGCTCCGAGGAGACGCCGCCCTGCATGAAGCCGAACGGCCCCGACGAGTCGCGGGGGCGTTCCGGCGGTTCGACGCGGATGCCCGCCTCGTCGGTCACGACGCGGTCGCCCTCCTCGATGGCGTTCAGCACCTTCGTGTACGCGCGGACGCCGCCGTCCGTCTCCTCTAGCACGATGGCGCAGTCCATCTCGATGTCGTCGACCTCGACCCACTCGCCCTCGTAGCGGACTTTCGTCGGGTGGTTGGTCGTCGAGTAGAAGCCGTGGGGGACGACCCGGTCGGCGGGGGCGGGTTCGACGTGCGCGTCCACGGGGTCCGTGAGGTTCGCGCCGATCTGGTGGAGTTCGTGCAGTATCTCCTGTAAGTCGTCGTCCGTCTCGGCCGTGACGGCCATCCGGCAGTACGACTCCTTCGTCTTCGACTTCCCGACGGTGAACTCCTCGACGTCGAAGTCGCCGCCGAGGTCCATCACGATGCCGAACGCTCGCTGCATCATCCCCGAGTCGATGATGTGTCCTTCGAGTTCGACGGTGCGCGTCGCAGTCATTGTCGAAGGTGTGCGGGGGCGGCCCAAGAAGGTCACGCACGCGCCCGATACTGCCGGTCAGCGACGGGGTCTCAGAAGAGCAGTCCCTTCAGCCCGTTCGCGACGGTCCACACCGCCTGCGAGACGAAGTGACCTCGCTCGCCGTCGATGCGGATGTCGTCGTTCGTGACCGCCGACCGGAACGCGGCGGCGGGGTTCTCCGAGTCGATGATTCGCTGTACCGTCGCGCGGTCGGTCTCGATGCGGACCGTCGCGTCGTCGTCGGGTTCGGGCTGGATGTCGACGATGCGCATCTGGTCGTCCAGCGCGAACGAGAACGCCGTCTCCTCGTCGCCGTCCGTCACGTAGGCGTTCACGCGGGCCCCCGCGAGGAGGCGTTCCGCGACGCCGAGGTCCAACGAGGCCGCACGCTCGTTGTACAGTTCGGACATCTCGACGAACGTGTCGTACGTGGACGCCTCGGCCGAGGACTCGTCGCTCTGCGCCGCCACGGGGACGGCGACGGCGGCAAGTATCAACAGGGCGACGACGGCGACGCGAACTGGGCGCGAGAACTGACTGGTCATGGGTGCGCTACAGAGGCTACCGGGGAATATAACCGTAGCGGCGAATGTATCCGAATCTGACTGTTTTGTCGGTGGCGGCGTCGTCGGCCGGAGGCGGCGTCGACGAACCCGACACCCCGAACGGCGGCGGTCAGCCGTCCACTTCGGCGTCGAGGAAGGCGACGCCGTGGCCGACGACGTGTTCGAGTCCCGACCCCTCGTAGGCGTCGAAGTGACCGACGGGGAGGCTGACGAACGTCGCGTCCGCGAGTTCGTCGGCGGCCGCGGCGACCGAATCGACGGGGACCACGTCGTCGCGCGTCCCGCCGAGGAGGAGGACCGGACAGGTAACGCTGTCGAGGTCGGTCCCCGCCGTGAACCGCGTCAGGTTCAGGAGCGACCGGGCGGGCGTCTCGTTGACCCACGCCGAGTCCGCCGGCACGGTGTCCAGATAGCCGCGGCGCGCGCCGGGCGTCGAGACGAGGGCGAACTCCTCGGGGTCGCCCGCGACGGGGACGGTGTGGGGGCCGACGACGAGCGACTGGAGGCGGTCTCGGACGCCCGCCAGCACCGACTTCGCGAGGAAGCCGTAGCCCCGCGTCCCGAGAAACGACCGGCCCGAGAGGACGGGCGTCTGCGAGACGACGGCGCGCACGCGCGGGTCGTCCGCGGCCACGTCGAGGACGTGGCCGCCGCCGACGTCCACCCCCCAGAGGACGAGACGGGACCCGTCGAGCCCGTCTCTCGACCGGACGCCCTCGATGGCCGCCTCCCAGTCGGCGCGCTGGCGCGAGGGGTCGACGAGGTTGCGCGGGTCGCCACCGCTGTCGCCGTGGTGGCGGTAGTCGAACAGGAAGACGGCGTACCCCGCCTCGGCGAGTCGCTCGGCGTAGTTCGGCAGTCCGAACGACCGCTCGCCGGCGAGGCCGCCGGCCATGACGACGACGGGCGGTTCGGCCGGTCGGTCGGGGCGGTAGAGCCAGCCAGAACAGCGCTCGCCGCCGCTGTCGAACCCCATCGTCACCTTCGAGAACGACTCGCGGGAGGGGCGGCCCGCCTCCCGGCCGTCGCGTTCGGTCTCCGCCGCCTCCGCCCACTCGCCCCGCGCGGTCGGTCGCGTCACGTCGACGCCCCCTCCTCCAGCGTCGAGAGCACCAACTCCGAGAAGTCCTCGTCGCTCAACTCGTAGCCGAGGTATCGTTCGAACCACTCGGCTTCGGCGTGCCACGTCCCCTGCACGTCGTCCTCGTGCCGGCGGACCGTCGCGTCGATGCGGACGGGGTCCCACTCGTCCGCCTCCGCCCGGTCGATGAACGTCGTGAGGACGCGGCCGATTTCGGCGTGGTTCACGTGCACGTCGGGAAACGCCGTGAGATACTCCAGCGTCACCGACTCCTCACCCACGTGGAGCGACTCGACGCTGATGCCGTTGCTTCGGAGGTCACCCTCCACGCCCGTGATGGCGTCGTTCATACTCACGTCTACCGAGGCGAGGGGCTAAACGTTTGCCGCGAGATGCGACGCTGCAGGACAGTTTCGAAGAGAGAAACCAGACGCCGTCGCGCCGGTCGTGGCGGACCCATCGGGGGTGGGTCGCGCCGGGCGCGACAGGTACCGACCGGCTGGACGACTCGACTTGCCGCGGGTCGCGTCGGGGTAGGCAGTCCGACGCGAACCGCGAGTGACTCCGTCCCGGGAGGTAGGCACGTCCCGGGGTGGGTCGGTCGAGCGACGCCGCGGCCCTCGGGGGGAGCCGCGACGCGTGGTAGCCGCCGTCCGTTCGACGGCCCGCCAGCGTGGCCGATATGGCGAGTGGGTTCGTGTGGCGTTGGTGGATGGTGTGTAACGGCGCGTCCGTGCGTCACGGAACGACCCGCACACGTCGGCCCGCCAGGCGGGCTTCGGGGGACCGCGCCCACGCGCCGACAGCGATGGCTACGACGAACTCGAATATAAATCCTCGGCACCGAGAATCAATTTTGATATTAGGTGTGATCGCGTCAGATACGGCCGCTCTCGGCGGCCGAGTGTCTCGCTCACGGGTGAGCTACTCGCGCTCGCGAGATGCAGTCGTGAGAACGACATCGTCGCCGGCCCGTCAGCGCGACGGCTGCGTCGACCCGCCGCCGGCCTCTATCGGGTAGTGGTAGTCGGCGTCGAGTTCGTCGCCGCCGAGTTCGCGGTAGAGGTCGAACAGGTCCGTCACGTCGCTGACGCTGTAGTCGTACAGCAGACGCTCCAGTTCCCGGTGCGTCCGCGTCTCCTCGATACCGGCGACGACGCCCGCCACGTAGCGCTCGCCGAGGACGCGCCCGACGTGTTCGCCCTTGACGAACGACTCGTTGATGCCGAGGCCCTCGCGGTAGCCCTCGTCGAAGTCGTAGTCGTCGTACCAGACGCGCGGGTTGTCGATGCCCGCCAGTTGGTACGCCTTCCAGTCCGGCAGGACGACCTGTTCCTCCCAGAGTTCCTCGGCGTATCGGTCGGCGGCCGCCGGCGCCACGTCGACGTGCCGGCCGAGGCAGTCCGCGAGGCGTCCCGGCGCGCCCGAGAGCGTCTCCGACGCCGCCAGCGACGCCGCCCAGTTCCCCAGATGCGTCAGGTCGAACCACGCGCCGTTGTACGTCAGCGTCCGGTCGACGTCGCGGGCCTCACACCACTCGAACAGTCGCTCGAACAGGTCCGCGGTGTGGTCGTCGTCCCAGCCTCCCCGACGGAACAGCACCGCCGTCTCCCGTTCGTCGCCGTCCGCTCGGACCCCCGCGGGGCCGTCGTCGACGTACGCGAGTGCGACCGACAGCCACTCGTAGTACTCGGTGTCGTTCGCCCCGTCCGGTTCCGCGAACGGACTTGCCGTCTCGATGTCGAGTGCCAGCGTCCCCATCTCGTCGGCGAGTGGCGACGCCGCGATAAATGTCGTTCGGGATTCTCTCGGCGGCGGTTCAGGTCACGTGGGAACTGCGGGGAACGGTGCGAACGAATCCCAGTAGTGGCTCTGGCACACGGGTTCGGCGAGGCGCGAGTCGTCTCCGCGGAGGGGTCACGCGTCGAGTTCGACTTCCGTCTCGACGGCGACGTGGCCGTCTCGACCGTCGACGGGCGCGGGAACCTCCTCGCGTTCGATCGGGAGCGCTGAGAGACCGGAGGCGAACGGCGCTCTCAGACCGTCGCGACCTGGGCGAACGAGAGGACGACGAGGGGAACGTGGAACGAGGCGTGAGCCACCATCGCCGCCTCGAGACTTCGTCGCCAGTAGAGCCACCCGAAGAGGACCCCGGCCACCCCGTTCAGGAGGACCGTCCGCGCGACCAGCGCCGGGGTGAGAGCGACCGACTGAGCGAGTGCGGGGAGGTGACCCAGGCCGAACAGCACGGCGGAGACTACGATTGCGACCCACACGACGGCCGGTCGTGGCCCGTCCGCCCGACGGCCGGTGACGCGCCACCCGGCGAACGCGAGCGCGGACATGAGTCCGAACCGGAGCATGAGCTCCTCGGTCACCCCTCCGTAGAGGAACCGGACGGGCGCGTACGCGAGGACGTCCGAGACGGTCGGTCTCGTTGCTCCGATCACGGACTGCGGTAGGTCCTGCCCGACGAACGGCATCATCGCCGCGTCGAGGACGACGATCAGAACCCCGCCGAGGACGCCGATTCCGACGGCGAGTCTGACCTCTCCACGGAGGTGCCGCCAGACACCGTCGCCAGTTCCAGACCGCTCGATTACGTACGACCGCAGTCCCACCCGCGGTGCCGCGTACGCGCCGAGCAGACACGCGACGACGAGAAGCAGCAGCGGAGTGACGGCCGAGGCGACGGCGAGAAGCGGGAGCGACAGTCCGGGCGGGACGGCCGTCGGCGGTGTCGTGAGGTAGACGTAGCCCACGAGCGCCGCGATTCCGGGTACACCCAGCAGCAGAGCCACGCCGAACCGCTTGCCGAAAGAAGGGCCGTTCGCAGTCGGAGACATGGGTTCGACGACTCGCGGCGCCGAGAAAGCAGTTGCGGAGCAGTCGCCTCTCGTCGTCAGCGCCCCTCCGACCGTCGACCGGGAGTCGGTGTCGGTTCCGCGTCGGACTCGGTCTCGTACCCGAACTGACCGCCCGTTGTGACGAACAGCGCGGCGACGTACCACCGCGGCGCGACGCGCGCGAATCTGCCGTCTCACGGTTCGATACTTCGACGACCGACGGGTTGGTTCGGAATCGTGGCTTTCGAGCCAGTTCTACAGCGGGAGGATACCGACGAGAGAGAGTTGCCAGGCGAACAGGACTGCGAGCGCCGTCACCACCGAGTAGTGCAGTCGAGCCCAGCGAGTCCAGAGGCCGTCGCGCCACGCGAACCCGGCCACGGCGACTGCACCGACCGTCCCGGCGAGGGCGACCCACCTGAGGACCGTGCCGGCCCGAAGCGCCAGCGACGGCGAGGCGATCTCCGCGTTGAAGTTGACCCAGGCCAACAGGAAGACGACCAACACTCCCAGCCAGAGCAGACTCACCGTTCCCAGGAGCCAGCGGGCCGCCCGTTCGCGGTCGCTCGGCACGGCACCCCCTCGCCACCGTCGCCACACCGGGCCACCGAGCCAGAGCAGGAGGACGGATAGGAAGGCCACGACGCCCGCGCCGACGACCGTCTGCAGGACGGTGAGGCGCTCGTACCACGGGACGCGTTCGTACGTGGCCGGCCCGAAGGCGTGTCGGAACAGGTGCGTCGCGCGGCCGTCCTCGTCGAACTGGAAGACCAGCAGTTCGCTCCCGCCGACCTCCTCGTAGACGCCCGGTCGTCGCTCGACCCACGTCTGCGTCCCCGCCCCGACCCGACTGGTCGTCAGGTACCCGCCGTCGGTCGCCCCGACGGTGTAGGTCCGCGTCATCACGCCGAGGATGCGTTCCCACGACGACTCGGAAACCGTCAGCGAGCGGTAGTCGCCGGCCAGTTCGCGCGCCCGTTCGCCGGCACCGTCCGGGGGTTCGACGACGGGTTCGTCCGAGCGCGGGTAGTACCGGTCCGTGAACGCCTGCAGGAGTTCGAACCGGGCGGGGGCCCCGCCGGGACTGTTGTAGACGACGAACAGGCCGGTGTCGCGCTCGGGGTACAGCGCGAGCAGGCTCTTGAAGCGGGGCGTGTCGCCCCAGTGTCCGACGATGGTCTCGTCGTTGCGGTCCATCTCGATGAACCCGTAGCCCATCCCGTTGAGTTCCGGGACCGCCTCGGACTTCGTGAACTGTCGACGGTGCATCTCGCGGACCGTCTCCGGTTCGAGGATGCGCTCGGAGCCGTACGCTCCCTCGTTCAGGTGGGCGAGCGCGAACTGCCCCATGTCGGTCGCGGTCGTGCGGAGCGACCCGCCCTCGGGCGGAAGTGTCCATATCACGGGGTCGTGAGCCCGATACGCCCCGTTCTGGTAGGTGTATCCGACGGCACGTCGGGACTCCAGTCGGGCGGGAAGCGGTTGGGCGTAGGTCGTGTCGTCCATCGCGAGCGGCGTGAAGATGCGGTCGTCGACCAGTTCGGCGAAACTCGCGTCGGACTGTTCGGCGAGCGCGTGTCCCGCCAGCGCCGTCCCGTAGTTCGAGTACGCGACGAACTGTCCCGGCGGCCTGACGCGCGCCGGTTGATGCTCGGCGAGAATCGCCTCCATCGAGCGTATCTCGCTGGGGTCGTCCGCGACCATCCCCGCGAAGGTGTCCTCGAAGCCCGCCGAGTGAGTCCCGAGGTGACGCAGCGTGACGGGGTCCTCGTACGTGTCCGGAACCGTGACCGCGGAGTCGATCAGATAGTCGTCGACGTCGCGGTCGAGTTCGAGCCGCCCGTCCTCGACGCCCTGCATCACGGCCGTCCACGTCACGAGCTTCCCGGTCGAGCCGACGCTGAAAATCGTCTCGTCGGCGTCGACGGGTCGCCGCGATGCGAGGTCCGCGTAGCCGTAGCCCTTCGCGAGTACCACCTCGCCGTCGCTGAGGACGACGACGGCCGCACCCGGGATACGGTGCTCCTCCAACTGGCGCGCCATCGTCTCGTCGAGCCACGCCTCCGTCTCCGCCCGGTCGGCCAGTTCGACCCGGTCGGTCGAAGCACCGGACGAACCGTCGGACTGAGCCGCTGCCGTACCGACCGGCGCGCTCACGAGTGCGAGGGTCACGAGGACGACGACGACGCTGTGGACGTATCGGTGGTGCACTAGTGGGCCTCGCTGTGCCCGTGTTTCAGTTCGGGTGGGACGGTCGAACCCGGCGGTCGGGGGAGTAGCCCCGTAACCGGCGACGACGACTCGCGAGTCGAGACGCCGTCGCTCATGCCGTCTCTCGGACGTCACTGGAACGCTCGCCCTTCTCGAGCAGAGAGCCGCCGAAGGCGACCATCCAGAGCATCACGGGGTAGACGATCATCCGCTCGGTCCCGCCGTGGCCGATGGGGCCGAACGCGGCGGCGTTCCCGCCGTCGCCGAGGGCCATCAGCACCACGAAGACGAGACCGAGTGCCCCCGCGAGGACGGCCAGCACCCGCATGACGCCGTCGAGGCGAGTCGCGCTCCCGATGGCCTGCACGTTGAAGAACACGAACGCGAGCAGCGCCGCGAGCCCGTGGAGGCCGCCGGTGTCGAGCGGGAAGAGGCCGGCGCCGACCGCACCGACGCCCGCCAGCGCGAAGATGGCCAGCAGCCAGCGCT
The DNA here is from genome assembly GCF_900112175.1 of Halogeometricum rufum. NCBI lineage: Archaea > Methanobacteriati > Methanobacteriota > Halobacteria > Halobacteriales > Haloferacaceae > Halogeometricum > Halogeometricum rufum. The sequence continues at coordinate 622,510 of NZ_FOYT01000002.1, read as the reverse complement.
TCCCGTGGGTGCGGTAGAAGAAGTACCCACCTAGGAGGTTGAGCACGCCGACGACGACCAGCGAGACGTTGAACAGGAGCGCCGTCTCCGGGAAGACGCCGAGGTCGCTGATGGCGGCCGCGCCGAAGTCGTAGCCGGGCACCATCGCCGCCGCGAGCATGATGGCGGTCATGAACTGTGCAGCGAGTGCGAAGAAGCAGACACCCGCCAGTGTTCGGGGCGTGAACGTAACCCCCCGAATCGAGAACACCGATTCTGCCGTGGGTTGGAGTTGGCTCATCTGTCGTTCACCGTACGACTATTGGCTCGCCGAGGAGATAGCTCGAAACGCCCCTTCCCGGCGGGTGAGAACGAACGGTGGGCGTTTCGAGCGACTTGGTGTGTCGCAGTGTCGTCTACCGCGTGGCCGGCGACTGTCGGTGACGAGGACCGCCTCAGCTTTCGGTCTCGTCTCGACGCGTTCGGCGACGAGGAGGATAGCTCCGCTGACGACAGTGCCGACCGAGCTGTTTCGGTCGCCTCGGTCAGGCGTTCGCGAGAGCCGCCGAACCAGATGGCACCGCCTTGACGACGGTGACGCGTTCGAAGTTCGCCGTCGGCCGGCGCTTCGAGCGAACGAGCGCACATCTCACCGTCGTCGTTCGAGGAATCGGACGGCAGGCGCCCTCTCCGTGAGAGACTCGAAAAAATACCGGCGGTAGAGAACCGCGTTCGTCAGTTGCCGAACATCTGGCGCATCATCGGATGCATCTCCATCAACTGCTCTTCTGCGATCTCCTCGTACAGCTTGTACGTGATGGAGACCGTCAGCAGCAGTCCGGTTCCGGAGACGGAGCCGATGGTGCCGAGCATGTTCGCCATGACGGCGAGCAGTCCGACGAGTGCGCCGCCGATGACCGTCACCTGCGGGATGTACCGTTCCATCACCTTCTCGATGACCTGCGGGTTCCGTCGGAAGCCGGGGATCTGCATCCCGGAGTTCTGAATCTGCTTGGCGGTGGACTCGGGGCCCATCCCCGTCGTCTCCACCCAGAAGATGGCGAATATCGCGCCACCGACGACCATGAACACGAGGTCGATGAGGACGCGCAGCAGAATCTGCGCGGGGTCCTGCGAGGTGAGTCCGAGGAACCACATCCAGTCGCCGCGCGACTGGATGGGTGCGAGGTAGTAGAACAGGCCACCGGTGACCTGCCCGTTGCTGTACGACCCCAGCCACCCCGGGAGGCCGGTCCAGTTGTTCAGGATGCGTCCGAGGAACTGGATGTTGGCCTGCAGGGCGCGGACGAGGATCATCGGCAGGACGCTCGCGTAGATGAGCTTCACGGGGAAGCGGCCGCGGGCGCCCTTCACGCGGGCGTGCGACAGCGGAATCTCGACCCGGACGCTCTCCGCGTAGACGACGATGCCGAAGATGAGCAGCGTCGTGAACAGCGCGAGCAGTTGGCCCTGCCCGAGGAAGATGTCGGACAGGCCGCCCGGCGAGAGCGGCGACCCGATCTCGGTCGCCCCGGTCAGGATGCCGAACCACGTCGGGAAGAACCCGGACGTGCCGCCGAGACCCTGCCAGCTGAACAGCCCGGCGACGAGCTGCTGGCTGACGCCGGCGATGATGAACAGGCCCACACCGGACCCGACACCCCACTTGCTCACGATCTCGTCCATGAACAGGATGAGGACGCCGCCGACGAACATCTGCGCGAAGATGATGGTCTTCACGCCACCGACGCCGACGCCGAGCGACTGCGCGACCTGCTGGTCGGCGGGGAGGTACCCCCCGGCGAACACCATCGGGAGCCCGGTGAGACAGATCATCACGACCACCAGAAGCTTCTGCAGCCCCTGGTAGAGGATCTGGTCACGCGGGTCGTCGGTGTCGAGACCGAGCAGGTCGGCCCCGCCGAGCAGTTGCAGGACGATGCTCGCCGTGACGATGGGCCCGATGCCCAGCTGGAGTATCGACCCCTGCTGTCCGGCGAGGATGCTGCGGAACTGTCCGTAGAAGTCCCCGCTCGCGGTCTGCGTCTGCAGCCCGAACATCGTCACGTTCGTCAAGAAGAAATACATCACGAGGATGCCAGCGGTCCAGCCCAGCTTCCGGCGGAACGGGACGTGTCCCTCCGGACGGGCGACTGATGGCATCCGCGTCAGCACCGGTTCAGCGGCCTCCTTCCATCCCATAGGTTACTCTTCGGAGCCTTCCTCGTCGTCCGTGTTATCTTCTTCGGCTTCGGCCTGCGCCTCTTCTCCGCGCTCGGAGAGTTCGGCGCTGCCGTCCGCCTCTTCGAGAAGTTCGACGGCCCCGGCGGTGAACGCGTCGGCGACGACGTGCAGTTCCTGACGGACCTGCCCGCCGCCGAGCACCTTCACCACGTCGGCGTCGTAGCCGTCCTCGGCCACGTCGCGCGCGTCGATGTGGTAGGCGTCGCCGTCCTTCTCGGCCACGTCGTCGGCCGCGAGGAGCGCGGCGTCCTCGTCGAGCTTCTGCACCTTCACTTCGACGACGGTGTCCTGCGCCGCTTCGGGACGCTTGAAGCCGTGTTTGCCGAGCGGTTCGTAGTTGTGGAACTCGTGTTTGTCGCGTCCCGCACGGCCGCGGCCGCCGCGGTGACCGGCACCGCGCCGGTTCTTGTGCGTGCCGCCGCCGTGGGTTCGGGACCCGCGCTGTCGTCGTTTCTTCGAGGTCATCGCATGTCCTCCAGGAGTTCGTCTATCTGGCCGGTCGAGTGCTTCCCGAGCTGACCGCCCTCTTTGGTGACGTGCTTCTGGCCCTTGTGACCGCCGCGCGGCGGGTGCAGGCGAAGCACCGGCGAGAGACCCTGCTCGCGCAGCGTCGTCTCCTCGTCGACGAGTGCCTCCGCGAGCGCGGTCACGTCGTCGTAGTCGGTGTTCTCCGCGAGCCAGTCGTCGTCGACCGTCTCGGAGCCCTCGGCGGGCTCCGCGCGGGACCGAAGGAGCGTCTCGACCACGTCGACGCTCGGTTCGCCGTGCGCGACGTAGTCGTTGACCTTCGTGAGCATCCCGCGGTAGGTGTCCGTCTCGGGGACGAACGCACAGTGGTTCACGCTGTGGATGTTGAGCATCTTCAGCGTGTCGTGCGTCGTCTGACTCATGTTCACGTCGCCGCGGAGCTGAACGACTGCCTGCATCAGTTACCCGCCTCCCGCTGTTTCTCGCGGGCGCGTCGCGGCGTCCGCGACTGGGACGCGTTCTTCAGCGCGTTGTACGTCGCCTTCGCGAGGTTGACCGTCGTTCGCGTGTTCCCGTTCGAGCGGGTCCACGCGTCCTGCACGCCGGCCAGTTCGAGGATGTTGCGGACGGTCTCTGCCGCCGCGAGTCCGAGGCCCTGCGGTGCGGGCATGATCTCGACCGTCACGGAGCCGGCCTTCCCTTCGGCCTTGCGCGTCAGGGAGTTCAGCCCGCCGGCGGAGTCTTCCCACGACCCGGAGCCGCGGTCCACCTTGATGATGTTCAGCTTCGCCACGTCGATGGCCTTCTGGATGGCCGAGCCGACCTGGTCGTCTCGGGCCTCGGCGTAGCCGAGGAACCCGTCGCGGTTCCCGATGGCGACGACGCAGCGGAACTTCACACGCCGACCGGAGTCGGTCATGCGCTGCACCATGTTGATGTCGAGCACCTCGTCTTCGAGTCCGGGCAGCAGCTGGTCGACGATCTCCGCTTCCTTGAGCGGGAGACCCGTCTCCAGCGCCTGCTCCATCGAGGTGACGTCGCCGTCCTGTACCATTCGGCCGAGCCGCGTTCGCGGTTCCCAGCCGTTGCTGTTGCGTTGGCTCATGCGTCCTCCTGAAGTCGCTCGAGCACTTCGTCGAAGTGCTCAGGCAGGTTCGTGGCGTCGAAATCGCCGCTGTAGAGCGGCTCGTCGAGCTGCTCGGCGTACTCGGCGATGTGCTCGCCGCGGTTACGCGACCAGTCGGCCAGTACGTCTTCGTTGTGCGGGATTTCGAGGCCAGCGTCTATCGCTCCTTCCTGAACCGCGAACACCTTGTTGCCGGGCGTCGCCGTGTTCAGGCCGATGTCGAGGACGGCCTCGTCGAGGCCGGCTTCGACGGCGCGCTTCCCCGCGAGGTAGCCCGTCAGGTACGCGCTGGGGAGGTTGCCCGTGGGGGCTTCCCAGCCGTAGTCTGCGAGGTCCTCGGAGGAGGCGGCCGCGTGAGTGGTGTCTCCGTTCGGTCCGGGGGATATCAGCTGCGCCCTGACGTGCTGGTTGCTCACGCGAGCAACGAGCCGGGGTTTGCCCGATTTCAGCAGGCGCAACCTCTGGTGGTAATCCGTCCGAACCTCGCGGCGACGCCGCATCGGCACCTTGTAGCGTGGTCCTGTCGCCATTATTCTATCTCCACGTCGTAGTTGTTGTCGATGTACGCTTCGAGCCGGTCCACGCTGTCGAACTCGCCACCGGACGCCTTGTTGTACAGTTCGCGGTACTGCGTCGGCGTCAGCGGCCCGTCGTCGCGAAGCTCCTTCAGGCGACGACGCTGCGCGCGGATTCGGCTGATCCATTCGTCCTTCGAGCTCTTCCGACCGCCGGACTTCCCTTTGCGGGAGCCGGGACCCTTCCGGTGCCCGTAGGAACGCTTCTCGGCGCGTTCGCGGGCGCGGCCCTTCGAGTTACTCTTGGCGTCTTTGGTACGAATCGTACCGTCGTCCACGAGTTCGCGGATGTCTTCGCGCGTGATGGCTTCCGCGATGTCGGCCTGTGCCTCGGGGTCGAACCAGACGCGGCTCTTACCGACGTCGAGGACGTCGGCGGCCATGCGTCGCTGTGCTTTCAGGTCGGTCATTCGTCGTCCACCTCCACTTCGACGTAGGTGGGGTTGAGGACGCGAATCTCACGGTCCTCGGCCTCTTCCTCGATGCGCTCGCGCTTGCGTGCGCCGACCGAAGAGGCGATGCGGACGGCCTCGCTGTCGCCGTCGACGCCTTCGAGGTCGTCCACGTTGTGGACGTGGACTTCCTCGAAGCCGGACGGGTGCAGGCCGCGGGCGGCCTCGGGCGACCGGAAGCCGGCTTCGACTTTCGGCCCCTTGCCCTTGATGCCTCGTCGCTGCTTCGAGAGGTTCCCGCGCGGCTTGCGCCACGAGGTGGGCGTCCGCTTCTTCTTGTGGTAGTCCTGTCGGTTGAACTGCGGCTTGCCCTCGCGGAGTTTCTGCGTGAGGGCGCTCGCCGTCTCGTCGTCGAGTTCCGGGGTCTTGTCGGCGTGGCCGCGGGGACGGAGTTCCGTCTCGACGTCCTCCTCGGCCGCCTCCTCGTCCTCGGTCTCGTCTTCGACTTCGGCCTCGGTCTCCTCGGAGACTTCGAGGCCACCGACGTCGGCTTTGATGCGTGCCGCGAGGGCGTTCCCGATGCCGGAGACGTCCGCGAGTTCCGATTGACTCGCGGCCTTCACGTCTTCGACCGACTCGTAGCCCGCCTCGCGGAGTGCGTCGCCCTTCGAGGGGCCGACACCGCTGATGTCTTCCAGTTCCTGAATCTCTTCGTCGGACATTTAGGCACCTCCAGTCTGCGGCTTCTGCGTGATGTAGACGCCGTCTTGGAAGACGCGCGTGTCCTTGTCCTTCACGCGAGTGAGTTGTTCGATGTCGGCTGCGGTCTGCCCGACGTCCTCTTTGTTGGGGCCGGTCAGGACCAGTTCTTCGCCGTCGATCTGTACGTCCGTGTCGCCGCGGATCTTCGCGTGGCGCGGCGACTTCTCGCCGAGGAAGTTCTCGATAACGACCTCGTCACCCTGCACGTTCACCTGCATCGGGAAGTGGGCGTAGTAGACTTCCATCTTGTACTCCCATCCCTCGGTGACGCCGTAGAGCATGTTCTCCACGTGGCTCTCGAAGGTGCCGATGGTCGCGTTCGTCTTCGCGTCCGTCTCCTCGGACTCGATGACGACCTGTCCGTCTTCGACGGAGACGCCGATGTCGGGGTACCAGAGCGTCTTCGTGACGCTCCCGTTCGACCCTTCGACGGTCAGGTCGAGATTCTTGACCTCGGCAGAGACGTCGTCCGGTATGTCGATTTCTACTCGGTTCATTGTCTCAGTACACGTAGGCGATTACTTGGCCACCGATGCCCTGTTCGCGGGCGTCGTAGTGGCTCATGACGCCGTGACTCGTCGTGACGATGAGCGTCCCGTAGTCACGGGCCGGGAGGAATCGCTTCTCCCACTTTTCGAACTCGTCTGCGCCCGCGGAGTAGCGGGGCTTGACGACGCCACATTCGTTGATAGCGCCATTCAGTTCGACCTCGAACGTTCCGGCCTTGCCGTCTTCGACGAACTCGAAGCCGTCGATGTACTCGCGGTCGTAGAAGACCTCGAGCACGGAGCCGATGACGTTGGAGGCGGGCTGTATCTCGTGCGACAGATGCCCCACGCTCTCGGCGTTGTTCACGCCGGCGAGCGCGTTGGCGAGGGGGTCATTTCCTGCCATAGCTATCGATACTTCTTGAATCCCATGTCGCGGGCGACCTCGCGGAAGCACTGACGGCACAGATTGATGTCGTACTTCCCGACGAGTCCTTGCTTGCGACCGCAGCGACGGCACTCGTTCTCCTGGCCGGTGCGCCGGGACGCGTGCTCGCCCGTCTGTTCTGTCTCTGATTCGCTCATTCTTCTGTGACCTCCACGTCGAAGTTCGCTTCGAGGAAGGGGATGGCGTCCTCGGCGCTCATGCGGTGCGCCGAGGGGATGCTGCGCGACGCCTTGTCGCGCTTCTTCACGCGGTAGCCGGGGCGGACGAGGTTGACCGTCACGTCCAGCCCGTAGATACCGATCTGCGGGTCGTACTCCTGCGACGGGAACTCCGTGTGCTCCTCGACGCCGAAGCTGAAGTTGCCCGTCTCGTCGAACTGCTTCGCCGAGATGTCGGCGAGCGGCAGCGCCGTCTCGAGGAACTCGACGGCCTGGTCGCCGCGGAGCGTGACCTTCGCACCGATGGGGTCACCCTTCCGGGCGCCGAACTGCGTCGCGGCGCGCGTGGCGATGGTCTGAACCGACTCCTGGCCGGTGATCTCTTCGAGGATGTCCTCGGCGTTGGCCAGTTCGCGACCACCTTCGCCGACGCCCATGTGGACGACGACTTTCTCGATGCGCGGTTCGCGCATCTCGTGGAACTCGCTCTCGCTCTCGCTCATTCGTCCTCACCGTCCTCGGCGTCACCGGTGAAGTTCTCGTCGATGACGACGACGTACTGCTCGACGGTCTCGAACGTGTACGCGTCGGTCTCGACGGCGACGGAGTTGTTCCCGCTACCGGGCGTGACGGTGATCTCGGTGATCTCGCCGACTTCGCCCGCGTGCGTGCCGTCGACGGCGGTGACCAGCGCACCCTCCTCGTAGGGGAAGTGCGCGACGATCTCCTTCGTCTCGTTGTCGACGACCAGCGAGTCCTTCGAGTGGTACTGGTCGGGGTCGTCGTCTTCCTCGACGCGGACGTTCGAGCCGTCGTGCAGCGTGAGCTGCGTCGCGCCGCCTTTCACGCTCTGCTTGCCGACGACCTTCCCGAGTCGGCTGTCCGCCGACTCGGCGTCGATGGTCGTGAGCGCGAGGCGTCCGCCCTCGTCGGGGAAGACGCGGAAGTACTCGCCGCGCTCCGTGAACGCCAGGATGTCGAACATCCCGATGGGGCGCTGCTCGTCGGAGACGGCGTCCCCGTTGACGAGGACGTTGCCCTCGTTGAGCGCGTAGCGCGCTTCCTTCTTGTTGTCCACGTAGCCGAGCACGTCCCGGAGCAGGATGAGGAGGGGAACCCCTGCCTCACCGTGCGGGCCGGCGCTGGCCTTCACCGTGAACGTCCCTTCTTTACGTTCGATCGGCCACGAGTTCGGTGCCGAGAGTCGCTTCTGATGTCGCGTCATTCGTTGTCCTCCGCTTGGAGACGCTCTTCACGACGCTCGTCTTCGAGGTCCAGTTCGGTCACGCGAATGTTGCTCGTGTCGAGGGGACGAGGCACTTCCTCGCCGTCGGCCTTCGCGACCGTGACGTCCTCGACGTAGACGACCGCGTCCTTCAGGTCGACTTCGGCGACTTCGGCCTCCGTGCCGGCGTGGTCGCCGCGGAGAATCTCCACCGTGTCGCCTGCGTTGACGCGGACGTTGCGCTGACCGTACTCCTCGCGGAGGTCACCGGCCAGCGTCGCGCGAACCTGCTTCTGTCGCTCGTGAAGCGGCGCGTTCTGCGTCTCGTTTCGCTGTTTGCGTGGTTGCTTCGTCATGGTCTATACGATCATCGTCGCCGTCGAGGCGATGCTCCCGAAGCGCTCCGCGACTTCGCGTGCGATGGGGCCCTTGATCTCGGTCCCGCGAGGCTCTTCCATCTCGTCGATGATGACGGCGGCGTTGTCCTCGAACTTCACGCGCGTCCCGTCCGGTCGGCGGATCGACTTCCGCTGTCGGACGATGACTGCCTGGAGCACCTGGCGGCGCATCTCGGGCGTCCCTTTGGTCACCGAGACGGTGACCTGGTCGCCGATGCCCGCCTTGGGGTGTCGGTTCTTGGTTCCTGAGTAGCCCTTCACGCTGATGACTTTCAGCTGGCGCGCGCCGGTGTTGTCGGCGCACGTGATGAGCGAGCCTCGTGCGAGGCCCTTCGTGACGTCGGCCTTCAGCGCCTCCATCACTCCTCACCTCCGAGCGTCTCGACGACGACGTGTGCCTTCGTCTTCGACAGCGGTCGGGTCTCTGCGATACGTACCGTGTCGCCTTCCTCGAGGTCCATGCACGGGGGTGCGTGGGCCGGGATGCGACTACGCCGCTTCATGTAGCGGTCGTACTTGGGGACGCGAACGTCGTATTCGCGTTCCACAACGACGGTTTTGTCCATGTCTGTGGAGGCGACTGTGCCTTCGAGCGTCTGTCCGCGGACTCCGAGTGAGCCGTGGAACGGACAGTTCTCGTCGGAGCAGGTCTCCTCCGGTTCTTCTACGTTCAGTCCTATCGCCATGTTGTGTCACCTGCCTTCTCTGTTCGCAAGGCGGGTCGTGAGAGCAGACGTGTGCCATCCACCGTAACGTAGGCCACGCCCTGGCAACGGCCCGACTGACTGGCTTCCAATCCGCCAGCAGTTTCCGACCGAAGTTTGGACGCGGTCCCCGACGCCTTCTCGGCGTCGGCGGCTTCATCTGTGCGTGCGGGACGGTCGTCCCGCGACGGAATCTCGAACTGCAGGGTCGAGCCCTGCTTCGGCACCTGACGCACCCGTGTCCCCTCGGACGTGTCGCTCACGTCCACGTGGAGCGTCTGCATCGTCTCGACGACGACACGGCCGGCTATCCCGACCAGGTCGGGGTTCGCGGCGTCGACGACCTCCACGCGGAGGCCGTTGAGTTCGTGTCGCGTCAGGGTCTCGGGTGTCAGTGCCATCGTTGGTTCGGTGTTCGTCGTCGAAGTCGTTGGACTTCGTCAGACGGCCCGACGAGCTACTGCTCGTCGAAGTCGCCTTCTTCTTGCTGGATCGTCTTGATCCGAGCGATGGTTCGCCTCAGTTCGCTGACGCGGCCGGGGTTGTCCGGCGCGCCACCGGCGGCCTGGACGGCCTTCGCGTTGAGGAGTTCGGTCTCCAGTTCCTCGACTTCCGCCTCGCGCTCTGCGGGCGTCATGTCGCGAATCTCTTCGGCGTAGAGGATTGCCATGTATTACTCCTCCGTTTCCTCGTCGGCTTCGTCGTCTTCTTCGTCGGCCGCCTCCATCTCGGCGACGAGGTCCTCGGCTTCGGCCTCGACCTCTTCGTCGAGTTCGGGTTCGTCGGCCTCCTCCTCGAACTCGTCGGGCTGAGCGTCGTCGTCTTCGACGTCGCCCGTCTCGACGGGCTCTTCTTCCGGTGCGGGCTCGGCGCTCTCGGAGCGCGACGCCACGTCGCCCGACTCCTCGACGACTTCCTCGACGATCTCCTCGTCGATGACCTCGGAGGGTTCCTCGTCGGGAACTTCGACGTCGTCGGCGTCCTTCGAGACGTCCGGAACCTCCTCGGGTTCGTCCTCGAGGAGTTCCTCGACGCCCTCGCTCTCGACGGCCTGCTCGACCGGTTCGACCTCGGCGTCTTCCTCGATCTCGAAGTCGTCGGGAAGCTTGGCTCCCGGCGGGATGATCTTCACGTTCACGCCGATGGTGCCGAGCTTCATCACGGCGACGCCCTGCCCCTCGTCGACGACTTCCTGGGCGGGTTCGCCGTTGTGCTTGATGTAGCCGCGGTTGAACTTCTCGACGCGCGAGCGGGCGCCGGTGACCTTCCCCGCGAGGACGATTTCGGCGCCGAGGGCGCCGGCGTCCATGATGCGGTCGATGGTCGTGTGGCCCGCCTTGCGGAAGTACCAGCCGCGTTCCAAGGCGTTCGCCAGACGGTCCGCGACGATGCGCGCGTTGAGGTCGGGTTCGTCGACCTCCTGCACGTCGATCTGCGGGTCGTCGAGGTCGAAGCGCTCTTCGAGTTCCTTGGTCACCTTGCGGATGTTCTTCCCACCCTTGCCGATGACCATCCCGGGCTTCTCCGCCTTGAGCACTATCTGCGTGCCCATCGGCGTCTTGGCGACGTCCATGCCGCCGTAGCCCGCGCGACCGAGTTCGTCCGCGAAGAACTCGTCGATCTGCGAGCGCTGCAGCCCGTTCTCGATGAACTGGTGTTCGTCAGCCATTACTCCTCGACCTCCTCGATGATGAGTTCGACGTCACAGAGCGTGGTGTTGAAGGGGTCTGCACTCCCGAACGCTCGGGGTTTACGACCGGGTCGTTCTCCGACCTTGTGCGCGGCGACGTGCATGATCTCCATCGAGCGACCGTCGAATCCGTCCTCGTCGGCGTTGGACGCGACGTTCTGCAGGAGTTCGAGGAACGCTTTCGACGCCTTCTCGGGGTAGCGACCCGCGTCCCAGCCGTCGATGTCGGACCGGTGTCCGACGCCGGTGTTGTGCTGGCGGAACGGAACGGAGCGCTCGCCCTCGATGACGGCGTCGAGGTAGTCTTCGGCGTCCTCGACGGTCATGCCCTTTATCTCGCGCGAGATGGCCTTGCTGTGCTTCAGGCTGATGGGCCGGTCACGGAGCATCCCCTTGGCGGTGGTGTCCGGGTCGGCCTCGACGCTGTAGTTGATTCCCATGATTTACTTGAGCGGTACGAACTTCGAGGACCGGGTCGCACCGATACCGGCCTGCCCGTGTTCGACCGAGTTACGGGTCAACTGGAACTCGCCGAGATAGTGTCCGATCATCTCGGGTTGGACGCGGACGCGCTCGAACGACTGCCCGTTGTAGACGGCGAACGTCTTGTCGACGAACGACGGCAGGATGGGCATGTCGCGGAGGTGCGTCCGGATGGGCGAGTTGGCCGTCTCCTCGGGGTCCGCCTCGCGGACCGTCTCGAGGAGCTTCTCCTTCTGGAGCGTCAGCCCTCGGTTGATGCTTCGCCGCTGTCGTGCGGGCAACAGTTCTACGACCTCGTCGAGCTCCATCTCCTGCAACTCGTCGAGCGTGTGACCGCGGTAGGTGAACTCCTCACCTTCACGGCCGGTTCGGTATTCCGAGCTCATGTTCAGTTACCTCCTTTGCCACCGCGACCGGTGCGCTTCGAGGCGATGTCGCCGACCTTGCGGCCCGGCGGTGCGTTGCGCGAGACGGACTTCGGGCGGCCGGGGTGTTGGCGGCCGCCGCCACCGAACGGGTGGTCCACCGCGTTCATGGCGACGCCGCGAACTCGCGGCCACTTGATACCGCGTGCGCGCATCTTGTGGTGCTTCTTCCCTGCCTTGACGAACGGCTTCTCCGTTCGGCCACCGCCGGCGACGACGCCGATGGTGGCGCGGCACTGCGGGTTGAGGCGCTTGACCTCGCCGGACGGGAGCTTCACGACGGCGACGTGCCGGTCGTGGGTGAGCAGCTGCGCGCTCGTGCCCGACGCGCGAGCGAACTTGCCGCCGTCACCGACCTGCCGTTCGACGTTACACACCGGAACCCCCTCGGGGATTTCGGCGAGCGGGAGCGTGTTCCCGGGTTTGATCTCCGCGGAGACGCCGACCTGAATCTGGTCGCCGACCGCGATGCCCTCGGGTGCGAGGACGAGACGCTGGTCGCCGTCGTCGAACTCGACGGCGGCCACCGGCGCGCTGCGGGCGGGGTCGTGTTCGATGTCGACGACCGTCCCGGAGACCGTGTCTTCCGATTCAGCCTTCTTGTGCGAGAGTTCGGCCTTGTAGCGGTGCGACGGCGCCCGGAACGTGGGCGAGCCGCGACCACGACGCTGGCCCTGAATTCGTCGTCCCATTGTTAGAACACCCCGATGCGCGAGGCGACTTCCTGCGCGTCGTCGTCCTCGCTCAGACGGACGGTTGCTTTCTTGGTGCCCTTCGGGGTGACCTGCGTGTTCACCTTCTCGATGGACACCTCGTAGCGCGACTGGAGTTCCTCGACGATTTCGGGTTTCGTGGCGTCGAGGTCGACGATGAACTGGAGCTTGTTGTCGAAGTCCATCTGGTTCATCGCCTTCTCCGTGACGAGGGGGTGGTGTACGACGCTCATCGGTCGGCCACCTCCTCTATGGCGCTCTCGGTGAAGACGGTGAGGCGACCGGCGTGCGTGCCGGGCGCGAGGTCCTCGGCGTTGACGTTCGCCGCGGTGGCGACGTCGACGCCCGCGAGGTTCCGAGCCGCCTTCGACGGCTCCGAACTCGTCACGAACAGGATGGACTTGGGACGCTTGTACTTGCGTCCGCGCGCCTTGCCCTGTCCGGCGCGAACCTTCTTGTTGTCCTCGGATCGCTCGATGTCGTCGTAGACGCCGAGCGACTGCAGGAGGTCGACGACCTCCTTCGTCTTCACGAGGTCCTCGAAGTCGTCGGAGACGACGAGGGGGAGTTCGAGGTCCTCGTCGAAGCGGTGGCCGCGTTCGGCGACCAGGTCGACGTCCGTCGTGGCGGCGAGCGCCGAGCGGACGGCGAGTTTGCGCTCCTTGTCGTTTATCTCCTTCCCCAGGTCCTTCTCGGCCTTCGGCGGGTGCGCCTTCCGGCCGCTGACGGCGTGGGGAACGCGGCGGGCGCGACCGTTCTCACGCGGGTCGTGAGACATGCCGCGACCGCTCCCCAGCGACTCTGCCGGGGTTCGCATCCCCGCGTAGGGGTCGGCTCCGTACGCCTGTTTTCGGTTTGCCTGCGCGGCGAGGACGGCACGCTTGATGAGGTCCGGACGGTACGTCGTCTCGAACACCTCGGGGAGGTCGAGCGTACCGGCGTCGTCGCCGTTCAGGTCTCGGATTGTTGCCTGCATGGTTTATCCTTGGTTCGATGCGGTAGAGACGAAGCGCACCTCGGGGTCGAGGCGCGGTTGGTCGTTCGGCCGGATGGCCGGGCGGAACCGCAGCAGCCGCTTGTCCGGCCCCGGGAGCGAACCCTTCAGGAGCGCGTACGGGCCGTCGACCTCGCCGTAGCCGACGAAGCCGCCGTCGACGGAGGCGTCGTCGCCGTCGCCGATGTCGATGAGGCGCTTGTTGAGTTCGGTCCGCTGGTGGTAGCCGGTCTGACCGAGTTGCGGGACGGTCGAACGGACGCGGGAGGGGTTCCACGGGCCGAGGTTACCGATGCGGCGCCGCCAGCCCTGACGGGCGTGCTTGCCCTTCCGCTTCTGGACGCCCCACCGCTTGACGGGGCCCTGCGTTCCTTTCCCCTTCGTGACGCCCGCGGCGTCGAGGTACTCGCCCGCGCGGAACACGTCGGACATCGAGTGTTCGCCCCCCTCTTCGACGAGGTCGAGGGCGAAGTCCGAGCGCTCCTGCAGGGAGCCACCGCCGACGCGAGTCTCCATCACGTCGGGCTTCTTCTTGGGGATGTTCTTCATCGAAGCCGGGACCGTGTGCGTGATGACGCGCACGTCGTCGACCTCGCCCGCCTCGACGGCGGCACGGAGGTCGTCTGCGTCGTCATCGAACGTGTCCTCGGACGGAAGGTCGAGCGTTCGGTCGAGGTTCTCGACGAACTCCGACGTCCACACTTCCGTCAGCGGCTTCGCACCGTACGGCGTATCTTCGTAGGCTCGAACGGCTACAGCTCGCATCGGCGGGGTCTCGACGACGGTCACCGGAACGGCCTCCTCCATCCCTTCCTGGGGGGAGTTGGCTTCGTCGTTGACCATCATCACTTGGGTCATCCCTGCCTTGTAGCCAGCGAACCCCTGCAGTCCGGGGGACCCGTCGTCGTCGGGCCACGACCGGATGCGGGGGACCTCTTTTGCCGCGCGCTGGCGCGGGCTGTAGGCCATCGAACCCTTACGTGGTCTGCTTGGTTGTGGCATGTGTTCACTCCGTGAGTGTCAGGGACGCGAGGGAGGCGAACATCGCTTCCTCGGTTCGCACCACCTCGCTGCCCTGTCGCGGAATCGTATTGAGCCAGAGGTCGAACCCCGGACCGTCGGAGGGTTCGACTGTGACTTCCTCGGCGTCGACGCCGAGGATGTCCGGAAGCCCACGACCGGGCGAGCCGAAGACGACGGTCGCTCCGTCCCGTTCGAGACGGGGGGAGAGATCCGCCAGTTTCGGCACCGTCAGCGACTCGCCGAAGCGAGACGTCGCGATGGTGACGCCCGCGTCGGCGCGGTCGAGCGCTTCCTCGAGGTCCGAACGGGACACGTCGAAGCCCGGAACGGGCTCGTCGACGATCCGCGCACGGACCGGTTCTCGCGAAGAGATCCTGATGGCGACGCGCTCCCCCTCCGACACCGCCATATCCGATGGGGTGTAGAGGGAGATCGGGTGTTGCAGTCCGCAATTGACCCGAACGCGGCCGTCAGGTCCGACCTCGGTCACGATTCCCTGTTGTAACGACCCCGAACCGTCCGGTTCGGAGCCGGTCGTAGACGAGACGAGGAGGGGCGGAAGGACGCCCACGTACTCCAGTTCGTCGCGGTGCCCCCACACCTCCTTTCGGAGGTAGGGTGGCGTGGCGGCGTATCGCAACACCGTCTCGACGAACGTTCCTCCCAGCCGACGTTCGCCTTCCCGGTCGGGGAAGACGACGAGTCGGTCCGCCCGAAACACCGTCGCCGCGCGGGCGACGTAGCCGAGTTTGCGAGTCGCCTCGCGTTTGTCCTCGGCTTCCCGGACGAGGGAGGACGGTACGAGTACGCTGAGTGTCATACCGGTCCCTTCATCGTCGCGTCTAGACTGTATCGCTTGTACCGGATGCCTCCCTAAAAGGGTAGCGAATGATAGCTGGCGTTGTGAGAGCGTAACACCCTCGCGAACGGGAGATTCGCGCTCGCGCAACCGTGTGGTTCGTCACCACGATTCGTCGCCCGGTCGGACGCTCGGCGCGTTACCGAGAGGGGACGAGTTCGCCCCGGCCGTCCGTCGTCGTCGACGGCCCCTCCGCGTCCGCCAGCGCCGACTCGGAGACGTGCTCGCGACCGAACTGCACCGCCTGCGAGTTCACCGCCTCCAGTTCGACGGCCACGCTGCCGGACTCGCCCACGAACCGATACTCGCCGCGGGAGACGATACGAACGCCGCCGATGGGTCGCCGGTGTACCTCGTGCGTCCCCACGTACGCCGGGTGGGAGACGCGAATCCGCCCGTCCTCGAACCGGTAGTCGGCGTCGGTGCCGCAACTGATGGCCGCCCGAATCAGTTGGTTCGCCGCCTCGGCGTCACCGTCTCCGACCAGTTCGCGGACGCGGGTTTCCAGATTCATACGCTCCCGTAGAGGACACGTCTGGATAGCGATTGCCCCGTCGTGATTAGGGTCCACGCCGCCGTCCGTCGTTCTCGTTCACCGACCGGTTTCCGTCGTCGGCCGTGGGGTTCGTCCCCACGCCATCTCCCGATTTGCTCCGATTCGCAAGTCTTATCAATCGACCTCGCGTTACGAAGTAATGCAGTTACAGACCGCGACACGCGCTGGTAGTGTAGTGGTATCACGTGACCTTGCCATGGTCACAACCTGGGTTCAAATCCCAGCCAGCGCACTTCTCTCGAAACTCACACTGTGAGCGGCGCGTCTCGTCGCGCCGCGGTACTCGTGAGTTTCGATGTGTAAGCCCCTGAGATTTGAATCAGGGAGTGGAGCGACCGTGGTTCAAATCCCGGTGAGGCGGAGCCTCACCGACGTTCACCTCGCTTCGCTCGGTGAACTCCCAGCCAGCGCACTTCTCCGAACCTCCTCCCGTCGAGCGGTGCGTCTCCGTCCGGTGCGAACGTCGCTCCGACTTCGCCGGCGACCCCGACGCCCCGAAACTGCCACAACGCAGTTCAAACCGCCGGACCGACGGTGACACGGAGGGTGCGAACACGGCATGTACGAAGACGTCTTGAGAGCCTTCTTCGAGGAGTACGAGTGGATTCACACGACGCTGGGCATCCTCGGCAACGTCCTCTTCTTCGTCGGGAGCATCATGTTCCTGTACGAGGCGCTGAAACGACTCGGCGTCTGGCTGTTCATCGTCGGGTCGTTCCTCATGCTCGTCGGCGCCGTCGCCGCCGCCGTCGTGAAGTGGGTCCGCAATTGAGTCCTTCGCGCGCACGCGAGGCTCGAATTCGTGTGTTATTTGTACCGTCGTCGCATCGAATCGAGTGACGCGATTCGGACGCGTCGGCGACGCGCGCTGGTAGTGTAGTGGTATCACGTGACCTTGCCATGGTCACAACCTGGGTTCAAATCCCAGCCAGCGCACTTCTCCGAAACTCACACTGTGAGCGGCGCGTCTCGTCGCGCCGCGGTACTCGTGAGTTTCGGTGTGTAAGCCCCTGGGATTTGAATCAGGGAGTGGAGCGACCGTGGTTCGAATCCCGGTGAGGCGGAGCCTCGCCGACGTTCACCTCGCTTCGCTCGGTGAACTCCTAGCCAGCGCACTTCTCTGACGCTCACACTGCGAGCGGTGCATATCGTCGCGCCGTCGGACCGTGGTCTCCAACTTTTTCGGCGACGTCCGCGTTCGACCGGCCGTGGAACCGGCGTTCGTCTTCGGCGGGCTGTTCCTCCTCCTCGTCGGCGCGTATCCGACGTTGTTCCCGCACCGCGCGCAACTACGTCTCGTCGCGGGAGTGGCAGGACGACCCGCGGGGCGCGAGGCGGAAGCAGGAACGCTACGCCCGCCTCGTGGGCGGCGCTATCGCCCTCGGACTCCCTCTCCTCGTCGCCGGCGTAGTCCTGTGACGGCACGCCGGGGGCGTCTACTCGCCGTCGTCGATGGCCAACCCGAGCGTGTTCGCCGTCTCGACGCGCGCGAGCCCGTCCATCTCGCAGAACGCGTCCACCTGCGTCTCGGGCATCGAGACCAGGTACGAGCCCAGTTGCAGTTCGCGTTCGAAGGCGCCGTCCACCTCGTCCAGCGTCGCGTCCAGGTCCGACCGGTCGGCCGCGTCGAGTTCGACCACGAGCGTCGCCGTCTGGTCGGCGAACGGGTCGTCGCGCATCCGCCGCACCGGATGTGAGAGGTACATACCGAGCGTTCGGCACCGGTCCGAAAAAGCCGTTCGCGTTCGCGCGGCCGGGCGGTGAGTCCAGCTAGTGTCCCGAACGTGCGCCCATCAAGTCGTCTAACGGGAAATTCACTCGTAGAACATATTATTTCGTAACGCAACGTAACTTAACTATCGGGCATCCCATGCGAACGTATGGCTCTCTCTCGCCGGGGGGCGGGACCGGGACACGCCGCGAGGGCGCTGGCGTCGCAGGTGCATCCAGTGTTCATGCTGCCGCCACTCGCGTCCTCGCTGTTCGGCGCCGTCGTGGCCGGACGCGTCGCGTTCGGCCCGGCGTTCGTCCACGTGGCGGCGATGTTCTGCGCCGTCTACACCGCGCACGTGAAGGACGGGTTGGTGGACTTCTACGTCCGCGGCGAGGACGACGACCACCCGATGACGAGACGCGGATGCCGGGTCGGACTCGTCGCCGCGGGCGTCGGCTTCCTCCTGTGTCTCGTGGCCCTCTGGCAGATGGTCGGCGTCGGTGCCGTCCTCGTCACCCTGCCGACGTGGTTCGTCGGCTACCTCCACGCGCCGCAGTTGGACACGAACCCCGTCACCGCCACCGCCGGCTACCCGTTCGGCATCGCCCTCGCCATCGTCGGCGGCTACTACGTCCAGACGGCGGCGCTCGCGCCCGAACCGCTGGCGTACGCGTTCGTCTTCTTCGTCCTCCTCACCGGCGTGAAGGTGATAGACGACGCGAAGGACCACGACTACGACGCGAGCATCGACAAGCGCACCGTCGCCGTCGTCCTCGGACCGCGGCGCGCCCGCCGGTTCGCCCACGCCCTCCTCGGCGCCGGGATGGTCGCCGTCCTCCTCCTGACGGGCGACGGCCTGTTCCCGCCGTTCGCGCTTGTCGCCGCCGTCGCCTTCGGACTGGTCGCCGTCGCCGCCCGCGGCGCGTCGCCGAGGCTGGCGACGATGCTCCTCGTCCGCGGAACGTACGTCTTCCTCGCGCTACTGCTGATTGCGGTCTGGTTCAGACCGCTGGCCGCCGTTCCGCTCCCGGACATCGGCGTCCTCGGCGGCTACACCTACCTCGCGACCGAGGTGGTGTTCGGCGCCGTCGCGTTCGGCCTGCTGGCCCGCGCGAACGCCCTCCGACGCGCCGCCGTGACCGTCGCGGCCGTCTACCCCGTCGCCTACCTCTGGGACTGGTACACGCTCGAAGTCGGCGTCTTCGCCATCCCGCTCCGAACCGGCGCCGAACTGTTCGGCATCCCTCTCGAAGAGCACCTGTTCATGGTCGTCGTCCCCGCACTCGTCCTCGGCGTCCACGAGACGCTCGCGTCGTGGCGCGCCGAGGAGCGGACACCGGGAGAGGGCGGGGGATAAGAGAAACACGGGCGCTCGGCCGGCCGTCGGCGGTCAGTCTTCGACCCAGTAGAACAGCGACTCGCGGTCGGCGCGGCAGTCCGGGCAGTACGTCGGGAACGCGTCCAGCGACCCCGTCTCGCCGCAGTCGAGGCAGCGCCAGACGAGGAACGACTCGCCGAAGTAGCCGTCGGCCAGTCGGCGGTTTCGGACCTCCGTGAGTTGGGGGACGGCGCGGGACGCCGTCGTCGCACTCGTCGCGGGGTCGGTGACCGCCGGCACGCGGTCTATCGTGGCGGGACGGGTCGGTCGGTCGGTTCTCGCAGTCTCGGTCGTCGCCGTCGCTCGGGAGTTCGTTGCCATGACGGAGAGACGCTCGCTGAGGGCTTAAGCGTAGTCGCTCCGCTCTCGCCCGTCGTCACCGCACACTCCCCGCCACGTGGGTCACTCGTCGCGAGGCGACCACCGCAGTTCGACGCTGACGGCTCCGCCCGGGAGGAAGCGGAGCGACTCGGTGTCGGTGACGACGCGGTCCGGGACCGGAATCGGAATCTCCTCGCCGTCCACGGTGACGGCGACGTCCTCGGCGTCGCGGAGGTGCCGTTCGAGCGTCTCGACGGCCGCGACGAGTTCGTCCCGTTCGACCCCGTTGTGGCGCTTCTCCTCGGGCGGGATGCCGCCGAACACCGGTTCGACGTTCACGTCTCGACTCCGGTTCGAGAGGACGGCGTTGACGGCGGCACCGAGGAGGACGACGAGACCGCTGAAGTAGAGCCACGTCAGGAGGACGAGGATGCCGGCGACGACGCTCCGTTCGGGCGACGCGCTGGAGTAGGTGGTGTAGACGCCGAACAGCGACTCGAAGACGGTGAGTCCGACGGCGGCGGTGAGCGTGCCCGGGACCACTTCGAGGAAGCCGACGTCGGTGTCGGGGAAGACGTAGTACATGGGATAGAGCGCGAACGCCAACCCGAGAATCAGGAACAGGCGACTCACCGCCCACCCGACGTTCCCGGCGACGAGGCGGGCGACGGCGTCGTCGACGACGGAGCCGACGACGAGGACGGCGGCGAACGTGACGAGGACGAGGACGCCGTCGCCGAGTTGGTCGCCGAACGTGTTCGACGCCTCCGACTCGTAGATGTCGGAGAACGCCGTGTCGAGGCCGCGGAAGATGCGGAGCGTCCCCCACAGGAGGACCACGCCGCCGAACAGGGACACGCCCGCCGACTGGCTGGCGGCCGTCGCCTCGGCGAAGAACTCGTCGCGGGTCCCCTCGGTGAGGACGACGCCCGCCAGCGTCCGGACGCTGTCGTCCAGCGTCTGGTTACCGAGCGTGGCGGCGACGGCGAGGAGCAGCAAGAACAGCGGGAGCAACGAGACGAACGCGTGGTAGGCGATGCTGCCGGCCATGAACGTGAGCTTCTCGGTTCGGACCTCGTGCACCAGCGCTCGGAGGAGGGAGACGCTCCGTTCGACGCGCGGCACCGCAGTTAGCGAGGGGAGAGACATAGAGAACGGTACGACGGGGAGCACGAAAAGCAGCACCGGCGGGGACGTGGCGTGGGTCGGCGACGCCCGCCGACGGTGGCGGCAGTCGGCGCGCACCGACGGTACGACTATTTCGCCGGCGTGCGAGGGGACTCGTATGACAGTCATCGCGATGCTGAGCGTCGCACCGGTCGTCGAGGACAGCATGTCGGGCGAAGTTGCGAAGGCCGTCGCCGCGCTGGACGACTTCGACGTCTCCTACGAGACGAACCCGATGGGGACGGTGATAGAGGCGGACGACGTCGACACGCTGCTCGACGCCGTCGCCGCCGCGCACAAGGCCGTCGAGGGCGACAGGGTGAGCACGTTCCTGAAGATAGACGACAAGCGGGCGTCGGACCAACGCGCGCGGGACAAAGTAGACGCCGTGGAGGAACACCTCGGCCGGGAAGCAAAGAAGGAACGAAGCGGATAGGCGTCGTCGCTCTTGTTCGAGAGTGGGAGTTGTTTTACGGGACTTCTTGGGTAATCTCCCGCAGTTCGTCCGGGTCGGACCACGGTAGACACTGATTGTGGAGTTCGAACAGTCGAAACTCGTTCAGGTGAACCCAGCTATACGAGACGGCCTCTTCCTCGGCCTGCTCTCTCGTCTGGAGCCGCTCGTCGATATCCTGTCGGGATATCTCGATCCCGTTCTGTTGTGCCTGTGTAAGTAGCGACTCTAACTCCTCTTCGACAGATACCTCGTCGAGATCGTCGTTGAATCGGATATTTATCGCAGCTGTGAGGACGTCAGCTGGGCTCTCGAGTTGTTTGTCGGTCATCCACGTGTAGTCGCGCGGAAGAACGAACGACTTTTCGAAGTACGGTGTCGTGCTGATCTTGCCGAGCTCGGTGACCTCTCCACCTGCTCCCTGTTCGTATACTGCGACGATGTAGTCTGTGTACGCGGCTAACAGTGTGAATCGAATCCGAAACACGGGAAGGCGGTCGAGATCGATTTCGCGGAGGTCACCCATGAGGAACGGATACGTTCCAAGTCGTTTGTTCAGCTCGTTTTCGACGATTCGCAACCGCCGAATATACGGATCTCGGTAGCTCCCGAGGATGAAATACGATGTTTCGGGCGTCTGGAGGTGGGGGACCTCGTCGTTGGCGAAGCTCAGTATCTGAGACGTCTCGTGAGGTTCGAGTTCGAGTCCTTGTAGCGCTTCGTCCACGTTCTCGAAGATCTCACGAGGGTCGGCCGGAGGCCCCGAGTCAGTCATGGTCCTCTCTGCACTCCGCCGCCTCAAATATATTACTGACCAATTTGGTTTTTCTCTGTATAACCACATTGGTCGACCCAAACTGTTTTGCACTCTCCCGGGAACTCCTATACAAGGATGAGCGACGCGCCTGCCGCAGACAAGCGTGATCCGTTCGAGGAGCAGCGGCAGATATACCAGTTGTTATCTCAGGAGACCCGCCATCTGGTGTTACAGTATATCCTCGGTCATCCGGCACACCTGCCGTCGCTCGATGAACTGGCACACATGATCCCGAAAAACAAAGCGGCGATTCGGGACCAGTTGCAGGTTCTCCGGGAGGCAGATATCATCGAACGCTACGAGCATCCACCGAACGAGGACTCGCGGGAGCTTCCGTCGCAGTTCTATGGTCTGACCGAATACGGGGTTGAGATACTCACGGAATACAACTATTTGAGAGGTCTCCCGATTGCTCGTGCGTTGTACGACAATACGCGCCTCTCCGAAAAATCCCAGCGTCACCTCGATGCACCGCGTCCGGAACTCCCGTCGAACGTCGCCGACGCCCTGACTATCGGACCGTCGGACGAACGTGCGAATTACAGCCGCTTAGAGCAGTATATCGAGGACCGGAAGGGTGGAACTCACAGCACAGACGATCAGGTTGAAACCGCAAAAGCGTTCCATCAGGCCGGAATCGATCCGGACCACGAAGGAATCAAACGAGCCGAGTTACTCGACGAGTTGGAGCTTGAGCTCGAGTATCAGCCCAAGACGGTTCTCGATCACCTCGTCGACCTCGGTATTCTCGAGGCCACCACACCTCCCGGGCCGAACGTATTCGCAATTAGCGAACGAATCGACGAAATCGTCAACGGCCGTGTGACCGAAGAGGCGGACGAAAACCTCGACGCGCTCGTGGCACATATCGACGACGAGCTTCAATCGGTCGAACTCGGCGACGAAGCAGCCGAACTCAGTGGTCCACAGACAGCAGTGTCAGCGCCGT